>DATNFX010000001.1:0-21424 GCA_035606195.1 Pyrinomonadaceae bacterium
TTTAGTGCAGCACAAACTCCCCATCTGCCAGAATTTTTGACCGTTCAGGAAAAGGATGACGTTCCAAAGCCGTAGGCACTGGCACCTGAGGGCGAGCTTTTTATTTGCTTTACTGCTCGTTGTCTCGCCATTACTCACAACCATCAGTCGGGCCCAGGGGCCAAACTCCCCAGCATCTGAAGAAAACGACCCGACGACGGCGCTCTCTCAGATACTGCGACTGGAGCGTGTCGAAATCCCGGGGGGCGCTGAGCTAATCACTGTTCACGCGCGACTCGCGGGCATCGCGTCTACTGAAAATGACAAGTGGGTCCCACTCGTGTCTATTCTGCGCGACACTCTGGGCGACGACATCGCCGAGAATAATCGTCTGCGCTACGTGTGGCCGCTGACCTATACACGCCCGACAACGAAACAGCGTTTGGCAGCAGCCATTCCATTCTTCTATACGCGAGTCGGAAACAAAGAGAATTTATCCAAGACCCCGCCGGCCGCAATGGATCTCGCAGCGCCCGAGAGCGAAGTGTGGGACAAGATCTTCTGGACTGCACTGCAAGGCATTCTGCTCGATCCCTATGGCACGCCAATCAAGGCTTCGACCAGTTCTTACCGGCGCAACTCGAGTGACTATCGCCGTTCCCATATTATTCGCGCACTATCGGTGCTAGCGCTGTACCAGGCAGTTAAAGGTGAGTCAGCTTTCACTCCTGCAGAAATAGCAACGATCCAGGGCCGCCTGCTGCTGAGTGAAAAGACATTCGGCGGGCTTGTCGACGATTCAAAGCTCCAGGCTTACTACGCCAGGAAAACCACGCAATCGCGCGATGAGCGTGGCCACAATTGGGAACTGCTGCGTCAAAGAGCAGAAACGGAATCGCTCTACTTCGAGCCACTATTGATGCCGGACGGGAGTGCGACTCACGCACTGCTCTGGGTCGCTAAGCGCGATCTCGTCAAACTACAGGGCTCACGTTACAGCTCGCGTTTTCTCAACATCGCCAATCCGTGGACCGACAAGCGATTGCTCGACTGGAAGGGCTACGTTGAGACTCGGTACTTCGATTCCGAAAACCATCTGGTTGACAGCGAGACGCCGGGGGCTGAAGCAGTGGAGATGATTCCGCTCGGTCTGTATGGCCTCGACAATCCGAAGATTCCGATGCTGCTCGTCGATTTCCGCGACAGCTACAATCCCAAGAAGCGCGAGATGTCGCGCCGTGTGCTGAACGACGTGACGCGAAACATGCTCTCGCTTTCGAAGTTTGGCAACCTGCCGTTCTTCCTCGGTCGTACGGTATATGACTTTGTCACCGGTCGTCGCGGGATGGACATCAACCAACCCTCGCGTCTCCAAACGTATTCGCAACTAAAACTCCTGCTCGCCTTGAATAACTCGATGGAGCCGGAGCTTCGTGAGGAAGTCAGCGGACGACTCGAAACGATATCGCTCAATCCATTTGAAAACGATTTGGACGCGGAAGCCAATATCGCGACACAGCAATACCAGACGCTGCTTGCGTATGCGAAGGATCCGGACGGACTCGCAGCGAAAGTCGAACGCGACCGCCGCGCAGAGTTGCTGCCGTTGGAGCACGGAGACAAAGCACAATTTGCTTTCCGGTTGATGAACGTTCTCAGTTTTGGAAAGTATGTGCATCGCGAAGATCTAACGAACGATATGGAGGACCGACTTGATATCGCACGGCGGCTTCAGTATCACACCCGCTTCCTGCAGCAAATCGCAAAATCGAGTGCCGACATTGACATCACAGGAAATCTTCAGGACGTGAGAAGTTCGTTGCGCTTTATCGCCGAGCACGGCTCTGACGCAAGTGGAAACGCTGCAGCAGCAACTGCGAAGATCTTTTCGCGTACGAGGGACGATGAAACGCGTCGCGCTTGTCTCGACAGTCTCTCGCGAATTCATAATCCGAAAGCGAAGAACGAGCTGCTGCGGATTTCGCAGAACACCGACGTCGACAAAGCTCTTAGGGATCTGGCCGGTGAATATCTTCGCGGAATAAACCCGCGCGTTCAGCCAGTTGCGGCAACCGTCAGCGGTGCGCCAGTCACTACCGGCCAACCATAGAGATGGGCAGCGCAAACGCGCCGAGGCGCAGAGATATAAACTTGATCGCTCTTCGCCTCGGGCTCGTAATATCTTTTTTCCTGCTGTGTACTGCGACCACCTCACTCGGTCAAGCAAAGCGACTTGTCGTCATTAAATGCGACGGGCTGCCGTATGATGTTGTAGACCGCTTCGTCAAGCAGCATGATCCGCAGACTGGAAAGAGTGTTCTTCCCTGGATCGACCACATCTTCTACCAGCGTGGCTCGAGACTCTCGAACTTCTACGTGCGAGGCATGAGCCTGTCTGCTCCTTCGTGGTCATTGCTGGAAACAGGCCAGCACCTGCAGATCAAAGGCAACGTTGAGTTCGATCGTTACACGCTGCATTCCTACGACTACCTGAATTTCTTTCCCCTCTATCTCGCCGGGATTAATGGCAGCCGGATCGACATGCGCGCGGTAGAAGTGCTCGACTCGCTCGGTCTGCCGATGTTGTCAGACGCTTACGCACATAATCAGCGCTACACAACCTACTCAATCTTTCTCCGGAACCCGCGTTACTCGACGCTGCAAAACAGTCTGCAGGGTAAGTTCATGAAGGCTCCGAAGGAATTGTTTGACGAGTGGACCATGGGCTTCGAGATGCGAAGTGCCATCACCGAACAGCTCATCAAAGAGTTGATCACGAACCTGAACGATCCGAGATATCGTTACCTCGATCTGATGATGGAGGACTTCGATCACGTCGCTCATCACGTCAACGACGATCAGTCGCATTTGTTCGTGCTTCAGCGTATGGACGCCGTGATCGGCCAGGTTTGGACCGCAATTCAGAAGAGTCCACTCGCCGACGAAACCGCTATCGTGCTGATTTCGGATCATGGCATCAATTCGGATCAGAAGTTCTACAGTCAGGGTTACAATCTCGTCAAACTGCTCGGCAGTCGCATGGGTGGCGGACATCACGTCATCACCAAGCGCCGCCTGATGCTCGACTACTCGATCAAGGGCGTGAACCCGTTTGTGCCTCTCATCACCACGACGACGCCCGATACTTACTATCTGAAAGGCGAGAGCACCACCTATCCGACCGCGATGCTCGACTTCGACGGCAACGAACGGGCTTCGCTGCACCTGCGCGACAGCGATCTCAATATTCTGCACGTCCTCCTGAAGGAAATGCAGCGTGGCACATTGCCTGAGGAGACGGAAAAAGCAGTTGAGAATGAGTTCTTCGCCGTCATCGATCGACGACGCGCCGACTGGGAAAAGGATCTGAAGCAGTTACAGAATGAACTGGGCGCTCTCGATCGAACAATCGCAGAACAGCGCAAACTTTGGGAAGCACAGCCGAAGAAGTTCACCAAAGAACAACAGGACGCGGGTTTGGACGACGCGTCGAAACGGATCTACGTCCAACTCGATCGCTGGCAGACGGAGCGCAAGGAATATGCTGAATACGCGCTCGCGCTTCAGAACCTTCTCAAGATTCCGTCGGAAGCCTTTTCGGCGGCGAAGATAAAGATCGCCGACGTGATTCCGAAGATGGCGATGGGCGATCGGAATACCATCTATGAACTTCAGAACTACGTCGTGGGTCTTGGCCCGAATGGATTTGTCGTGAATTCTGACGGGTCATTGAACGTTGAGAAGAGCTTCTTACGAATCGATTACTTCTCACTGCTCCAGGGTGTGACAGTTAGAAACAACGTTCAGCGCGGTGTCACCAGTCGGCCTGTGGATATCATAGCGACCAGGCTGACCCGCGATCTCGTGCTTCCTTTAATAGACGATCGCGATATCGATGAAGACGTAGTTTGGGTAACCGCTGGTGCGAATCGTCAGGCATTGATTCTGTCGCGCCGGAATGCAGATGGTGGGTTGAGTCTGCGTTATCTACCGATCAGCGGGCTGACGCAGGATGCGAGCGGTCGCTTGCAGTTCAAACAGATCAGTTGGCAGGCGGGTTTGCCTTTACAGATCTTTGAAGATCCAAATTTGATCCTGCCGTCTGCTGACCGAACGGCCTGGCTCAGCGAATGGCATACAGATATCGAATGGCTCAATGCGCTTCATAAAACGCACTACTCAAACGGCCTCGTTGGACTGCAGGAGGAGCTCGCGCGACATTACAGTGAAAGGCTGTCCACCGAGGATTCGGGACTCAGCCAGGACGAGCGTTTGATGCGAGAGTATGCCCGGCGCAAACGTGAGCTCGTCGAGGCGGATATGCTGATTGTCGCCAACGATCACTGGAACTTCGACGTGCGCGGCTTCAATCCCGGCGGTAATCATGGCTCCTTTTTCCGCGTCTCGACTCATTCGACTTTTATGGTCGCAGGCGGATCAAAGACCAATATCCCGCGGGCTTTCAACATTGAGACGCCTTATGACAGTCTCAGTTATGTGCCGACTCTGTTGGCATTAACCGGGAATTTACGCGATGATAGCTCTCCTGTACCTGAACTGTGGGACAAGGGATTCAGAAAGTTTCCCGGACGTGTTGTTAAAGAGCTGTTTCCTACCCAGCAAGACCGGCAGAAAACAACAGCCATCGGAGTGAGATAGCTCTTGATTGATTACGCCGAAGGCGTTGACAAACACGCCCAAGGCGGCTAATACGCCGAAGGCGTAGCCAAACACGCCGAACGCGTAGCCAAACACGTCGAACGCGTAGCCAAACACGCCGAACGCGTAGCCAAACACGCCGAACGCGTAGGCTAATACGCCGAAGGCGTTGACTAATTTCAGCCCAGGGTTGGAGCGCAGCGACAACCCTGGGTAAACAAACAAAACAGGCGCTGAACCCTGAAAGGGTTCGCCTTGAGAGGAACCCTTTCAGGGTTTATGGAAGTTTAGAGGACCTGTCCCAGGGTTCTCGCTGCGCTCGAACCCTGGGCTGAAATTAGCGAACGCCTTCGGCGTTAATGGTGAACCACCGGATGCCCTAACGCCTTCGGCGTGAACGGTGAACCGGATGTCCTAACGCCTTCGGCGTGAACGGTGAACCAGATACCCTAACGCCTTCGGCGTTAACGGTGAACCGGATGCCCTAACGCCTTCGGCGTTAACGGTGAACCGGATGTCCTAACGCCTTCGGCGTGAACGGTGAACCGGATACCCTAACGCTTTGGCTAAAAGTGAACCGCATACCTAACGCCTTCGGCGTTAACGGAGTGAGCGCAGCGCCTTGATTGATTCGAGAGAAGAGTTCGTAGACAACTGGACCACCGGTGAAACAGAAGAACTCGCCGAAGAGCCGGAACCAGCCACTAGCAACTCGCGTCGATCTTTCCTTTGGCTTCAGGCTCTGGCCTTCATCCTGGGCCTCGGTCTGCTCATTTATGTAATCCGTCGGGTCGGCGTGCAACCGCTTTTCGACGCGTTGCTCCGCATCGGCTTCGGCTTCTTCGTCATTCTTGGTCTAAGTGGGCTGCGGCACGTTCTACGCACAGTATCGATGCGTGCTGCTGTTCCAGCAGAACATCGTCGTATTAGTTTCCGCAACGCTTTCGCTGCCAGACTCGGCGGCGAAGCTATCAGTTTTCTTACCTTTACTGGTCCACTACTGGGTGAAGCGACCAAAGTCGCACTACTCAGAAAACGAGTGCCGCTAACGTACGGCGTCCCGGCACTCGTCGTCGACAATCTGCTCTACAACCTGTCGGTCGTGTTCTTTATTCTGAGCGGCGCGGTCGTGATGCTGTTGCGGTATCCGCTGCCACCGGGTGTCTATCTCGTCCTGCTCCTGATTGCGGCGGTTGCCGCGTCGGGAATACTAATCGCCGCGATTGCAGCAAAGCGTCGCGTGATGTTGCTTACGTGGGTGATCGACCGGCTGGGCGAGCTGCGACTCAGCCCGAAAGTCATTCTCAAGCGACGCCATCACATCTATCACCTCGAGTCGAAAGTTTACGACTTCTACAAACATCATCCGGGCTCGTTTTTCCTGATGATCCTCTGCAATCTGCTCGCGCACGTGTCCAGCGTTGTCGAGGTTTTTCTCGCGCTCAAGATGCTGGGCTTTCAACCGCAGGTGGCCCAGGCTTACATTATCGAATCGCTCACGAAAGTAATTAACTTCGCGTTTGCATTTGTTCCCGGAACAATCGGCGTTTACGAGGGCGGCACCGAAGTCATTCTTCAGAAGGGGCTCGGTTTCACACCTGCGGCTGGTCTTGCGTTAGCCCTCGTGCGCAAGGCTGCCATCGTCGTCTGGACATCTATCGGCCTCCTCGTACTAACATGGCGCACGCTTCCCAACGCATGGCGCCGTCTCCTTGATCGTAGCCCGCGCTTACAACGTCTTATGGATAGTCTTGTACTTTCAAACATAGCTCATCGACCTGCTCGCACTGCCGTCAGCGTACTTGGCACAGGAGTGGGAGTACTTCTCATCGTCTTTACTGTCGGTCTTGCTCACGGCGTCCTGCATGAACGTGGGCGACGCGAATCAAACATCGGAGCCGAGATCATGATTCGTGCCTCGGGATCGATCAGTCTGGTCGGTGGGGCTCAATTCAAGCTTCACACTTCACACGCTGCAGAGCTCGCGACGATTCCGGGCGTCCGCGCCACTACGCCCATCGGGCAAGCAGTAGACAGCAGTGATTCCGGCTTTGGCTCGCGATTGCTGGACGGAATTGAGTACGACCAGTATGCAAAGATTGCGCGAATCACGATGCGCGAAGGCCGGCCGCTGCAATCAGGCGACGAAGCGATCGTCGATCCGGAGTGGAAGCGAAACCGCAAAGCCAACCTCGGCGACACGGTCCAGCTCTTTCACCGGCCTTTCAAGATCGTCGGTGTTTACGAACCTCCGGGCGGCGGGCGTATCAAGATTCCGTTGAAGACGATGCAGGAACAAGTTGGGGCTGACAATCGCGCTTCTGCAATTCTCGTCGCATGTGAAGACCCTGCGAAACAGGATGAAGTCGCAGCACGCATCCTCGAGCGCTTTCCCGAAGATCAATTGTTGTTCACGCGCGATCTTCCGGAGCTGTATGCCTCAGGCGTTCCCGCGTTGAATGTATTTCTCAACGTGGTAGTTGGCGTTGCTGCGGCAATCAGTATCCTCGTGATATTGCTCGCGATGTACACCACGGTAACTGAACGCACGCGACAGATAGGCATCCTCAAATCATTGGGAATGTCCAAGACTGCGATTGCATGGGTAATCGAGCAGGAGGCCATCATCGTCAGTGTTCTCGGAGTGGTCGTGGGCGTGTTATTGACAATGCTCGCACAACTCGTCGTTACACGAACTACAAATCTAACGATTGACATCGAGCCGCGCTGGGTACTTGTCGCGTTAGCTGTTGGGTTGTTGGGAGGAAGTATCGGGGCACTCTATCCGGCCCTTCGAGCGGCGCGACAGGATGCCGTGGAAGCCTTGAGCTATGAGTGAGTAACACGGATTTTACGGATCAGGAACCGATCTGTGCGGATCAGATTGAACTAAAAGCTCTCTGGAGACGTTTCGGAATCTATGTATTGCCCACACTGCGGTACAGAAGCGCAAGCAAACGTACAGTATTGCCGCGCCTGCGGCACTGACATCAAAGGCCCAATCCCGAAAGTCAAAGAGATAGTCAAAACCCTCAAGGCCGAGTCAACTAAAAACCGCCAGAACTGGCTCAATTTCAGAAAAAAGAAAACGGCCGCAGAACGACGTGAGCAGCACATCACGAAAGGGGTGGTGTCGTTGTTTTCCGGAGCCGGCCTCGCTACTTTCCTGTACTTCCTGTCGACAGCGCTGGTGCTGAAACTTCCGCCGCACATCGTGGATCAGATTCCATTTGAAATTGCTCCGGTGGTAAGGATCATCTGGCTGTTGGGACTATTACCTGCAACCGCCGGATTAGGTCACATCATTGCTGGTCTCCTGATTCGCCAGGATCCCGAACCGCAGCCGCAACAGCTCGATCAGGTAGTGACGCCACCACGCGCGTTAGGTAATGAACCAATCACCCATCCAATACCGCTCAGCGTCACCGATCACACGACAAACCTTCTCGACGAAAGGCACAAAAAAGCACAAACGCTCAGCTAACTCGTTTGTGCTTTTTGTGCCTCTTTATGGCTGATTAGTACTCTTCTCGCGGTCTAAGCCGAATGGCGTAATCCGGCCAGCAGTTAAAGTTGAACTCGTCGTCAAACCCAAATGGATTTGCCGCCGCCGCTGCCGCCGGTACTGCAAACTTCGGATCCAACGCCTTCGCAATCTGATCGCGTGCATCCGCAAGATGCGCGCGCGTTTGTCGATCGGTTGCTCGGGCGCTCGCCGTTGCGATCGCCGCACTCAAATCACGAAGCTCAGCTTTGATCAAGGCACGATAGTCGTCCGTAACTGACGGTCGCACATTCAACTTATTCGAAAGCAGGTCGATGTACGAGTTCTGCAGATTACGCCTGTAGACGTCGATCTTGATCGGACCTGCGCCTTCAAGCTCACTCCAGATTCCGCGGCGAACGTCGACCATGAAATCCGCCGGCTTGTATGCCGCCATACCATCGATCGCTTCCTGCTCCACGAGTCGATCGAACCGCGCGTTGTTCAGCAACGAATTGAGAACTCGTTCCTGGGCCTGATTCACTCGAGCGAGTGCGCCGGCCGCTTCGATACGCCGCAATATTTCCGGCTTCACTGCCCATGCTGGTGTCGCAAACGCATTCTCATTCAGGAACCGTACCGCGGCTGCCTGACGTTCCTTCGGAACAATAACGAAGCGAACGCCATCTTGTCCGGCGTGTTTCTGTTGCGAGTTAAAGCCGCCCACAATACCGGTGACGTGATTCAATTCCGTGGCCCACTGCCCCAACATACGACCATAGAGTTCCTCGAGATCGTCGTAAGGCTCACCCTGGTGCGTTGTCGCGGGAAGCAACATATCGGCAACGCGTTTCAAATTCCTGATTCCAAGCGCTGTAGAAGCCACGGCATCACCGTCGCCAACCGCCTCCGTGTTTTCACCCGGATCCGAGCCGCGTGCGTCAGCAGTCGAGAAACGCAGGTACGGTTTCGCATCCTGCGAACGCGCCCACTCGTCGAGTGTTTTCTTTTCGTCGTCCGGAGTATTTGCTCCTGGAATCGGTTTATAACCCCACATCGTCGCCCACTTGTCGTATGGACCAATCCCAGGAATTAGCAACTCAACCGGGATGTGATCTTCCGGCTGGGCCACGTAGTTGAATCGCGAATAATCCATCAACGTCGGCGTGTGACCCATCGTCTTGAGCCATTCCGCATCACGAACTTTCTCAGCGGGGTAAGTCGCGCTCGCTTTCATATTGTGCTGGAAGCCGAGCGTATGACCGACCTCGTGCGCGATGACGTACTCGACCAGGCGACCCATGAGGTCGTCCGGCAGCGGAAGTTTCTTGGCACGCGGATCGAGTGGGCCAACCTGCAGGAAGTACCAATCACGCGCGAGGTTCATCACGTTGTGGTAGTACTGAATGTCCGACTCGAGAATCTCACCGGTGCGCGGATCGCTGACGTGCGGACCCGATGCATTCTCGATTGTCGACGGCAAATAACGGATCACGGAGTAGCGAGCGTCTTCCGCATCCCAGTAAGGATCTTCAGTCTTCGACGGTGCTTCCTTCGCAATGATGGCATTCTTGAAGCCGGCAGCCTCAAAAGCGGGCTGCCAGTCCTCAATTCCCTTCTTGATCCATGGAATCCACTTCGTCGGTGTCGCCGGATCGACGTAATAAACAATCGGTTTGACCGGCTCGGAGAATTCGGCGTTGGGATCTTTCTTTTCCAGACGCCAGCGAGTGATGTAGGTGCGTTGTGGCGCACGGTGTTCGTCTACGCCGTAGTCCATCTTCCGAACTGAGAAATATCCGACGCGCTCGTCAAACAAACGCGGCATCATCGGCTTCTCAGGCAGCTTAACCATGCTGTAGTGCATGACGACGGTCGCGTTTGTTCCCGCGCGCATTCCCTGTGCGAATGGATTTGGCGGCGTTGGTGGTTGTGG
Organism: Pyrinomonadaceae bacterium; assembly: GCA_035606195.1. GTDB lineage: Bacteria > Acidobacteriota > Blastocatellia > Pyrinomonadales > Pyrinomonadaceae > PSRF01. The sequence goes on from DATNFX010000001.1 coordinate 10,059, forward strand.
TCCACCGCCTCCACCACCCGGGGTCGGATCCGGCGGAGAAGTGTACGTTTGCGAAACTTCCACTTCGATGTTTGTTGGAAACGATTTTGTCTTCTCAATGAAAGAGCGCGATGCGTCGAAACCACGAGCACGCAAACGCGTTCGCGCGCTGAACTCCGTGACTTCCGTCGTGAACAAGCGACTGACATCAATCACGGCCGAATCTTCTTTGCCGATTGCCTCGATGTTGAAGGCCATGATGATGGTGTCGTTATTTGACGCCTGCACCGCGCGCGACACGGGGAGCCTTGCGTCGGCCACGACGTCGTAGGAGACATTACGCAGCAGAATGCGATTGCCTTTGCGTTCCCATTTCACGACTCGATTGCCGGCAGCCTGTCCGCCATACCCAACGCCGAGCGTGGTTTTGGCAATCTGGCTGACCCACAGAAACTCTTTGCCAAGTTCGCTTTTCGGGATTTCGTAGTAAGTCTTGTCTTTGATCGTGTGAATCGTGAAGATGCCTTCGTCAGACTTCGCTTCTTTTGTGATCACACGCTCGTACGGTCTGGGTTCAGGCGTCTGATCGGGCCGGCCAGGACGTTCCTGCCCGCCGCCTCCTCCGGCGGCTGGTGTTGGAGGATCCTGAGGCGAGTTTATCGCCTCCGATCTAGGGGCCAAAATAACTACGCAGATAGTTAGAGTCAGAACAAGGATCGAGACAGGGAGAGACCGGGATCGCATTCGCATGCGTGAGCTCCTTCCAGGTTACGTTTGGATTCGGGGAACACAGATAACACGGATCTAAAGAACAGATCAATACGGATAGAGTCTAATCCGTAATGAATTCGAATTATCCGTGGCTGATGTTAGTCAGGCTTTTCGGCTGACGAGGGTGCCTTTGGCTTTGGTTTCTTTCGGTTTCGCGGTTGTGACCGTGGGTGCGACGCGATCCGTGAGCAGCGGCAGAGGATTGATGGCGCCAGTCCAGGTGTAGATTCCGAAGTGGAGATGAGGAGGTGTGCCCTGCGCGTTTCCGGTTGTGCCCACGTAGCCGAGCACCGTTCGCTTCGAAACGCGATCGCCCACTGCGATCCCTTTCGCGTAAGAGTCCAGGTGAGCGTAGTAGTAAATGCGGCCGCCCGAACCGATTACCGAGACGGTCTGGCCACCCAGGTTGTTCTCACCGATTTTGTAGATGAAGCCGTTGGTAGCGGAAAGAATCGGCGTGCCTTTCGCCGCGAAGATGTCCTGCCCTTCATGATGCCGGCCGACACCTCTCGGTGCGCCCCAAGTGTCGGCGACCTCCTTCCGGGAGACGTCTTCCAAAGGCATTGCGATTTTAGTGTCGGGAGATTGGGTGTAGAGCTTAGCGACGCGAGCGTAAAAGACGAGGGTGTCTGAGAGCCCGGTGACTACCAGTATCAACAACGTCACCACCAGCACCACCGAAACTTTTGTAAGACGCCACAGCCAACGCATGTCAGCTAAACGAACAACTTCCCCGCTTGGTTCCACTGATGGTTAGGTTGCGTCATTACTCGGGACGTACTGTAGGGGCGGCCCTCCGTGGCCGCCCTTGGTTTGAACACGAGATTTCAAAAATCGACGGCGTTTGGTTTTAGCGACCGTTTCCAACCAAGGGCGGCCACGGAGGGCCGCCCCTACAGTAGTTTCATGGCGCACCTTTGCGCCTTTGCGCAAGAAGATCCTATTCTCAGCATTCCATGTCCACCCCAACCAGCTATGAACAGTTCCTCCGGGACTTTAGCGATACGGTCATCAGCGCTACGGCACGGCTGAAGGACATTCCGGAAGAACTAAGCCGCCGGCAGCCTGCACCTAATGACTGGGCGCCGATAGAGATTCTCGGTCATTTAATCGATTCGGCGGCGAACAATCATCAACGATTCGTCCGCGCGCAATACACTGACGACCTGGTCTTTCCGGGCTACGATCAAGACGAATGGATCGGCGCGCAAAAGTATCGCGATGAGTCGTGGTCCAACGTCGTCCAGCTCTGGAGCGCTTACAATCTGCACCTCGTGCACGTAGCTTCGTTGATCCCGGAAGAAGTATTAACCAAATCGCGTTCGTCACACACATTGGATCAGATCGCGTTCAAGCTCGAGCTTGCGGGGAGTGAACCGGCCACGCTCGAAAAACTCATTCGTGATTATTTAGTTCATCTAAAGCATCACCTCAATCAGATCTTTGACGAAACAAAACAGCACTGAATAGGAGCTTCCAAATGGCGGAGTTAACATTCGAACAACTCAGACACAAAAACCTGACAGAGCTACGCGATATGGCCAAGGGCATTGAGCACGAGGCCGTGCAGGGTTATACGCAGCTTAATAAAGAGCACCTGGTGGTGGCGCTCGCCAAAGCATTGGGCATCCAACACGAACATCACTCGGTCGTCGGTATCGACAAAGCCGGAATCAAAGCGCGAATCCGTGAACTGAAGACGCAGAGAGCCGCGGCAATCGAAGCGCACGATCATGCTCAGCTCAAAGTGGTCCGGCGGACGATCCACCGTTTGAAGCGACGAATTCATAAGGCGACCGTTTGATTGTGCTTTGTGCTTGGTGCTTTGTACTTGGTGCTTTGATATATTTAGCCCGACAACAAGCACAAAGTACCAAGCACAAAGCACAAATCTTCAAAAGTGAGGTAGCTCATGAAAAAGGCTATCAATCTGAACGTGAATGGTGTCTCTCATACCGATGAGGTCGAGCCACGCATGCTCCTCGTTCATTACCTGAGAGATGTTCTGGACCTTACCGGCACGCACGTCGGCTGCGAGACTTCCCTTTGCGGAGCTTGCACGGTGATGCTCGACGGACAAGCGGTGAAGTCGTGCACCGTGTTCGCCGTCCAGGCCGATGGCGCAACGGTGACGACGATTGAAGGGCTTGCCAAAAATGGCGAACTGCATCCGGTTCAGGAAGGTTTCTGGGAGAAACACGGATTGCAGTGCGGCTATTGCACGCCCGGCATGATCGTGACCGCAGCGCAGTTGCTCGACAGAAACCCCGATCCTTCGAGAGAAGAGATCTGCCACGGTCTCGAAGGCAATCTCTGTCGCTGCACCGGCTACCAGCACATCATCGAAGCGGTGCAATACGCTGCGAAGAAAGCAGGCCAGCGATGACTGAAAAATATGTAGGCAAACGCGTTAAGCGTACCGAGGATCCGCGTCTGATCCGCGGACTCGCACACTACGTCGACGACATCTCTTTGCCGAATACGCTTCATGTTGCCTTTGTTAGATCTTATTACGCGCATGCGAAGATCAACAGCATCGATACTTCGGCGGCACTCGCGGCTCCGGGCGTCGTGGCTGTTTACACAGGTAAAGACGTTGCCGATAAGGTCGGACCAGTGCCATGTGCCGGCGCCTTGCCTGATTTGAAAGTTCCCGATCATCGTGTACTGGCGAAGGACAAGGTTTATTTTGTGGGCCATCCCGTCGTCGCGATCGTAGCTAAGAATCGATATGCGGCGCAGGATGGCGTCGATTTGGTAGTAGTTGATTATGAGGAGCTGCCTGTCGTCACTGACGTCGAAGCGGCTGCTGCGGGTGGTCCAGTCATTCACGACGGCTTCAGTGACAACATTGCCTACCGGCTGACCTCGGGCGAAGGCGATATCGACGCTGCCTTCGCTGCCGCCGATCGCACTGTGAAACAGCGCGTGCTGCACAGACGACTCGCGCCAATCGCGATGGAGCCACGAGGTGTGCTCGCGCGTTATTTTCCCGGCGAGGAAGAGTTGACGATCTGGTCGTCAACACAGATTCCACACCTCATGCGCACGCAGGTGGCGCTCATGATCGGAATTCCCGAAAACAAGTTACGCGTGATCACGCCGGAAGTCGGTGGGGGTTTCGGATCCAAACTGAATGTTTACTCGGAAGAAGCGCTGCTCGGGTGGATTTCGATGCAACTCGGGAAACCAGTGAAGTGGATCGAGACGCGACGAGAAAACATTCAGGCGACGATTCACGGACGTGGCCAGGTCGGCGATGTCGAAGTCGCATTCAAAAACGACGGCACCCTGCTTGGTCTGCGCTACAGCGTCTTTGCAGATATGGGGGCTTACCACCAACTGCTTACGCCCGCGATTCCCACGCTCACGGGATTAATGCTTTCGGGCGCGTACAAGATCCCCGCGATTCAGATGAACATCACGGCGTGCTTCACGAACAAGATGGCCACGGACGCTTATCGCGGCGCCGGCCGTCCGGAAGCAACGTACATCGTAGAACGCGCCCTTGATCTTGTGGCAGCCGATTTAGGCGTGGATCCCGCGGAAGTTCGTCGCAAAAATTTCCCGGCGGCCGATGAGTTTCCATTTCATACGGCGACAGGTCTCGATTACGACAGTGGCGACTACGAAGCTGCTCTCAACAAGGCACAACACATCGTCGATTATGCGGCACTTCGCAAGGAACAGAAAAAAGCGCGCGACGAAGGGCGTTTGATCGGGATCGGCGTTTCAACTTACGTCGAGATCTGCGCGCTTGGTCCATCCCAGGCAATGCCTGCCGGTGGTTGGGAAAGCGCGACAGTTCGGATTGAGCCGACGGGGAAAGTGACGGTGTTAACTGGAGCCTCGCCACATGGCCAGGGACAGGAAACTTCGTTTGCACAGATCGCCGCGGATGAGCTCGGGGTCAACATTAACGATGTCACTGTGATCCACGGCGACACGGGAGTCGTTCAGTACGGCATCGGGACGTTTGGCAGTCGCGCAACCGCGGTCGGTGGCACTGCTGTCTACGTCGCGATTCAGAAGCTCAAGGAGAAGGCTCACAAGATCGCGACGCACATGCTTCAGGCAGATGCATCGCGCGTCTCGTTTGAAGGCGGAAAATATTCCCGAGAGGCCGCAGTAGCTGCCAGTGCCACCGGAACCTCGGAACCGGTCGTGCCGGTCGGTGAAGCACCCGCAGGCGCGTTGCCGGAACCGCAGACTGAAGGCAAATCGAGTTTGACGATTCAGGACATCGCGCTCGCCGCGCACCTCGCGAAAGAGTTGCCGCCCGACACGGAGCCGGGTCTTTCTGCAACCTACTTTTTCGAACCAAAGAACTTCACGTTCCCATTCGGCACGCACATCTGTGTCGTGGAAATCGATCGAGACACAGGCGACATCAAGTTCCTGCGATACGTCGCAGTTGACGATTGCGGCAAGGTGATCAATCCGCTGCTGGTTGACGGGCAGGTTCACGGGGGCATCGTGCAGTCAATCGGACAGGCAATGTACGAGGAGGTCGTGTATGACGAGCAGGGACAGTTAATCACCGGCACCCTAATGGATTATGCGGTTCCACGCGCGTCGCACGTTCCGAACTTTGAACTGGATCGGACAGAGACTCCATCGCCAGTAAATCCACTCGGTGTGAAAGGCGTCGGCGAAGCCGGTACGATCGGCGCCACTCCGGCAATTGTCGGTGCGATTGTCGATGCGTTGGCCCCCTTTGGAGTGAAGCATCTGGATATGCCGATCAAGCCTGAGAACGTATGGCGAATTATTAGCCACGGATGAGAAGGATCGTTGGAAGACAGGAGTAAAACGGATCAGAGGAGTAGAAAATGATTCCCGCACAATTTGATTACAAAGCGCCCGCGACTCTTGATGAGGCTGTGGCGCTTCTGAACAGCGATCTCGACGGTGCGAAGATCCTCGCCGGTGGTCACAGTTTGATTCCGGCGATGAAACTGCGGCTGGCCCAACCGCAATTGCTCGTGGACATCGCACGCATCAAATCGCTCGCATACATCCGCGAAGAGGGCGACCAGATTCTCATCGGCGCCACGACTACTCATTACCAGCTGGAGTCGTCTGATCTGCTGAAACAGATTTGTCCGCTTCTACCGGAATGCGCGAAAAGCATTGGCGATGTGCAGGTGCGAAACAAAGGGACGATTGGCGGCAGCATTGCTCACTCCGATCCGGCTGGTGACTGGCCGGCGGCAGTTCTCGCACTCGACGCCGATCTTGTTCTCGTTGGACCAAACGGCGAACGAACAGTAAAGGCTGAGAACTTCTTCGTCGATCTACTCACGACCGATCTTCAACCGGGCGAGATACTGCGCGAAATTCGCATCGCAAAGCCGAGTGGAAAGTTTGGTCAGGCTTATCAGAAGGTGCCTCATCCTGCTTCGGGGTTCGCTGTTGTGGGCGTCGCTGTTCATCTGGCGCTGAATGACGATGGCTCGTGTAAGTCGGCCGGCATCGGCGTCACCGGCGTCGGCGTTAAAGCTTATCGCGCGAGGGCTGTCGAAGCTGCACTAGCAGGAACAAACCTGGACGACAATGCCGCCAGCGCCGCAGTCGCACACGTTTGCGACGGAATCGATGCCAACGCGGATCTCTACGCTTCGAGCGACTATCGCTGCCACCTCGCTCAAGTGCACACGCGCCGCGGAATTCAAGCTGCGAAGGCTCGCGTGCAGTGAAACTGGAAGGCACTCAGGAACTCGACGCTCCTCGCGAACGCGTCTATCAATGCCTTATTAGTCCAGAGGTGTTGCAGCGCTGCATTCCCGGTTGCGAACGACTCGAACAAACTGCAGAGAATACATTTGCTGCGACGATCAGAACCGGTGTCGGTTCGATCAAGGGTGTCTTCAATGGGACTGCACGTCTCGAAGACATGCGCGAGCCGGAACATCTTCGCCTCGTCGTCGACGGCAAAGGCGCGCCCGGATTCCTCAAAGGCTCCGGTGATTTAGATCTCGCTCCCACCGAGACCGGGACAAAGGTCACTTACACGGCGGACGTGCAGGTCGGCGGAACGATCGCGAGCGTGGGCCAGCGGATGATTCAGGGGACTGCGAAGATGATGGCTACGCAGTTCTTCACGAGTTTGGCTGCAGAAGCAAAGACGGCGGTGGGCGAGCCACCGCCGCAACACGGCTTTTTTCGAACAGCCCTGAGGTGGTTCTCAGGGTTAGCCACAAGAGCAATCCACAGATTACGCAGATTCAATAAAAAATAATCTGTGTAATCTGTGGATAGTTTTATTCGGATTGGCGGCGCGCTTTGGCGATGAAGTCCTCGATATCGCTGATCTTTCGTGGCAGCGCTTCGCTCATCCAACGAACGCCGTCGGCCGTGATCACCATGTCGTCTTCTATCCGCACGCCCATGCCTTTGTATTTCTCAAACGCCGGACGAACCGCGGTCTTGAATTTCTCCCAGGCTTCCTCGTTCCAACCAAACGGCATCTGGTCCAATGCGTCGGGACGGATGTAAATTCCAGGTTCGTTCGTGAACACCGCACCGGGAACAAACTTTGCTGCACCACCAACGTCGTGAACGTTCATGCCCAGCCAGTGCGATGTTCCATGCATGAACCACACGCGATGCTGCTGTGAATTGACGTCCGTGATCAGTCCCAGTTTCAAAAGACCGTTTTTGATGACTTCAGTTCCGGCACGATTTACGTCTGACAACGTGGCGCCGGGCTTCGAAGCCTTTGCTACTGCTTCCTGTGCGTCGTAGACGATCTGGTAGACAGCCGCCTGAGCCGGAGTGAACTTGCCGTTGACCGGGAAAGTGCGCGTGATGTCAGCAGTGTAGTGATCGTATTCGGCGCCAACGTCCATCAGCAACAGATCTCCCTGCTTCACTGGTCCCTGCGACTCGACGTAGTGAAGAGTCGTTGCGTTTGGACCACAGCCCACGATATCCGGATATCCCCAGTTGTCTGCATTGCGGAGTTTGAAGGTGTACGCCATTACTGCATCGACTTCGTATTCCCACTTCGCTTCACCGGCAGCCGCCCATGCGCGCTGGTGTGCTTCGGTGCTGATGTCAATCGCGTGCTGCAGAAGACGCAATTCCATCGGCGACTTCGCGAGACGCATTTGAGTAAAGATGGGCCACGCATTCTTAACGCTGTAACCGGAAGCCGTACTCGCCCAGTCGGCAGCGAATCGCTGTTCCTGTTTATATTCGCGGCTTTCACCCTGGCCGGGCATTAGCATGAACAGGCCCGCTTCGCCCTTTGCTGCCGCATCGAACAACGCCGTGTAGCCGTTATCGTTGGTCAACGGCATGTCTTTCGGCAGATCCGACATGAAGATGTTTTCCGGCTTGGGACGATAGGGCTGGCGGTTGCGCAGAGCTTTGATGAACGGATCAAACTCGCTCACGTTCCAGATTTCTCTGATACCCGAAAGCTGGTTTGCTTCTTCAGCGCTGTACATGTGACCAGTCCACGTTTCCGCAGCCGGATTCCGTTTCGGCATGAAAAGAATCTCGCGCGTCTTGGTGTTACCCGGCAGCAGCACGAGTGTCGCGCTCTTCTGCTTCAGATTCGTGAGGTAGTAAAGATTGTTTTCCTGACGATAAGGATAGTCGACGTCGTTCGCATAAACGCGCGGTTCGGTGCTGAACAGGATCATGAACGACTGTGGTCCGACGCTTTGCGCCACTCGTTCGCGTCTCTGCATCAACTCAGCGACTCGCTCCTTGTCATCAAAGGCCGGCGCCGGCGGAGTGGCCCTGATGTTTGACGGAATGGATCTTTCACTCCCCGCCCGGACGGCCACGGCTGGGCTGAGCATCGCAAGCGAGATACAAAGCGCAAGCAGCGCAAAGAATACACGTGTAGTTATCGATTTCCTCATCTCAATTCTCCTCTTGGAATAGAACAAGCTCGCGAGCGACGCAGAAAAATATTTATGGTGATGGCAGTGGGGCCGGACGCGGCCGGACACGCGGGCGCGGCGGATTCAAAATGGTCCGCTTCCCGTCTTTCGTCACCATCACTCGCATTCCGTCCGCCATCGTTATTATTTGCGACCCATCGGGAAGATGCTGTATTGAGACTCCACCCGGAAAAGTTCTGTTTCCTCGACGCGGACGGTTTGGTCCATCAACTTCCGGCAGCGTTGGCAGATCCGGTTGCCGCTCTTCATGACCCTGAGTTTCAGTTTCGACGCGAGTCGGTTCAGGTTTAGGAGTCGATTCTTTTTTGGGTTCCTCTTTGGGCTGAGCTTTTTCAGTCTTTTTCGGAGTCGCTGTCGCCACCACATCTTTCTCTTTGGCAGTTGCAGTCGCTTCCGGAGTGGGCGTACTCGCCGGCCCTCCAAGCGGAGTCGGACTCTCAACAGCAATTTGATTGACAGCAGGCGCGTTACGATTTTTCAGCGCATAGAAACCCAGGGCACCGCATGCGACCAGGACCAGCACCACCGCCGAGATGGCAATCGGAACCACTCGGCTTGGTCCACCTTGCTTAGGACGCACAACGGTAGTTTCGCCGGTCGCAGGAATCGTGTGTGGCGTAACCGCTGTTTGCGTAGGAACAGCAACAGTCGACGGCGGCGGCGGAAACAAAACGGTCTGCGCCTCGCCGCGTTCGACTACAGTTGCTGCCTGCTCGGTACCGTGTAACGCCTTGCGCATGTCATCGGCCGTGGCGTATCGCTGTTCGCGGTTCTGCGCCATTGCTTTACCAATCACATCGTCCACTGCAGGTGCGACCGCTGGATTAACTTCGCTCGCTTTTAGCAATGGATCCGCCTGGCCGTTAACGATCGCGGCGGCGCGAGTCAACGCATCGGGTGGTTTCACACCCGTAATCAGGTGATATAGCGTGGCGCCCAGCGAATAGAGATCGCTGCGGGAATCCGTTCCCAATGCCTGAATCTGTTCCAACGGCGCATAGTTTGGCGTGTAACCAAAAATGCTTGCGGCAGTCGTGACGCGAGAGATTTCGCCGGACTGACCTTTGGCCAAACCGAAATCGAGCAGGATGATCTGGCCACGCGAAGTGAGCTTTAAGTTTTGTGGTTTGATGTCGCGATGAACGATCTGCGGATCCTGCGTGTGGAGGTAGTCGAGCGCATCGAGCAACTGGTCCGCCCACGTCAAAACCTGGTTTGCAGGAAACGGGCTCCGCTTGCGCGTCATCATCTCCGACAAATCATCGCCGGGGATGAACTGCATCACGAGAAACTGTCCATCACCTTCAGAGAAATGGTCGCTGACACGAGGCAATGCCGGATGATGCAGGCGCGCGAGGAGTCTGGCCTCGCGTTCAAACTGCTTACGCAAGCGTTCCTCGGCAAACAACGTCTCTTTCAGCGCGACCGTGGTGTCGAGACGCTGATCGACGGCCTCGTAAACCGCACCCATCCCGCCCTGCCCAAGCTGGCGTATGATGCGATAGCGACCCTGTAGGATTGTTTCGGGCGTCAACACTCGTGCGATTATACACGAGCCACCCGATCCGTGTTTATCTGCGGCAAATCAGGTATGCTACCCGCGTGAGCAAGCGCCCCCCCACCCCTGAAGTGATCGATGTTGGTCCACCAACGCGGCGGCGTCTGAAAATCTGGATCATCGTCGCTGCTGTGCTGCTCCTGCTTTCGTTCTCGCGCATAGTCTCAATCTACGTTTCCGCACTCTGGTTCGGGTCACTCGGTTACTCATCGGTCTTCTGGTACATCTTCAAAGTAAAACTCGCTCTCTTCTTCGGCTCCGCCATAATCACCGCCGCTCTATTAGCGGCCACGTTTTTGCTCTTTCAGAAACTCTTCGGAGCCGTGGCGTTCGAGAAGCGAACCATAATTCTCAACAACCAGCCATTTCAGTTTTCGCCCGCAAAGATCATCAGACCCCTTGGCTGGACCATCGCCGGACTCTTCGGCCTGATATTCGGGTTCAGTTGGAAGGAACACTGGCGACAGTTTGCGCTCTACTGGAATCAGCCGGCCACAAACCTCTCCGATCCGATTTTTGGCAAGTCGCTTGGGTTCTATTTCTTTTCGTTGCCGTTCTACGATCTCGTTAGCTCCTGGTTGCTGGGCGTAACATTTATCATCCTCTGCGCGGCCGTTGCCTACTCGCTCCTGGGTCTGCCACAAACGGTGCTCAAACCGAGCGTTCGCTGGTCGTCCGGAGCTGCGTTTCGCGGTGTTTGTTGCTCGCTGGCTCTCTTTCTGGTGGTACTTAGCTGGCACACCTATCTTTCGCGTTTTCCTTTTCTCTGGGAAGACCACCCCGTTTTTTCAGGCGTAACCTACACCGAAGCTCATTACACTTTGCCGGCTTTGTTGATTCTGTCCGTCGTCTTGATCGTTGCCGCGATCCTGCTGGTGATTAACGCGTTCAGTGTGCGACGCTTCAGCCTGTTGCTGATCGCGCTCGCGCTGCCGGTCGCAACTTATATAATCGGCATCGTTCTCGTTCCCTCATACGTTCAGAGTTTTATCGTCAAGCCGAACGAACTCGACCGCGAAACTACTTTCATCGGCTACAACCTCGATTGGACACGAAAGGGTTTTGCACTCGATCAGATCGAGCTGCGCGAGTTCGAAGCAGAGAACTCCACCGCCGCACTCGATCTGCCAAACAATCGC
>DATNFX010000002.1:0-10376 GCA_035606195.1 Pyrinomonadaceae bacterium
ATTCTGTCGCCCGCATTCGCGGGCTTGAAAATGTGTTGTGCTCTTGACCCTGGGGCTTGCGCCCCAGGCTTTATACTTCCGCCTGCTTTCGCAGGCTAAGATCGTTTGTGCCGAGCTACGCGCCGGTGACTATTTGCTGAACTCTCTGTTTAAGGAGTGAGCGACTCCGCGTCGCACGTAAGGAGATTCACCATGAGCGATGAGGACCTGGAGTTGCTGATAACACTAGATGATCCGGAAGGTGCGCCGGAAGAAGATACTTTCCACCATCTTTCGGGAGAAAATACGTACGACAGTATGGCATCTGCTTTACACAAAAACCCCTGAATCCCGCCAACTCCCGTTGGCGGGATTTATGTTCGTCGTTTTGTAACGGACGAATAAGCACGACCTAGTGTTGTCGCCGGAATACGAAGATCGAATCTCCAACCATCATCTCCGGCTTCTGCTGTCTATAGCGGTCGATAATCTCTTTCTGCTTGTCCGATAGATCAATCTCGGACAGATTCCACGCACCGATTGCTATGTACTCTGTTTTAATCGGTTCAGCGGCGTCCTCCGAGTCTTCATCGTCGTACCATCCGGGAAAGTCATCCGCCTGGATTCCATAAAACTTCAGAAACTCTCCACCAACCATAATGCCCGTGACTCGATTCTCGCCGTGATCCTTGAGGTAGCGCGCCAGTGGCTTTACCTCCTGCCCCGTTTCGACGTTCGAGTCAGACAGCATCTGCCAACCGCGAGCAGCGCCACACGCAAGCGGACTGAAGTATGTCAGGTAGTTTGGAAAAGCTGAGACTGCGATCACCAGACAAGGCACGAGTGCGACTGCAGCAACCGCGACGCCGAGGCCTCTGGAACGCTTCAGCCCACATTCAATAACAGCGGAAACAAATCCAGCTCCAGCTATTGCGGCGAACGGAAACATCGGTAAGAGGTGACGCACACCGATGTTGAGATGTGACGTCATCGTGAGCGCTAGATAAAACACGCCTGGCAGCACGACATACAGGATCGCGTAGCATTTGCGCCTCAGCACTTGATATACGGCCCACACGAATCCCCCGATGGAAGCCAGGAGAAACGGAATTGTTGTTTTCAGGGCGAACGCGACGGGAAAGTAGTACCACCACCCTGTGTCTGAAATCTGGCCCAGCAGAAACGCCGGCCTGCCGTCGCGACTATCCTGAACCACCATGTCGATGCCAGACACGAAATATCGTGGCAACAGCGGCGGAAGCCACATCAAGAATCGCTTAAAGACTTCAGCAGTATGTCCTGACAGGTAAAACCAACTGGCGATTTCAGAACTTTCGTTTGCGTCTATTCTGTCGAGGTGAAACGTGTAGAACGCGATGAGGATCAAGTAGGCGGTAACGAACACGACAAATGACGACAGCACAACCGCTCCAACCGACGATCGCTTCCGTATCAACCGCCACATGACATACGCAATCACTATCACGCACGAAACCGGCACGAGAACTACAAGTGAGTACTTCGTCACCAAGCCAAGACCGAGTGCGCCTCCCAACGCCAACGCTCCTATCACTCGAGCATCAGTCACAAACTTTTTGACTGCAATCACAAACAACAAAAGCGCGAGCGCGGCAGCAACATCGTTCTGCACAACGATAGCGTTCCCTGCGATGTTTGGTTCCATCGCGAGTAGAAAGACGCTGATCAGCGCTGGTACTGGCCCAAACAACTGGCGTGTAAACCACCACGCAGCCAACAGCAACAACAGCGGGATAACCAGTACGGGCAGTCTTCCGTAAAACGCGATCCGCTCAAACTGTTTCGCGTTACTCTCAAAGAACGCTTCCTCAATCCGTACCATTCCATCTTCCGGATCGCCGGGTGTTGCGGCCTGTTGCCACCCCGGTGATTCGAAAGGGAAATATGGATGTAGTTCCCACAGCCCTAAACCGCTGAGCAGTTTTATGAGTGGAGGATGCTCCTGATTCAACCGGTAGTCGTGAGTTAAAAGGTAAGAATAGCCGGCCGGCATGTGCATCGAGTCGTCGATGAACAAACCCTTCTGCGATAGCAGCACGAGTGAAACAACGAAGAACGCGAGCAGCATTCCTGTCAGCAGAGCTGCTTCCACCAAATGACTTACCCTATGTTCGAAGCGCCGCCGGGCGCAGGTTTGCGAGACCATAATGCGCTCTTTTCAGAGGACGGTCCCTCGGCTTGTTGGAGGACGTCAGATCAATCGCCTCGAGTTGAACCTAATCTGCTTCGTCTTTTCGCCGCTGACAATCTCGAGTACATGCTCTTTACCTTCCTGTTTGAACATTTGATTGATGCGGGAAAGCGAGAGTTCGGAGACTGGCTTGCCGTCAACCGCTAAAAGCACATCACCCTGGCGCACTCCGGCTTCAAATGCAGGAGAATTCTCAGCCACCCGTTTCACTCTAAACGTCTTTAGGTTCTCACCGTCGGCTTCCATGCGAATGCCGCTCATATCATATTCAAAAGCATCAGTAAGATGGCTATTCGGCTCGAGATACATCCGCTTATGGGCGTAATCAAAGATCACTTTGAACCTGCCCAATAACTCGCCGCCAATTACTCCGCTGAATTCATTGCTGGCAAAAGCACCTTTTCGATCTTGAGCGAAGTAAATCAACGGGTTCGAGAAAGTGAAAGATCCAAGTTGTAGTTGAGGCAACCGGCCGACCAACAACTTTACATTTCCGCCTACTCCCTGCGCTCCGAGTTCTTCGATGGTCTTTTGTGCGACTGCTAACAGGTTGCGAGATTCGACCAAAGGAGTATTTAGAATAACGGTGAATCTGCCCGCTCCCATATCAACGATGAATTCACCCTCGACCGGTTTACCTTCGACCGGGATCGTTACGCGGGCAAAGGGAACATTGGCCATAACTTTAATAGGGATGCTAACGCCCGAACCGCTGTACTGGTACGTCTTCGGTTCATACAGATTAACAACTCTGGACTGGTAATCGACTTCGACGGCATACCGGCTAAATAGCGTGTAACCAATTACGCCATCTACAACTCTGTCGGACACCTTCCGACTTTTTTCCGGGGGAAACACGACGAGTTTTTGATTGCTTATCTCTACGCCCGCAAAACTCAAAGAGACGTCCTTAACGAACGAAGTATCAAACGTACTTTCGCCGCCCCCACTTCCCTTTCCCTTGCCTTGAGATTTCAAACCGAGGCGTTCCGCGGCCTTGAAATAAAGTACCAATCCTGATCCGGCGCCTGAATCGATTTCAAAGGTCAATGGCTCTGACCCGTTGATACTGGCTTTCATAAAGACGTAGTTTTCACTATCAATCTCGATGGGAATGGTTGCAACCTTAGTTTGCGTCGCCGCCCGATTTTGCAGCGGCACACCACTAACAAGTCGTTGCTCGCTTCCACACAAGGCCACGGCAGTCAACGCAATGACCACTCGGAGAAGCAATGAATGAATTCTCATCAGAAGTACCTCGACCAACTCGATTTTAAGCGTGTCCCTCTCCTCTTTGTGCCAGTGCTTAATGATATCACCTCACTGATCACGCCAAGACTTGGTGCACAAACCCTATCTCTCTGATTGAAGGACGCAATCAGGGAAGGTTCTGTGTTAAGGTTCCCAGCCGGAAGTTCCTTAACCCAACACGGAGCAATGTAAAACCCCATGGTATCGCGACCGCAGATCGCGTTAGTTCTGATGAAACGAATAATAATTCTTGCCGTCTCCTGTTCGGCCCTCCTTTCGCTTAGCTGCTCACGTTTCCACAACGCGCCAACCGAGGCGAAAGACGCACGCTACGTCGTCATCTCGCCCATCTACAACGAAGTTATCTGGGCGTTGGGCGCGCAGGATAAAGTCGTCGGCATCGATCTCTCTACTACGTACCCGCCTGAAGTGAAGAACGTGCAGACCGTCGGGTACCATCGCGCATTGAGTGCTGAAGGCATTCTTTCGCTTCATCCTACCGAAGTCATTCACGACAACAACATTGGACCACCGCAAGTCGTGCAACAGCTTCAGCAGTTAAATATTCCAATGAAGACTTTCACCTCGAAGAATGATTCATTCGACGGGACAAAGGCGTTGATTCGCGAGATGGGCGCATACTTCCATAAGGAAGCACGGGCTGAAGAACTCTGCAACACAATCGACGCGCAACGTGCAGCTTCGTTAGAAAAGGTGAAGCAGTACACGGACCATCCACGCGTCGCCGTGATTCACTTTGGTCGCGCGTCGAACGTATATCTCGTCGTTGGCAAGGGCGGAGGCGGCGATGGCGGCGGCGTGAGCCAGATGATCGAACTTGCCGGCGGCCAAATGGCGATCGAAAACAAAGGGATGCAGCGGATGGAGTCGCCCGAGATAATCGCGCAAGGGAATCCTGACGTAATTCTACTTACCGACTTCGGTTACGACCGTCTCGGCGGTTCGCTCGACCAAATCAAGGCGTTGCCCGGCGTTGCGACCTCGAATGCTGCCCGAAACAATCGCATCTACCGGATCGAAGAGAACGTGCTAAATTACTTCGGTCCACGCTCGGGTGAGAACATTGCAAAGGTAGCCGCTATCATTCATCAAAAGTGACAGAGCGATATCGCAGCCGACAAGTACTCCTCGCCACGTTAGCTGTGGTCACGCTTCTCGGACTGGCGGCGTCGATCCGCTTCGGCGCGATCGATTTTTCAGTTACTGAAATCAGCCGCGCGCTCGCGTCGCTCCTTCCCGGACATCCTGAACCAACTTTGGATCAGCGGATCTTTCTTGAACTGCGCCTCCCGCGTGCGATTCTGTGCCTGCTGGTAGGGGCGAGTCTCGGTGTTGGCGGCACGTTGATGCAGGCGCTGTTTCGTAATCCTATTGTCGAGCCGGGCCTTATTGGCACCTCGAGCGGCGCGGCGTTTGGTTCCGCTCTTTTCTTCGTGCTGGGCGGTGTGCTGCACATTAGCGCGAGTCTTTGGAGTTTACCGATTGCGGCTTGTATCGGCGGTGTCATCTCAACCTACCTGGTGTTTCTCCTCGCTCGTTCACGCGAAGATGGGCGAGCTTCAATTGTGATGCTGTTGCTGACCGGACTGGCCGTGAACGCGCTGTTCATGAGTGCAATCGGATTTCTGTCGTATATCGCTCGCGATCCGCAGGCACGTTCGATCACGTTCTGGAGTTTGGGAACGTTATCGGGCGCAAATTGGAAAGCCGTCGAGATCGTTGCCGTTTCAACCATTGCCGGAACTGTGATCGCGCTGCGTTATGCGAAAGCACTTAACGCGCTAATGATCGGCGAAGAAGAAGCGACTTATCTCGGAGTTAACGTAAATCGTTTGAAGTGGTTGATCTTGTCGGTGAACGTTCTAATCGTCGCGGTGGCGACAGCGTTCACCGGCGTCATTAGTTTCGTAGGCCTCGTTGTACCGCATATCCTGCGCATGATGGGAGGAGCGGACAACCGGTTTCTGATCCTCGGCAGCGCGCTAATGGGTGCGACATTTCTGACCCTTGCAGATTTGATGGCGCGGCTCGTCGTGCGACCGGCGGAACTACCGATTGGCATCCTGACCTCCGCTGTTGGCGTGCCGGTATTTATTTTCCTTTTGCGGCGACGGCAATACGTTTTCTGAATCTGATGCTTTTGCCTCAAAAGTCCGAAATCGTACTTGGATCGGGTCAGTACAGGGAGCGGTAGCGACCTGGTCAGTGATCAGCATGCAACGTGTCCTAATGATTCGTGACTCCTATGGTTTGACCAGGTCGCTACCGCTCCCTGTACTGACCCGATCCAAGCGTGGGGCCCGACCTTTCAGGCAAAGCCAAATTTGATGCTTACGGCAAGCAACATCACTTTTCGCGCCGGCAACAAGCCGCTGGTTTCGGATATTTCGGTATCTTTTGCACCCGCCAGGCTTCACTTGATTATTGGGCCGAACGGAGCGGGCAAATCGACGCTGATTAAAGTTCTGGCACGCTTGCTGCGCCCGCACGTGGGAAGAGTTGAATACGAAGGTGCTGACATCAGCGATGCAAGCGAAGCTGAGCTCGCAAAAGGTCGCGCGGTACTTTCGCAGGCAGTCGAGGCTGCTTTCCCGTTAGCTGTTCGTGAAGTCGTTATGATGGGACGTTACCCGCACTTTCGCGGCCGGCCTGGACCGACGGACGAGAAGATCGTTGATGAAGTCATGGCGCAGTTCGAGCTAACGGGATTTGGTAATCGTTACTATCAGACTCTCAGTGGTGGCGAACGACAGCGCGTCAACTTCGCCCGCGTTCTCGCGCAACTGTGGCGCAATGGTTCGATGACTACGGATTCATCATGCCGGTATCTTTTCCTCGACGAGCCACTCACTTTTCTCGACATCCGCCATCAGATCGATTTCTTAAAAAAGATACGAGCGTTTGCCGAAGCGCCGGATGTCGTCACTATAGGCGTGGTGCACGATCTCAATCTCGCCGCTCGCTTCGCGGATCAAATCGTGTTGCTAAACGAAGCGCGCGTAATCGCGAACGGCACTCCGATCGAAGTATTAACGGCTGAACGGATTCAAGCTGTTTTTGGAGTTCAGCCGACATTCGTTCCGAGTGAGCATGACGGCATGCATCTGATCTTCAATTGACGCCGAGGCTTTGCCTCAAAAGTCGCACCCCACGCTTGGATCGGGTCAGTACAGGGAGCGGTAGCGACCTGGTAAACCATAGGAGTCGCGAATCATTAGGAAATGTCGCATGCTGATCACTGACCAGGTCGCTACCGCTCCCTGTACTGACCCGATCCAAGAGCGATTTAGAACTTTTGAGGCAAAGCGTCCCCACGTTTTACCGTCGGCCTGCTAATCGTTTAAACCTACCGAAGAACTGCGAACTTTTCGGGCGCGTCTCCAGTACATAGAGCATGCTCAATATCTTCCACGACCTGCGCTACGCATTCCGCTCGTTGCTCAAGCATCGCAATTTCACAGTCGCCGCTTTACTGACGCTCGCTCTCGGCATCGGAATCAACACGGGCATCTTCACGCTTCTGTATTCCCTCGCCTTCCGTGAGTTGCCGGTGAAGAACCCGGAGCGCGTGGTGAATGTCTATCAACGCTTCGAAGGTGAGTTCTCGCGCGAAGTCGAAGGCAGCGCATCGCTTTCTTCTTACCCCGAGTACCTGAACTATCGAAATCGAGTTGATGGCAAAGCCGATTTAGTAGCGTCGTCAGACATCAAGCTGTACCTGGGCGGCAACACGGTGGAAAAGCTCAACGGGCTAATGGTCACGGACAATTACTTTTCGGTTTTGGGCGGGACAAGCGCTCTTGGACGCACCTTTTATAACAACGAGTGCACGGTGCCTCGTCCATGTCCGATCGCCGTCCTGAGTCACGGTTTTTGGCAGCGTAGATTTGGATCAGACACGAGCGTAATCGGTACTTCAATCGCACTGAATCGCCGGCACTTCACTGTCATTGGTGTCGCTGCACCTGACTTTCGCGGAACTGAGATGACGGTTCCTGATGTCTGGCTTCCGCTGACGGCGCAGGAAGGCATTCTCGCGGAGAGCAACTTTACCGCGCGCCCTAATCTTAGCTGGTTAAGTGTGTTCGGCCGGTTGAAGGATAACGTCTCGGCAACGCAGGTGCAGGCCGAGATGCAACTGGCGGCCTCGCAGATGGATCTCGAGTATCCCGGACGCAAGTCGATTGTTGAAGTGATGCCCGGGTCATATCTCAACTCGCCGGAAGTTCGCAGCGAAGGCATGCCGATAGCAATGCTGGTGATGGCAGCAGTCGGCCTGGTGCTTTTGATCGTGTGCGCTAACGTCTCGAATCTGATGCTAGCGCGTGGCTCCGCGCGGCGAAAAGAGATTGCTGTACGACTCGCGCTCGGAGCGAGTCGCTGGCGGTTGATTAGACTCCTGCTGACAGAAAGCATCCTCCTCGCAGTGCTGGGCGGCACTGCGGGACTATTTCTCTCATTCGTTCTACCTCCGATCCTGATCTGGCTCGTTCCTGAAATCGGCCTCGACATCGACTTGAAGCCAGATGCGACAGTCTTCCTTTACATGTTCCTGGTGTCGCTATTAACTGGAGTTGTATTTGGACTCGCGCCGGCAATTCAGTCGACGAAACCCGATCTGACTTTTGCACTCAGGTCTGGAAACAGGGCACGCGTTTCACGCCCGCGCTTGCGAAATCTATTGGTGATTGGGCAGGTCGCGGTTTCCCTCGTGCTTCTGATTGGCGCAGGTCTGTTAGTACGCACCTTGCAACGGGCGCAATCCAGCGAGGTTGGATTCGATCGCAAGAACCTCATTGTCCTATCGATGGATGTGTCGGCACTAGGTTACGACGACTCCCGCGTTGCAACACTTCGCGCGCAACTCGCTGAACGTTTGAAGGCCATACCTGAAATCAAACAGATAAGCAGTGCGGAAATCATGCCTTTTGCCGGCAGGCGAGACGATGCGATCGACATCGAGGGGCAGGGATCAGGCATCAGCGTGAACGCTAACCGCGTGTCGCCGGAGTTTTTCCAAACTTTGGGTATTCGATTGCAACTGGGACGCAAGTTTACTGAAGAAGATATACGGATTGGACAATCACCTGCGGTCATCACCCAGGCGATGGCGAATCGTTTCTGGTCGGGCGCCGATCCGATCGGACAACATTTCAGGGACGGCGACGGCAAAGGGCACGAGATTATTGGCGTCGTCAGCGACATTAGTAGCACGCACGTGGGTAAAGTCGATGGGCCTTTATTCTATACGCCGGCCTCACTCGCGCAGTTAGGTGGAAGCAGCTTTGTATTGCGGACCAATGGGAATGTGAACGCGATCAGAGAAGCGGCGCGCTCGATCGATAAAGATGCCTTTGTTACGGTCGAACCACTCGAAGAGAATGTGAGGCGAGCATTGGAACCAGCACGAACAGGTGCGTGGTTTTCCAGCACTATAAGTTTGCTCGCATTGATTATCGCGGCGACTGGTATCTACGGGATGCTGTCGTATAACGTCATCGAGCGGACCAGCGAAGTGGGCATTCGAATGGCGCTCGGCGCACAGCGACGTAGCGTTCTGTTGCTGATCGTGGGCGATGGAATGAAGCTCACGGCGATTGGTACAGCAATCGGTCTCGCAGTCGCGCTTATATTGACGAGGGTATTGGGATCGGTCGTATTTGGCGTGGCTACAACAGACGCGCTCGCTTTTGCCGTGGTCGCGGTCGGCGCACTTGTAGTCGCATTACTCGCCTGCTATATACCCGCGCATCGCGCAACGAAGGTTGATCCGTTGGTTGCATTGCGTCGCGAATGACGGTACTTCAAGATCGATCAGGTTCGATTGTAGGGGCGGCCCTCCGTGGCCGCCCGTGGTTTTGATTGGTGTTCGCCAAACTCGAAACCGTAGCATCGTGAACCCTTACCCAAACCACGGGCGGCCACGGAGAGGGCCGCCCCTACAGTACGTTCCAGTTCAGACTGAAACTTTTTACGGCAGCGTATACGCCACAACTTCGTCCGACAGCACTTTACTCAGCGATCTCAGAAATCCGCCACCGCCTGAGGCAACTACTACAAACTGTTTCCCGCTATTCCTTCCCTGAAACGTCATCGGCGTCGCGTGACCATTTGCCTCCAGCTGCACTTCCCATAGTTGCTTTCCTGTCTTCGCATCAAACGCGCGAAACCGGTGATCAGTAGTGCCGGCGATAAAGACCAATCCACCCGCGGTGACGATCGAGCCGCCCAGGTTTTGTGTGCCCGTGTTATGAATGCCTTTTGCTTCGAGTTCTTCAACAATACCAAGCGGAACTCGCCACGCGATTTCACCGTTCTGTAAATCCACCGCCGTCAACGTTCCCCACGGCGGCTGCTGGCACGGACGTCCATTCTGATCGCGAAACCACGCATACTCCTCAAATCTTCCGGCTCGCACATAAGGAATTGCTGAGCCCGGAGGCTGCGGGTTCATCTGTCCAACAGCACCGTCCTCATTCATGTTCACGAAGAGATAACCTGATGCCGGATCAAACGAGGCGCTGGACCAGTTTCCGCCGCCGTGGTAACCCGGAAACATCAACGTCGGTTCGAGTCCTGCAGGTGTGTACATGCCTTTGTTAACGAGTTTGTCGAATAGTTCAGTGCAATACTTTTGAGATTCAGGAGAAACCTTACTTATTTCGCCACGTGTCATTGTTTGACGAGCTATCGCAGGTGGTTTGATCGGGTATGGCTGTGTGGGCCAGGTCTCTTCACCGGGAACATTGCTCTGGGGTACAGGCCGCTCCTCGATCAGGAACAAAGGCTTTCCCGTTACGCGGTCGAAAACAAAAACAAACCCCATCTTCGTAACCACGGCGACTGCCGGAACCGAACGACCATCATGTCGAACTGTGATCAACGACGGTTGAGC
>DATNFX010000003.1:0-3403 GCA_035606195.1 Pyrinomonadaceae bacterium
AGCGTCTTTCATGATGAAAGTACGTATGCGCATGAGTCCCGACTTGGGCCGCGCTTCATCACGAAACTTGAGCTGAATCTGGTACCAGACCTGCGGCAGTTGCTTGTAGGAACGGATTTCGTTGCGCGCAATCGCAGTGAACACTTCTTCATGCGTCATGCCCAGACACATGTCCGTGCCTTTACGATCTTTGAGACGAAACATCTCATCGCCAATCGCGTCCCAGCGTCCTGACTCTTGCCAAAGCTCGGCCGGGTGTAGTGCTGGGAGGTAAAACTCCTGACCACCGATAGCATTCATCTCTTCGCGCAGGATCTGCATAACCTTGAGCGCAATACGTTGGCCCAGCGGCAAGAAAGAATAGATTCCGGCAGACAATTGCCGGATGACACCGGCGCGTAAAAGCAGTTTGTGCGAAATTACCTCGGCATCGGCCGGGTCTTCGCGCAGGGTTGGTATGAAGTATCGTGACCAGCGCATAATCCGGCCATTCTCGCCTAGTAAATGCGTTTAAGGCAAATCTGTGCAATCTGTGGATGGATCGGTTACCATCACGCTTCCTTTTTAAAAACACCACGGGATATCGAGATAATGGACAGAAACTCATCACTCGCAGAAGTCGATCCGGTTATCGCAGGCGCAATCGACAATGAAGTTGCTCGCCAGGCTAACGGGCTCGAGCTCATCGCTTCTGAGAATTTCGTTAGTGAAGCCGTGCTCGAAGCTGCAGGTTCAGTGTTCACGAACAAATACGCCGAAGGGTATCCGGGCAAGCGTTATTACGGCGGTTGTGAATGGACCGACGTGGTCGAGCAAACCGCGATCGATCGAGCGAAAGAGTTATTCGGCGCCGATCACGCGAACGTGCAACCACACAGCGGAGCGCAGGCGAACATGTCCGTTTATCTGGCTGCGATCCAGTACGGCGATCAGATCCTGGGGATGAATCTTTCGCACGGTGGCCATCTGACTCACGGCCATCCGTTGAACTTCTCAGGACTCAGTTACAAAGTTGCGGATTACGGTGTTTCAAAAGAGACCGAGCAGATCGACTACGATGAACTGCAAAAGATTGCCGAAGAGCACCGGCCCAAACTGCTCGTCTGCGGCGCTTCAGCTTATTCCCGGACGATTGACTTCGAACGCATCGGACAGATTGCACGCAGTGTTGGCGCACGCATGTTTGCCGACATCGCACACATAGCTGGTCCAATCGCCGCCGGTTTGCATCCGTCGCCAGTACCACATGCTGATTACGTGACAACCACGACTCACAAAACACTGCGTGGCCCACGCGGCGGGTTGATTCTTTGTCGCGAGGAACACGCGAAAGAGATCGATCGAAGACTGTTCCCGGGCGTGCAGGGTGGACCGTTAGTGCACATCATCGCCGCAAAAGCCGTCGCTTTTGGCGAGGCATTGCGTGATGACTTCAAGGAGTACCAGCGCCAGGTGCTGAAGAATGCGAAGGCACTGGCAAGTGAATTACAGGAGCAGGGACTGCGTCTCGTCTCAGGTGGAACCGACAATCACCTGATGCTTGTCGATGTTTGGATGGACGGCAAAGGTATCACCGGCAAGGATGCCGAAAAGGCTTTGGAAGCGGCGCTAATCACAGTCAACAAGAACACGATACCGTTTGATCAAAATAAGCCTTTCGTAGCTTCGGGATTGCGAATCGGCACTCCGGCCGTCACCACACGCGGGATGCAGGAAGCGGAGATGCGCGAGATCGGGCGCCTCATCGCGGAAGTCATTCACGCGCCGGAATCGGAAGAAGTCAGGAACAAAGTAAAGCGCGATGTTGCTGAACTGACGGCACGTTTCCCGTTGTATCCGAAGCGGCTGAAGGCGGCGTTAGGTTAGAGACATGACTGCATGATTTGCAGGATTTACAGGATTCATGCTTGAAGTTTTTGGTCCGGATGGACTGATCGCAAACGCGCATCCCGAATATGAGTACCGGCCCGGCCAGATTGATATGGCGCGCGCCGTGATGCGCGCGTTTGAAGAAAAGCGTCACCTCATCGTTGAGGCGGGAACCGGAACAGGGAAGACACTCGCTTATCTCGTACCGGCCGTTGCTGCTGCGCTCGGCGGCAATGGTCGCGTCATAGTTTCCACCGGCACTAAAAACCTGCAGGAACAGTTAATGGAGAAAGACATCCCATTTCTCCAGAGCATCCTTCCCAGGCCTTTCGCTGCGACTTACATGAAGGGCCGGAGCAATTACCTCTGTTTGAACCGGCTCGCGCGCGCGCAATCAGCGCCGGTGCTCGAAGGTCTCGACGAGGTCGATTACTTCGAAGAAGTCAGCCAATGGTCGCGTGAGACGGAGACCGGCGATCGTGCCGAGCTTTCGAACCTGCCCGAGTCACTTTCTTTCTGGCGTCACATCGATGCGCGGTCTGAGTCGTGTTTGGGACAAAAGTGTCCTGACTTCGACGCATGCTTCATCACGCGAATGCGCGGTCGTGCTCAGGAAGCTGACATCGTCGTCGTTAATCATCATCTGTTCTTCGCCGATCTGAGTTTGCGTAACGGCAACTACGGCTCGGTGCTGCCGGATTACACGGCGGTCATACTCGACGAAGCTCACCTTATTGAAGAAGTGGCGTCGGAATATTTTGGCGCACAGGTTTCCAATTACCAGATTGACGATCTCGTGCGCGATCTCGGCATGCTGACGATTGAAGATGCGGAAGTTGATAGAGAGCTCACGCACAGCGTCGCGCGCCTGTCGCGATTTTCTGACAGCTTCTGGATGGGATTTCGTGATGGCCGCGGTGAAGACGGTCGCTACCCGATCATCCCGGGAACGTTTGCAAAGAAGAAACTCAGCGGCGAGTTGGAAGCGACGCCGTTGGGCGAGTTGTATTTCGCTCTCGAAGGCGCCATCGCTCGCACTGAAACGACGCTCGACGCGTTTCAGGAAAAACCCCCAGAGGTTGAGAGTCTGGTTCGTCGCTTACGCCAGATCCGCTTTGAGCTCGAGTTTATCGTTACCGGCACGGACAAGAAGTTTGTCTACTGGCTCGAACGAAGAAACAGGGGCGTGTTTCTGCGCGCGTCGCCGATCGACGTTGCCGGACTCTTGCAGGACAAGTTGTTCGAAGAAGTGCCGACAGTTGTGTTGACGTCCGCGACTCTCTCGAGCGGCGGTAACTTCTCGTTCATTCGCGATCGATTGGGATTGGACACCGCCGACGATTTGATCGCGGAGTCGAGTTTTGATTACCAGAGCCAGGCGATTCTCTATCTGCCGGCGAGAATGCCCGATCCACGTGATCGCGAGTGGGGCTCTGCGGCAGCCGCCGAAGTCGCGCGAATACTGAACGCGACCGAAGGCCGCGCATTTGTGTTGTCGACGAGTCTTGCCGGCATGCAGTCATTGTTTGAAAAC
>DATNFX010000004.1:0-13090 GCA_035606195.1 Pyrinomonadaceae bacterium
GATGTCGCCGACGCTCTACGGCTTCATTCCACAAACATACTGCGGGCGCGAAGTAGGTGAATTGTGCGGGTTGAGAACTGGTCGCAGCGGTATCGAAGGCGACCACGACCCGATGGACATCTGTGTATTGTCTGAAAAGACATTCGGAAACGGCGGCTTCTTCCTGCATGCACGGCCGATTGGCGGTCTGCGCATGATTGACGGCAATCAGGCCGACGACAAGATCATCGCGGTGCTGGAATCGGACCTGGCTTACGGACGGATCGAGGAAATCCGCGATGTACCGGCGGGATTGATCGATCGGCTAAAACACTATTTCCTGAGTTACAAACAACTGCCCAGCGACAAAGAGAAGAAAGTTGAGATTGTGGATGTTTACGATCGGATTGAAGCTAGAGACGTGATCACGCGCAGCCTCAGAGACTACGAAGCCGAATTTGGACGCTGATGAACGCGGATAAAAATCCGGATTTAAATCTGCGTTATCTGTGGCTTATTTGCGCATTTGCTCAGAAATGCCACAGCGGGGGCATACGAGCCCCCGCCAGTGTTGTTCGTCAACCCATCGAGCTAGCGCGGGGCCCTGAGGAGTTTGGTGCCCCTGATGATGATGCCCATGATGTTTACGCTCTGCGGCCTCTGCGCTGCAGTGTTTACAGAGCCAGCCATAACCCAAATTGAAAAAGTGGGTCGTCTGGTGCATAGGCCTGAGTTACATAAACGTCAGCGCCGCGATTCAGGTGACTCCATCAGTCGCACCGGCACAGACATGCGCTTGCCGTCTCGCCAGATTTGAACCTGAACCGTGTCGCCAATCTGATGTTTATCGAGCACTCGGAACAGATCGTCTGAATTTCCCACCTTGTCGTTATCGATGCCAACGATGATATCACCCAGCTCAACGTCGCCCATCTCCGTTTGCTGAACACCGCGCAAACCGGCCTGGGCCGCGCCGCCGCCACGCGCTACCTGGTAAATCAGAACACCGTCTTCAACCGGTAGATCGATTTGATTCCGCAGCGATGAGATATCACGTGTGCTGATTCCAAGCTTGGGACGACGTACTCGGCCGTTCTGCAGCAACTGCGGCACAACTCGTTTTGCAATACTCACCGGCACTGCAAAACCGACACCAGCAGAACTGCCTGACGGCGACAGAATCTGAGAATTGATTCCAATCATGCGACCATGCGAATCCAGCAGTGGTCCACCGGAATTGCCTGGATTGATCGAGGCATCTGTTTGAATTGCGCCTTCAATCAGCCTGTTGTTGCGCGCGCGGAGCGGTCGCTGCAAGCCGCTGATCACGCCCGTTGTGAGCGTTCGATCAAGACCGAACGGATTACCAATCGCGAGCACCTTCTGGCCCACGACGAGTTTGTCTGAATCACCCAGCGGCACGACTGTAAGTGCGCCGGCCGGTTTCTCGGTCAAACGAATCACGGCCAGGTCAGTGTCCGGATCGCCGCCGACAACCACTGCCGGATAGTCTTTCTTACCACCCATGCTGACCGAAAGTTTCTGTGCGCCTTCGATGACGTGATAATTCGTCAGAATGTTACCCTGCTGATCCAGTATCGATCCCGAACCGGAGCCTTCCTGCGGCTCGACAAAGCCGAAGAAGTCGCGTGCGTATGAAGTCGAGTGGATAAATACCACGCCCGGACTGAGAGTGCGATAAACCTCGATATTATTTTGTTCGTCGGTTGAAGTCGCTGGGTCGCTAATGCCGGCGGGTGCATTTTCGGTGAACGCCGCGTGCGAAGGCTGAAAACGATTTGAAATGCGGTCGAGAATTACAACTGCTCCTGCCGCAAATAATCCTGTAATAAGGGCAATCAAAAGAATCTGGCGGGCGGAAAGTCGATACATAAAGCTCTTCCCTCTCTTAAGTAATGGATCCCGGCTAAGTGCCAGGATCGCGGACATAGGATGCTCGCAAAGCGGATGCCGTTGCGGGTGATTGTATCAACGCAGGACGGTCGAAGCGAGTTTCGTTTTCGACTAAACGAGTAGTGAAAGAAAAGCGTTCGGTAGGTTTTCGATGTAGCCAAGAAGGATGAGGGGTCCCTGCCATCCTAGGGCTACGCAACCGGTCGCCGCGTGGATCAACATCAGAACTACGTAGACTCCGAGCACGACAGTGAGACCATGCCTCGCGAGTGGCAGATGAGCACAACGGTAGAGAATGTAAGCAGCGAAGCCGCCGATGGCGAGCTTCCCCCCGAGAAAGGTCCACTCGCTGCGTTCGATGACCCGAGCCATCAACGTATTGCCTTCGGAAGCGACGTTTAAGCGGATCCATAGCAACGTAAGCTGAGCGTCCAACGCATTCAAAACGAATAACAGACAGCTCTTCGAAAGTGTACCCACGGTGCCCTCGCGCTAACGTTGTTAAACCGCGCCCTTTTACGACAGAACCCCCGAAGCGGTAAGCCGCGGGGGTCCTGCGTCACGGGAGGAACGAGACTCGTTCTTATGCTTAGTAAAAAGATTGAATCACGAGTTTGTTCCAGCCACAAAACAGGAGCAGAAAGAGCCAGCCACAAAAAGGCACATAAGGCACAAAAAAAGATATTGTTGAAGCTGTCGGTTAGTATTCACCTGGAGACTAAGATTGGTTCCCGAAAATGACGTGGACAATAGCTGAGGTTCTGAGAGAAGCGGCGGCGGAGTTGGAACATGGCGGCGTTCCGGAGGCGCGGCGTGAGGCGGGGTCGTTGCTTTCGTTCATTCTCGGGAAGGATCGGACGTTTCTGATCAGTCATGCTAAGGATGAAACCGACGAAGATTTAGTGGGACGATATCGCGAATTCGTCGAGCGTCGTGCTGCGGGCGAGCCGTTGCAGTACATCACTGGCGTGCAGGACTTTTATGGTCGTGAGTTTCGAGTGACGACTGATGTTTTAATTCCGCGGCCTGAAACGGAATTGCTCGTTGAGGCGGCGTTGCAGATAGCTGGTGCAGCGCCGTTTATTTGCGATGTTGGAACGGGATCGGGATGTATTGCCCTAACGCTACTGTGTGAACTCGTGAACGCTCGTGCGGTGGCGATCGACAAGTCGGCGGCTGCGCTCGAGATCGCGAAACTGAACGCACAGAAGCTTTCAGTCGCCGATCGAGCGCTGTTCGTCCAGTCCGATTGTTTCGACTCGCTTGATTCACGTGAATACGAGTTTGACGTCATTGTTTCTAATCCTCCGTACGTCGCCGAGAAGGCGCTGCAAGGGCTGCAACGCGAAGTCAGGGATCATGAACCGCATGTAGCCTTGTCTCCAGGTGGAGACGGTCTGAGCGTCATTCGCCGGCTAATCGACGAAGGACCGGGCTTCATCAAGCCGAACGGGCACATGCTGATGGAGATTGGATTCGATCAGGGCGAAGCGGTCGAAAGGCTTATTAACGACAGCGCGTGGTCGTTGCGGGAAATTCGCCCCGATCTCCAGGGGATTCCTCGCATCGTGGTCCTGCAAAAGTCTTGAGCAAAAACGTGTCACAACACCCACCCGTGCGGTGTTTACGCTTCAGAGCCGCATAGAAGCGAAGAAAACTTAGACAACCCCAGACATTGTAAGGAGACCGAGTTATGTACAGGTTTGTAAGCCGAAGTGTTCTTATTGCCGCGCTGCTGACTTTCACGGGCGTCGCAGTCGTGTCTCAAAAAGAGAAAATCAAAGATAAAGATAAATCACTGACTTGTCGTGAGGACAATTGGTACAACGACAGGCTGGTCGGCAATTGCGAGATTCGAGAGCAAACCCTCGCGTTGAGTGGCGGTGCGATTGCGATTGACGGCCGGCAAAATGGAGGCGTTTCCGTAAAAGGCTGGGATCAGAATCAGGTTCTGGTTCGTGCGCGCATTCAGACTGGCGCGCCGACTGCAGGAGAAGCGCAGGCGCTATCGCAGCAGGTCCGCATCGAAACCAGCGGAGCGAAGATTTTTGCGAGTGGTCCCGAAAATCGCAAAGACTTTAACTGGAACGTCAGCTATGAAGTATTCGTGCCGCGCCGTGCCGATCTTTCACTGGAGACTCACAATGGTGGGATTGCCATCGCCGACGTCAATGGCCGTATCGACTTCACGGCATTGAATGGTGGCGTGGTTCTTAAACGTGTGGGCGGAACGGTGCGTGGTTCGACAACGAATGGCGGCCTCGTGATTGAACTGACTGGCGATCGTTGGGATGGCGATAGTCTGGACGTCAGCACGACCAACGGCGGCGTAATTCTGTCCGTGCCCGAGAATTACTCGGCTAACCTGCAGACGGGAACAGTCAACGGAAGTGTGAGTGTTGATTTTCCGGTAACTGTGCAGGGTCGAATCAATAAACAGCTTGCCTTAAATCTCGGCTCCGGCGGAGCAATGGTCAAAGCAATGACGACAAACGGCGGTGTTCATCTCAAACGCGCCACCGCCAACGAATAGGTGTGCGAGCAAGAGGGCGGTGCGAGCCACAGATTATACGGATCCGAAATCCGGATTTTATCCGTGTAATCTGTGGCTAAGTTGTTTTCTGAAGTAGCGTTCTGACATGATTTTCATTTACTCTGTCCCGCATCGTGGACAAATTTCGTATCTCGGGTGGCCGGCCACTTCACGGCAGAGTTTCGATTAGCGGTGCCAAAAACTCAGCGTTGCCTTGCATGGCGGCGGCGTTGCTCACTCCCGACACCGTTACCCTCCACAACATTCCGTATGTGCGCGATATCATCACGCAGCGCCGGCTGCTCGAAGACATCGGCGCAACTGTCCTGACACCCGAACTCCGCACTCACAAGATCAGCGCCGCCCACGTCGAACTTTTCGAAGCGCCATACGAACTCGTGAAGACGATGCGCGCTTCGGTTCTCGCACTTGGACCGCTCCTGACTCGTTTCGGCAAAGCAAAAGTTTCACTCCCCGGCGGTTGCGCGATCGGAACGCGGCCCATCGACCTGCACCTGGCGGGATTTGAGAGGTTTGGTGCGGAAGTAAGACTCGAAGCGGGAAATGTCGTAGCGCGTGCGCCGAAAGACGGACGTTTACACGCTGCGGAAATTCACTTCGGCAAAGTCACCGTCACTGGAACTGAAAACCTGATGATGGCGGCAACTCTTGCGCGCGGCACAACAACCCTTCACAACGCCGCCCGCGAGCCGGAGATAGTTGATCTGGCCGACCTGCTGAACAAGATGGGAGCGCGAGTGAACGGCGCCGGATCAGAGACGATACAGATCGAAGGGGTCACTTCGCTCGGCGGCGCCGAACACACGATCATTCCCGATCGAATTGAAACCGGAACCTTCATCGTCGCCGCGGCGCTCACACAGGGACAGTTAGAGATAAAAGATTGCTGTCCGGAACATCTCGAGAGCGTCATCCCACAACTGAGGAACGTTGGTGTCGTTATCAAGGAACTGAATCCGACTACGCTCGAAGTCTCGTGTCCGGACGGACTGAAGGCGATGAACGTAACCACCGAGCCGTACCCGGGTTTTGCCACCGACATGCAGGCGCAGTATATGGTGTTGATGACGCAGGCCGAAGGAAGGTCGGAAATCATCGAGACGGTTTTTGAGAACCGTTTCATGCACGCTTCGGAGCTTCAGCGCATGGGAGCTCAGATTCACATCGATGGGCGCTCGGCGATCGTCGATGGCCCAACTGCTTTGAATGGAGCGCGTGTGATTGCATCGGATCTGCGCGCGTCCGCATCACTCGTGCTCGCGGGACTCATCGCGCAGGGTGAAACGGTGATCGACCGCGTTTACCATATCGATCGTGGTTACGAGAAGATCGAGGCGAAGCTGCGCGCGGTGGGCGCCAATATCGAACGAATCATCTCGCCGGTGGTGACGGCGCAGATTCTCGAACCGGTTTAAGTAAGGAAGGGGAACTGTAGTGGCTGAAGAGAATTGTTTGTTTTGCAAGATCATCTCGGGAACGATTCCCGGGGAGTTTGTTCATCAGGATGATCGTTGCGTTGTAATTCGCGACATTAACCCGCAGGCGCCGACACACGTGCTCGTGATTCCGCGGGAGCACCTCGAATCACTTGATGATGTTTCTCAGAAGGATGAAGGCCTGATCGGGCACTTGCTGAGGATTGGTGCGCGTGTAGCGAATGATTTAGGGAACGAGGCGTATCGGACGGTGATTAATACCGGTGAAGGCGCGGGACAGTCGGTGTTTCATTTGCACGTGCACGTGCTGGCTGGACGTTCGTTCAACTGGCCACCAGGGTAACGCGGATGAACGCGGATTTAATCCGGATTTTGATCCGCGTTTATCCGCGTTCTATTCTGTCTTCGGAGCTACTGCCCGCACAGCCTCTGACACGCCCGCTTCATACTTCTTAAAGTTCTCGTTAAATCTTCTTGCCAGATCCTTCGCCTGCCGGTCGTACGCATCCTTATCTTCCCACGTATTGCGCGGCTGCAGGACTTCATTCGGCACGTCAGGACACGAAACCGGAACGTTCACACCGAAGATCGGATCGGGCGTGGTTTCAGTCTGCGCCAAAGAGCCATTAAGAATCGCGCGGATCATTGCTCGCGTGTAGCTGATCTTCATGCGCTTGCCAACGCCGTATGGCCCACCACTCCAGCCGGTGTTAATCAGCCAGCACGCGGCATTGTGACGTGCCATCTGCTTTCCGAGCAGGTCGGCATAAACACCAGGATGAAGAACCATGAATGGAGCGCCGAAGCACGTCGAGAAAGTTGCCTGTGGTTCTGTGATACCTCTTTCAGTGCCCGCAACTTTCGCCGTGTAGCCTGAGAGGAAGTGATACATCGCCTGTTCCGGCGACAGACGCGCGACGGGCGGCAACACGCCAAAAGCGTCCGCCGTCAGCATGATGATGTTGCGCGGATTGCCGGCACGTCCTTCCGGCACGATGTTGCTAATGCTCGTGAGCGGGTACGACGCGCGCGTGTTTTCAGTCTTGCGAGCGTCGTCGAGATCGATCGCGCGAGTCTCTTGATCGTAAACAACATTCTCGAGAATCGTTCCAAACATTCTGGTGGTGCGATAAATATCGGGCTCAGCTTCCTGTGATAACTTGATCACTTTGGCGTAGCATCCACCTTCGAAGTTGAAGACGCCATCTTCAGACCAGCCGTGCTCGTCGTCGCCAATGAGCCGTCGTTCCGGGTCGGCTGAGAGCGTCGTCTTGCCCGTGCCGGAGAGACCAAAGAAGATTGCCACGTCGCCTTCGCTGCCGATGTTAGCCGAGCAGTGCATACTCATCACGTCGCGTTGCGGCAGCAGGTAGTTCATGATCGTGAACGCGCTCTTCTTCGTTTCACCTGCGTAAGACGTTCCGCCGATCAAAACCAAACGCTGGCTGAAGTCCATCAGGATAAACGTTGGCGATCTGGTGCCGTCGCGTTGCGGGTCGGCCTGGAAACTCGGAAAGTTAATGATCGTGAACTCGGGTTGGTGCGGTGCGTTCGCCGTGCTGTCGCTGATGAACATCGTGCGTGCAAAAAGCGAGTGCCAGGCCAATTCATTGATCACGCGGATTGGTAGACGGTACGTATGATCGGCGCCCACAAAGGTGTCCTGCACAAAAATGTCGCGACCCTTTGCATGGGCCATCATTCGATCTTTCAGTGCATTGAACTTCTCTTGCGAGAAGTCTTTGTTGACGTCGCCCCAGAACACTTTATCTGCGCTGTCAGGTTCGCGGACAATGGCTTTGTCTTTCGCAGCGCGGCCGGTATGTTCACCAGTGTCGACGATCATGGCGCCGTGATTTGAAAGAACGCCTTCTTCGCGGCGCGCGATCTCTTCATAGAGTTCAGACGCGTTGAGGTTCCAGTAAACGCGAGCTGGCTCTTTGATACCGTAGTTATCCAGTTCGTATGAGGTATTCTTTCGGCCCAGGTGTTCAGTCGTTGCGGCAGCGCGAATTGATGCCATTAAGCAGTCTCCAATCAAAAACAAAAAAGGTCCATAAAGCGATTGAGCGAGGCACGTGGTTGATTACAAGAGATCCGGGCTCTTGCGCTGTTCTGCGAGTTCGCGCAAGGCGTCGGCGAGGTCACGGGCGGCGCGCTCGATGCGATCGGCCGCCGTGTTCAGAGATTCAACCTCGTCTGGTGAACGAGAGACGACCGATAATAGCGCGGCGTCCACTTGCTCTCGGAGACGATTTGCCTCATTTTCAGTTTCTTGTTCAGCGCGAGTTTTTTGGGAAGCTGTAGCCTGCTGGTTCATTGCTGGAATATTTCGAACGGAAATCCCTTATGTATGATTTACGCCACATGGTTCTTTGGCGCTCTTTTAGTCTGACATTTGCGATTGAATCAGGCAAGTGCAGCTACTGTCTTTTGTCTCGTAGGCGAACAAAGTCTCCCTAATTCACGCATGATCCCTGATAAAAAATGCTTCACTGCGGCCGAGTGGAAACTGGTGCAACGACTCAACACTCCGGCGAAGGTGCAACGCTTCTTCAGCTCGATGCCTTACAACTGGGAGCGCGAAGGAGGCACGATGCGATCGTTTCGGGAAGTCGTGAAGCGAAAGGAGGCGCATTGTCTCGAAGCGGCTGTCGGCGCGGCGGTGATTTTGGAGCAGCATGGTTACCCACCACTGTTGCTTGATCTTCAATCGCAGGATCTTCTGGACCACGTTGTTTTTGCATTTAATATGGATGGGCGCTGGGGATCGGTGGCGCGTTCGCGTGATGCGGGGCTTCACGGGCGCAAACCGGTTTATCGATCCATTAGAGACTTGGCGTTGAGTTATTCCGATCCTTTTGTCGATCTCACCGGGCGGTTGAAGGGATACGGTCTAACTAGTCTGTACGACCTTGGAGAGTACGATTGGCGTTTCTCACCACGCAGGATGCTGAAGATCGAGGATCATCTGCGGGCCATTCCCCACAAACCTGTTCATTCATCCGATAAGCGCTATGAAAAATTGTTGGCGCGATATCGGCAATACAGGAAACGCTATCCCGACCGCTCAGTACGGTATTACGACAGTCGTCCCAATTGGTTAGTTTAGCCACGGATTTACACGGATCAGTTACGGATTGAAGTGTGTTATACTCGCCTCACTAAATCCTCATCGGAGTAACTTATGGCCTGGGTAAGCACATCACCTTTAGTCAAGAAATATACGCTCGAGGAATTTTGGGAGCTTCCCGATCCATCAGATCGTTCAAAACTTGAATTAATCGCAGGAGTCCTCTATATGACACCCCCTCCTGGGTATCAACACGAAAACGCATGTAGCAAACTAACTCGCATGCTGTCTGACTATCTGACAGCGTCTGGTGACAAGGGCACACTTTATATTCCTCGCGCGGGGATTATGAGAGAGCCCAACAGTTGGCTTGAACCTGATTTGTTTTACGTTTCTGCCGAAACCCAAGCTAAGCTCGATCCTAAGTACAGGACCACGGCTGACCTTGTCATCGAAGTGCTTTCACCTGGTTCTGCAATTTACGATCGAAATACTAAAGCAGATACTTATGCAGCGCTTGGTGTCAAAGAGCTATGGCTTGTCGATGAGGCCTCGAAGATAATTGAGGTGCGGCTGTTGAGCGGCAATCAATTCGGTCCGAGTCTTGCGCTTGAGAGTACAGATCTTTTGGAATCCTATGTACTCCGCGGTTTTGTCTTTGAGGTCGGCAGCGTATTTAGCTACTAGTCATGGGCGGTTGCAATAGCTTGGTCGCTCGGTCTCATCTTTCCTCGTGCATCCAGCAGCATGTGAACGATAACTGCGGCGACGATGACTGTGCCGCCGAGCAGTGCCCACCGTGAGGGCTTTTCGCCTAGCACCAGAAAGACCCAGACGGGATTCAGGACAGGTTCCACATAGCAAATGATGCCGGCATCCAACGACCTCACACCGCGTGCCATTCCGAGGGTGAAGAATGTGTAGGCAACACCCAGTTGAATGATGCCGAGGTAGGCGACACCGATGAGGTCATGTCCGGTGATGCTGGTGAGCGTCGCGAGACCCCACGGCGCCGTCATGATGACTGCCAGAGTATTTCCGTAGATCACCGACGAGGCGCGATTGACTTCACGCGCGCGCGGATGTCGCAGCAACAGGAAATAGAGGGCGAAACAGAAGCCGGAAGCCAGCGCCATCACGTTTCCGGCGACGTCCTGTGGGCGTAGCTGGCCCACGAAGAACAGCGCCATCCCACCAAGACACACCGCCACCGTGATCAGATCGCGCGAGCGAAACTTCTCCTTGTAAATCACCGGCTCGAGGATCAGCAGGTATACGGGCGCGGTGTATTGCAGGAAGATCGCATTTGCCGCGGTCGTCGTTTTGGTTGCGAGAACAAAGAGGATGAGCAGAACGGCGTAGAGAAACGATGCCGCCGCGGTGAGACGATTTATTCCAAAGCCCTCGCGGCGCGTGAAGAATGCGACAGTGAAGATGGCGAACAAAGATCGCCAGAACGAGAGTTCAAGCCCACCGATCGTGGTCCACTTGATGAACAGCCCGCCTGTACTCCAGAGCAGCGCTGCGGCAAGAACGTAGAGTAAAGGTGACAAATCGGTGGCTCGATCAATCTTTCAACTTGTTCAAATACTTTCCGTAGACACCATTCCATGGTGGGATCACGATCGACACCGCGCCGAGTGCCTGTTCCTGGCACGCAAGTCGGATCAGCGGTTTCGATTCTGACGTGTCAACGTAACCAAACTCCTTGATCTTTTTTCCTTCACGAGCAGCGACGTCCGAGAGTTTTTCAGCGCCGCCGAGAACGCCAACCCAACACGTTCCACATGACGCCGAGCGACACTCAACCGGAATCGGTCCTTCGACGCGTCGCGGATCCAGCTCGCGCCAGTTGCGCGTGCGATCGCCGGCCGCACCCCAGGCGAGATCCTGCACGTGATTCAAACGATACTTCGCGCGGTCGTCGTTCTCGTCGTAAGTGATCGTCCATTTCTTGTCGACCGTTTTGAGAAAACTGAAGAAGCCCTGGCTGTCATCGACTGCTCGCTCACGTAAGACATCGGCGGGAGATTTGCGAGCATGCTTTTTATCAATCAGAACCTTGCCCGGAGCGGCTTCGAATGCTGCCAGTCCTGCTTGCCTGATAGTCATGAAAGCGACCGCTGTGATGCCGATCACGAGTGACGTATCAACTTTCGCGACCTGCTGGGCCACGGATAAGATCTGATCTGAAAGCGGACGATTGTCACTGATCAGAAAACGGTGTGCATGGTCTTGGACGGCAGCTTTTACTTCGGACCAGTAACGATGTCCGTAAAGAAATGTGTGTGACGAATCAATCTGATCTTTCAGGTAATACTTGCCCTGCAGCAACAAACGCTGGGCGAGCGTTTCCGGGTCGTTCGACTGCTCGAGCGCCTGGAAGAGTGACAACGGATAAAACGCAAACCAGATCTGCGTCGCGTTGCGATCTACTTCGTGGATCGAGCGTAATAAAGTGGTCAGTGTGGCCGACCACGCTTCTTCATCGTGCTGTCTTAGAAAAGTTTCAAAAGGCGACATAAAATCAATCTGCGTAATCTGTGGATGGATCGTTGACAACGCCTCCCGTGCAGGAGTAAAAATCAGTTACAAGCTCGTAGCGAACTCCCCAGAACATCCCAACGCATCCAGGAGGTCTTAAGATGGACGCCGATCGACCAGAAGTTGCGAAACCAGGCCGTACATTCGACAGCGCGTACAGCTTTTCGTTCAGCGTCGGCATTGGCCTTGTACTCTTCATCGCCGGCCTCGTAATCAGCCTGACACTTGGTCAAGGCGCGACCATCGGCCTCATCTTTGGCATCCCGCTACTCCTTGCCGGCCTCGTGCTGCCGGTGATCATGATGCGCGACCTCTTCCACCACAACGTAGTTAACGGCGTTTGTCCCTTCTGTGATGCGCCTATCAAAACTTCAGACGCCACCATTCGTTTGAACTGCCCTTCGTGTAAGCGAGTGATCGAGGTGCGGGAAACAACGCTACAACGTGGCGAGTAAATCTAGTACGCACTGGGAATCCAACCACGCGTATTGTAATCGCTGAACGTTAGCGCGAACAGTATCGCCATCCAGAACAAAGCAGACGCCACAATCACCCAAATCAGACGTGTGCTGTAGCGCACGTGCATGAAGTAGAGCACGACAAATGTCGCTTTCGTGGTGGCAATTGTCAACGCGATGATCGTGTTGAGTTGCCACGGGAAATCGTAAAACGCCGCCATGACAGTCAACGCGGTGCCCACCAGCAACACCAGGAAGATTGTCACATAAATTCTGACTGGAACTATGTGTTCGCTCATTCCGATTAACCGCCGTGTTCCATGTGGCGTCCCAGCAAGTAAAGCAGCGGGAACAAAAAGATCCACACAATGTCCACGAAGTGCCAGTAAAGTCCGATCACTTCTACCGGACTGTGATATTCCGGATCAAAACGTCCCTTGATTGAATAGATCAACAGAAAGGTCAGTAGTCCGGCGCCGATGATCATGTGCAGCGCGTGCATGCCGGTCATGGCGAAGTAAATCCAGTAAAACAACTCGACCTGCTTCAAGCTTGCGCCCTCGAGCAGATGTAATCCGTGTTCCCTGGCCTGGGCTTCATTCTCTAAAAACGGACTGCTGGGTATCAGGTGACCAGGAATCAGATGATCGACATATTTGGAGTGATACTCGACGCCCTTGATGCCAAGGAACGTCAAACCGAGTACCAGCGTCAAAATCAGGCAGAGGATCTGCGGACGTCGCTTGCCGATCTGTGTGAAGTACACGGACATGGCCATCGTGAAACTACTCAGGATCAGGACGCCGGTGTTGACTGCTCCGAGCGTGATGTCGAGGTGATTACTGGCGGACGCAAACGCTGCCGGATACTTTGACCGGTAAAGCGTGTAAGCGAGAAACATCCCGCCGAAGAACATGATCTCGGTCACGAGAAACACCCACATTCCCAGCGTACCCGCTTCACGTTGCTGCTCCATGTTCTCGAAATGGTGCTGCAACGCGCGATGGTGGTGCGCTTCAGGTGTTGTCGCGTGACTGTTCATTACATCCGCCATGTTGCTTGTCTCAAATCTGCTCTAATTCAGGTCCGAACTTACCAACTACCTGAGTCTCTTCCGGAGGTGCAAACTCGT
>DATNFX010000005.1:0-5864 GCA_035606195.1 Pyrinomonadaceae bacterium
GCGGGTTTACCTTGTTTCGAAATCGCGTCAATTAACGCGGCGGTATCAAGGGCTCGTCCCTTTTCCGTGACCTTCTGGCTGTCGAACACCGACGCAATTACCACGTAGTCAGCCGCAGCGAAGGCGTTGGCATAATCGTCCTGGAAAACTGCGAGTCGAGACGACCACGAACGCGGCTCAAATACGGCGATCAAACGGCGATCCTTATATCGCGCCCGCAATGCACGCAGCGTTTCGCGCACGGCCGTCGGATGGTGTGCGAAGTCGTCGATAACCAGCACGCCGCGCTCTTCACCGCGCACTTCCGCACGCCGCTTCACGTTCTGAAAGCTCGCGAGCGCGCCGCGGATCTTTTCCTTGCTGATGCCCCAGGCATCGGCCGCGATAATCACTGCGAGACAATTGAGAAGATTGAACTCACCCAGCAACGGCGTTTGAAACTCGCCCCACAACTGGTTTTTACAAAAAACTTCAAACTGCGACAGTCCCTCGCCGAAGTCAGCATTACGAACCTGCCATTTAGCATCGCTGCCGGTGCCGAAAGTCTCAACTCGTGTGAAGAGCCTTTCGCCGAACGATTCAACCACCTCTCGCACGTTCGGACTGTCCCAACCGGCGATCAGCCTCCCGGTGCCTGGAACCAGATTCATAAAACGACGAAACGCGAGTTTCACCGCATCGAGATCGGGATAGATATCGGCGTGATCGAATTCGATGTTGTTGACGATCGCAATCTCAGGGAGGTAGTGCATGAACTTCGGACCTTTGTCGAAGTAAGCAGTGTCGTACTCATCCGCTTCGATGATGAAATATTTACTGTCAGTGACGCGAAAGCTGCTGCCGAAATTCTGAGCGATGCCGCCTATCAGAAAACTCGGATTCAAGCCGCCCTGGTCCATCACCCATGCCGCGATGCTGGTCGTGGTTGTTTTGCCATGTGTGCCCGCGACGGCGAGTGAGTGACGCCCGCGAATGAACTCTTCTTTTACGACTTCCGCTTGCGAGCGATAGAGGAGTTTCCGCCCGAGTGTTTCTTCCACTTCCGGGTTACCCCGCGGGATTGCGTTGCCAACCACGACACAGTCCGGTGACGTAATATGTTCGTAGTGGAATCCCTGTTCGACCTTGATGCCCAATTTTTCGAGCATCGTCGACATCGGTGGATAGACGTTCACATCAGAACCAGTGACGTGATGGCCGCGTGCCTGAAGCATGCCGGCAAGGGAGGCCATTGCGGTTCCGCAAATGCCGATTAAATGGTAATGCATTTATCTTCTATCGTACTGAGCACAGTTTCGTAGTTGACGGGAATGCCTCCCGATTTAATTAGATCGAGTGAGAGCGAATTCAGCTTCATCTTCATCCGCAGGTACTCGATAACATTATCGGGGATGCGGCTATCTTCGGCCATCGGAATGCCGCGTGGCAATATCTCTTCATCGTTCCTGTCGTCGCCAAGTCCGGCGACATGTTCCTGCCACAAAGTGAGATGACCATTCAGCCGCTGCAGATTCGGCAAGTACCAGAAATAAGGCGCACCTGAAAGCACTGCACCCCACATGCTGTACGAAGAGATGGAACAAACAAGCACGTCCGCACTCGCGAGCGCAAGCAGGTCGCTGACGACGGAGTAGGGCTGTCCGAAGTTCGTGATCGGATGAAACTCGTCGACGAAGTCGCGCAGTTCGTCTTCGGTACCGTCA
The DNA here is from genome assembly GCA_035606195.1 of Pyrinomonadaceae bacterium. Taxonomy (GTDB): domain Bacteria; phylum Acidobacteriota; class Blastocatellia; order Pyrinomonadales; family Pyrinomonadaceae; genus PSRF01. Next base: position 1,704 of record DATNFX010000005.1, read on the forward strand.
GTGAGCAGCATGAAAGTAACCGCATCGCCCAATGCGGCTTTCAACTGGCGACAGATATTCAAATACCACGCAAGTGATACACGAGTGTTCCAAACGCCCTTGTATTCGGTGGAACTAGTCACCGGCAAAAAGTCTCCCATGCGAATGTGTATACCGACGACGAGTCGCTTGTCGGCGATCTGCTTATCGAGTTGATAAAGATTGTCACAAAGGTGACGCGTACGATAGAGCTGCGACAAAACAAAGTGATGTGCTTCGCGAATTGAATAGAAGTTGCCCCAGAGTCCTTCGGTCAAAAGCGCGTAAGAGTGTTTTTTACCCAAACCTTTTTTATCAGCGTAGACCCGAATGGCGCGCGCAAAATCCTTCTCGCCGGTCGCGAGGTATTCTTCTTCAGTGAACACATAACACGGTAGCACCTTCTTCAGTATCGCGTAGTAAATCCAATCCCAACGTGAGGTGCCGAAGTATTTGTAATAGTGTCGGTCGTTGAGGCCGAGCGCCGGCGGCAGGAATTTAATCCTCAATTCCTGACTCGCGATAAAAGCTTTAGCCCAGGGGATGAGCTCATTGCCGAGGCCCTGGTGGCGCGGGCCTATCCACATCGGAAAGCAGACTCTCATAACACGAGTTGCCTAATTATCAGGATGAATACGAACTACGTCGTCTTCCACTGAAAATTGCCATCCCTGTGTTCGTTCGCTTACAAGCTCTCGTAGCTCGTCGAGTGTAGGATAATCGTTTTGTCCGGTGAAGCATCGGGCATCATCGATCAGAATAACGTGGTCCGATATCGCGTGCGCGAAGATATGTTCGAGTTCTCGCTTGATGGGAGTGTCGAGCTCACCGCGCGCCGTGATACCGCCTGAGTAGTGACCGTCAAGCCAAAATAAGCATCGCTCATTAATGTTCGTTAAATACTGCGGCAGCAATTGTCCACTGTCGCCGTGAATAATTTCGATGTGGCGATCTGCCGCAAATCTCCTGCGCGCCTGGTCGTAAAGCGACTGATCCAGCTCAAACGAGAGGATTTTTGAGAACGATTTCCGCATTGCGTAGACCATGTCGCCCAGGTATGTACCTGTTTCGATCAGAATTCCAGTATTGAACGTGCCCGCATAGTCTCTGATCAGATGCTCTTTGACGACGTGAGGTGGTGGTGACGATCTGCCAATTTTTTCCCAGGAGCGAAGTGCCTTGCGGTCGCGATGAAACTTGAGCACCTCGTAAGGAATGGTTTTCTTTACGATTTCCTTAATTGATTCCAGCATGAACTACTTCGTGAGATTCTGAATGTGCTTTTCCTCATTGGCGAGGTTCAGATCGTGGTTCACCATCAACTTCACTAAATCTCTAAACCCAACCTTGGGTTCCCAACCAAGTTCCCGGCGCGCTTTTGAGGAGTCGCCGAGCAGGAGGTCGACTTCGCTGGGACGGTAGTACCACGGATCGATCTCGACGTATTTTTTCCAATCCAAATCGAGATAACTGAAGGTTTCTTCAACGAACTCCTGAACTGAGTGAGTCTCGCCTGTTGCGATCACGTAATCGTCACTCGACTCCGCCTGCATCATAAGCCACATCGCTTCTACGTAATCTTTCGCGTAGCCCCAGTCGCGTTTGGCGTCGAGGTTTCCGAGAAACAATTTGTCCTGCAAGCCGAGTTTTATTCTCGTGGCCGCGCGCGTGATCTTCCGCGTGACGAACGTCTCTCCACGCCGTTCCGATTCATGGTTGAAGAGAATACCGTTACAGGCAAACAGATTGTAAGCTTCGCGGTAATTCACGGTAGCGTAATACGCAAACACTTTCGCACACGCATAAGGCGAACGCGGATGAAAAGGCGTCGTCTCGCTCTGTGGCGTTTCGCCCACCTTACCGTACATTTCTGAAGACGATGCCTGATAAAACTTCGGGGTGATCCCGACTTCCCTGATTGCTTCGAGGATCCGGATTGTGCCGACCGCGGTTACGTCCGTCGTGTATTCGGGTGTGTCGAAGCTCACACGCACGTGCGACTGCGCGCCCAGATTATAGATCTCATCCGGTTCTACTTTGCGGAGAATTGTATTCAGCGAGCTCGAGTCGCTGAGATCGCCATGAACCAGAAACAGGTGTGACTTCGGATCGTGTGCATCGCGAAGGATGTGATCGATACGCTGCGTGTTGAAAGACGAAGAGCGCCGAATGATCCCATGTACTTCGTACCCTTTCGCAAGCAGTAGTTCGGCGAGATACGAGCCATCCTGGCCGGTGATCCCAGTGATTAGTGCTCGTTTACTCATCCTTCTTTTCCTTTTTGTGCCTTTTGTGGCTCATTTCCAGCATCGTCGTACGGGCTCAAATTCGTCGAGTGCGCTGAACACGCCGCGCACAAAACTCTTTGCTGTCGATCGTTGCGCGCGGGCACGGCCCTTGTCGATCAACGTCTGACGCAAGTTCGCGTCGTCGTGCAGCGCTTTGATCGTCGTTGCGATACTTGAAGGATCTTTTGGATCCACCAGCAGCGCCGCATCACCCAACTGCTCGCGTGCACCCGGAACATCCGAAGCGACGACGGGACATCCTAAGGCAAATGCTTCGAGTGTTGGAAGATTTTCAGGCCCAAAAAACGTGACATATGCTAGTGCAAAGGCGCCACGATAGAGCGCGACCAGATCTTCAACCGGCACAAAACCCAGAAACGAAACATCGAGTTTTAATTGCGTTGCGTATGAGCGCACGTGATCCGTGTTTCCTTTATCAGATCCCACAAAGACGACGGGCAGGTCGATGCCGTGTTTGCTTTTCAACTCCGCCACCGCCAGCAACAGGTTTACATGGTTCTTATGCGACCAGAATTGCGCCGGATAAAAAAGATAATTGTTTCTCAGCTCATACTTCCTGAGCACGCTTTGGGCGTCGCCAGGGCCGGCGTTCAGCGCAAATGCCGGTGTCGGGTGTGGCAGGATTTTAATACGGTTGCTCGTGACCTGGTAGAAACGCTCGATCTCCTCGCGGCCCGCACCGGTGCCGGCGATGATCATGGTCGCGCGCCGCAGGAATTCACTGTAGAAGCTTTCGCGATGCTTCCATGTTCCTGCCGCGCTCACTTCCGGAAACCACGGTTGCAGCCGGTGTTGTAAGTCCCAAACTATCGCCATGTACGGCAGATCGATCTGCACTGCTTCCGCGCCGACAAACCACATGAATTCGACGCGGGCTTCTTTGCACAACTGCTCAAGCCGCGATTGTCTCTGGCGTCCCAGTCCCCGCTCGGCTCTGGCGACAACACGTTGCCCTAAGCTTCCTGGAAAATCGACGGCCGTTAGTCGGGGATTTGTCGAGAGCTTATTAACAGCTTCGGCTCGGCGACAAAAGATAACAAAAGAATGATGCGTATCGTCGAGAAGCTCGATCAGCGCGCGGAAAATATCGTCCTGGATCGTGAACCCGCCGCCAACCTCCGGCGAGAAGTCTTCAAGAAATACGCCGACCTTCATCTCATCAATATCTTTCAGCTTCGACTCAAAACTCGCACTTGGACCGGGTCAGTACCGGGAGCGGTAGCGACCGGGTAGTGCGATGCCCAGAACACGCCAGATCGAACCCGGTCGCTATCGCTCCCGGTACTGACCCGGTCCAAGTGCGAACTATGAGGGTAATACTAATCAACATCTCAGGTTCGCCGTGCGACGGCGACGATGTGCCATGTTTCATCGGAAATAGTTTCGTTGTTGGTGAAGCCGGCGAACCACTTTACCGGCGCGAAACTATTCGCCGTTAACCAGAGTGCCATTTCCTGGAGCAGAAAATAACGGTTCACCTGTGTTTCCGTTAAGCTCGAATATGTCCCGTCGTTATTTAATTCATAGATCGAATAGCTGACGCTGCTGAGTTGCTTTGCGAAATCCAACGTCGTTTCCGAAATGCGAAGGATCTGCGCGTCGTCTCTTTCCCAACGCCGGACGCGCACCGGATCGTAGTGACGCAGCATCGCCGCTGCGTGCCAAAACTCGAAGATAAAAAGTCCATCGTCTCGCAGGTGCTTATGCACGCCGCGGAAAACCTTCTCGAGTGCTTCGTTAGTCGCGACATATCCAATCGCATCAAAGAGACAATAAACAGCGTCGAAGGGCGCGCCATTCACCTCGAGCTGCGCCATATTTTGTAACTGAAACT
>DATNFX010000006.1:0-5481 GCA_035606195.1 Pyrinomonadaceae bacterium
CGCTATGAAGGCCGGGGAAAGCTCGACGCTTGATTTGTTGGACGCGATTCGCACTCCCCGCGACACCCTCGCTGGTTTTTACCAGACGCTCTTTGATTACCAGATGTCGCTGCTCGATCTCGAGCTCGCTACAGCCACGCCCTTGCACTGATTCAATCGCGAAAGGAGCAACATGATTCATCGGAAGACACTGCAAACAATTCTCTTACTAATGCTTCTCAGCGCGACGGTGCAGATAGGGTGCAAGCGAACGCCGCCCGCGACTTCTTCATCGGCCAACAGCTCGCCAACACCCGCACCGGCACAAAGCAGCACCATCGAGACGGAGATCGTGACGCCGCAATCTATCGCGGGCGTAATTCCTGCGACCGGGAAAATTCTCGTTCCGGAAAATCGGGTGGCTGTGATTGGTCCAGTCAATCAGGGAAGAATCGTGCGTCTCTATGCCGGTCAGGGTACCAGAGTGAGAAAGGGACAGAAGCTTGCCGATCTCGAATCAGCCGATATCGATCAAGCCGAGGCCGACTATCTCAAAGCTCTCGCGGACTATGAGAATGCCGTTCGATCGTCGGCTGCCGAAGTGAAACTTGCTCAGGAAAGTTACGATCGCAATAAGCTGCTCTACGAACAAAGAGTCACTGCTGGTAAGAATCTCCAGTCTGCCGAACACGATCTCGAGGTGGCTAAAGCTGCGCGCGAGAGTGCAGTAAATGGGACGAAGGCCGCGCTCACTGCCGCGCGCCGTAAGTTGCTAATACTCGGTCTCAACGACGCTACGATTGACGCGCTCGCAAAGAAAACCGATCTGGCCGCAACTTTTTCACTCAACTCTCCGATCGATGGAATTGTCGTTGAGCGCAATGCCACTGTCGGCGCCAGCGTCGGTACTGATGCCAATCTCTTCAAGATCATCGATCTATCGCAGGTTTGGATCGACGCGGACGTTTTTGAAAAAGACCTGCCGCGAGTGAGACCTGGACAGGAAGTAAAGCTCACGGTCACCGCCTTTCCGCAATCAACTTTCTCCGGAAGAGTGATCTTGATTAACAGCGTTCTCGATCCCGAGACGCGCACCGTGAAGGTTCGGACCGAAGTCGCTAATCCGGACGGCCGACTCAAACCAGACATGTTTGCGAACGTGCAAATAGTTACGGATGTGAATCGAGCCGCCATTTCGATTCCCCAATCAGCAGTTCTCAATGACGAGGGGAAAACAATTGTTTTCGTTGCCGAAGGCAATGGTTACAAGAAGCGACAGGTGCAGGCTGGCATTCAAAACAACGACCGCGTGGAGATCGTCGATGGTCTCACTGCGGGCGACAAAGTTGTCGTAAAGGGAAACTACTTGCTGCTGGAACAAAGCAAGCCAGGACACTGATCTGCGTAATCTGTGGATAGAAATCGAATGCGACCATGACAGATAACTTTATTGCTTTCTTCTATCGCGAACGATTGCTCGTGGCTGTTGTCTCGATGCTGATCGTGGCGGGTGGGATTCTCGCTTTGCGCAGATTAAACGTCGATGCGTTTCCCGACGTCACGCCGGTGCAGGTTGAAATCGATACCGAAGCCGAAGGGCTGGCGCCGGAGGAGATCGAGCAACAGATCACGTTTCCTATCGAAAACGAGATGAACGGCATCGCCGGTGTCACTCGCGTGCAATCGGAATCCAAGTTTGGATTATCCGTAGTCACCGTCTATTTCACTGACGATACCGACATCTATTTCGCACGCCAACAAGTTTTCGAACGTCTGTCAGCCGCGAAAGATAGCATCCCATCGGGATTCGAACCTCAGATGGGACCAATCACCACCGGCACGGGTCAAATCTATCTCTATCAGATCGTCGGCCACGGACAGAGCAATCAGGAATTGCGCACGATTCAGGATTGGATCGTGAAGCTGCAACTTCGCACCGTGCCCGGTGTCGCGGACGTCCTCAGCTTTGGCGGCGACGTCAAGCAGTATCAGGTCATCGTCGATCAGCAGGCGCTCGTTAGCTACAACATCACGCTCAAATCTCTCTTCGAAGCGATCCAGAATAATAATCAAAACACAGGAGCCAACTTCATTGAGCATGGCGACCAGCAATACGTCGTGCGCGGCCTCGGTCTGGTCAAAGACGTCGCGGATATCGGGAACATCGTGCTCGACTCGCGCAACGGCACGCCGATTCGAGTCAGCGACGTTGCCCGAGTGGAGATCGGAAACGAGATCCGCCAGGGCGCTGTCACTAAGGATGGTCAGGGCGAAGTCGTTACCGGAATCGTTCTGAAGCGTATCAACGAAAACACCAAGGAAGTAATCGAGCGAATCAAGCAAAAAGTAGCCGAAATTAACAAGGCACTGCCGGCGGGCGTGAGCATAGTCGACTACTACGATCAAGCCGAACTCGTAGATAACAGCGTGCACACAGTCGTTGAGTCGTTAATCGAGGGCGAGGTGTTGGTGCTGATCATTCTGGTATTGCTGCTCGGCAACTTTCGCAGCTCGTTTATTACCGCTGCCGCAATTCCCTTTTGCATGCTCGTTGCTTTCATCCTGATGTGGTACGCGGGGCTATCGGCAAACCTCATGTCGCTCGGCGGCCTCGCAATCAGCATCGGGATGATGGTCGACGCAACGGTAGTGATGGTCGAGAATATTTACCGTCATCTGGAGGAACATCGTGAACACTCCACACGCGAAGCCATCCTGGTTGCCGCACAGGAAATTGGCCGGCCGATGTTCTTCGCCATTGTCATCATCATCGCTGTGTTTCTTCCGGTGTTCACGCTTCAAGGTATCGAAGGAAAGTTGTTCAAGCCGCTCGCTTACGCCGTTACCTTCTCGATGATTGGTTCGATGTTAATGGCACTGTGCATTGCGCCGATGCTGTGCGCGCTCTGGCTGCGACTGAAGAAAGGCGAAGTCCGCACCAATCCGATTATTCGGTTCTTCAAAGGCATTTACGTTCCAGTGCTTAAATGGGCGATTCGACATCGCTACCTGGCGCTGACGTTTGCGGGTCTTTTACTCGTTTGGAGTGTGGCGGATATTTTTATTCTGGGCAGTGAGTTCCTGCCGACGATCGATGAAGGAAACATGCTTGTGCGCGCAACAATGCCGGCGAGTATCTCGTTGCCGCGCGCCATCGAAGTGTCTTCGCAAATCGAAAAAACTTTGCGCCAGTTTCCGGAAGTCGAAACCGTCGTCGCAAAAATCGGACGCGCCGAACTGGGAGGCGATCCCGAGAGTGTCAGCAATGATGAGCTTTACGTGCGTCTGAAACCGAAGAGCCAATGGACCACTGCGAGAACCAAAGATGAATTAGTCGATGCAATGCGAAGCAAGGTCGAGAGTTTGCCTGGCGTGAAATTCAATTTTTCCCAGGTTATTCAAACGCGGAACGATGAGCTTATCTCAGGAATCAACGCGCAAATCGCGGTGAAAGTATTTGGTGAAGATCAGGACACGTTGCGCAAACTGGCCGATGGTATTCGCGACGCGATGTCACACATTCGCGGTGTCGAGGATCTGGCGGTCGAGCAGGTGGCGGGCGAAGAGCACCTTGAGGTTGATGTCGACCGCGACAAAATCGCGCGCTACGGATTGAACATTGCAGATGTCCTCGAAGTCACCAAGATTGCGATTGGCGGAGACTCGGCTACCGACGTGCTCGAGGGCCAACGACGGTTTGCGATCTTTGTGCGATTGAAAGAAGACTATCGCAATCAAGTGGAGAAGCTCGCCGATATTCTGGTGAACGCGCCCGTCGGTGGGCGCATACCGCTGGGCCAATTGGCGAGCTTTAAACTATCAAGCGGTGATTCGGTTATTGATCGCGAGAACTCGCTCCGGCGAGTTGTCGTGATGTGCAACGTCAAGGGCCGAGACATCGGCAGCTTCGTGCGTGACGCGCAGCAGGCCGTCGCGTTGCAGGTGACGACGCCGGCTGGCTATTTCATCACCTGGGGAGGTCAATTCGAAAACGCCCAGCAGGCTGAGCGCCGGTTGCTGATTGCGATTCCGATCTCGCTCCTCCTGGTGTTCGTACTGATTTATGCTTGCTTCGGTTCATTGCGCAATACGCTGACCATCATCTTCAACATACCGATTGCGCTGGTCGGCAGTACGACATTTCTTTTGATCTCCGGATTCCCTTTGAGCGTTCCTGCCATAGTTGGCTTCATCGCGGTCTTTGGCGTCGCGGTGCAAAACGGAATGGTGATGGTTTCTTATATAAACAAACTGCGCAATCGAGGTATGGAGCTGCACGAAGCTGTAATTACGGGTGCGAGCGTGCGTCTGCGCGCTGAGTTATTGAGCGCGTTGATCGGCAGCATTAGTTTAATCCCGTTCATCATCTCCTCCGGCACGGGCGCAGAAATTGAGAAGCCGTTAGCGATCGTAGTGGTCGGAGGATTGGTAACACGCCCCATCAAGATAGTGATCTTGCCGATGGTTTACGAGTGGGTCGAGCGCCGTGCCGCCCGAACTGAACAACCCGCGCTCGAGGCTGAGGAGGCTTGAACATGAGCTTAGGTTGGCGCACAGATTACCAATGACTGATGGTGAGCAGTATCAGCTACGAGCCCCAGCGAACGAGACCGAGTGGCAGAGCTACCACGAGATTCGTCGCGCCGTGCTCTGGAAGGCTCGCGGGCAAGGTTCGGTCTACGATCCGAATCGCCCGGATGAGCGACATTGAGCCGCCGAATGCAATTTACGATGCCCAACCACGACACGTGGGAGATCCAGGCAACCCGCAGGCACTCACCCGACCCAGAACTATTGGTCAACACCGCAGATAAGGCTACGCACCCACCCGCTACCGCGTGGTGGTTCTGACTGTGTCCAAGTGCCGTACTCGAATTAGTAGCAGCAAAATACTAGTTAGAGCATCGATTACTTTGAGAACCCTGCTCGCGTACCTGAAGCTCATTCTTGGACCGGGTCAGTACAGGGAGCGGTAGCGACCTGGTCAGTGATCAGCATGCGATATTCTTATGACCTTTGACTCCATCGTCGACCAGGTCGCTACCGCTCCCTGTACTGACCCGGTCCAAGTGCGATTCTTAACTCCAACCGTCACATCCAGGAAACATTCTTGGACACAGTCAGAACCACCTCGCGGTAGCGGGTGGGTGCGCAGCCTTATTCGATTGGAGGTGGTCTGCCAAACGTGTCATCCGCGAGTCAATAAATCTTCTTCCGTCACGTGATGAAACTCATTTCCTAACCACTTAAAGACGAGCGTGGGAATTGCCGGCTCGGGAATTTGCGCGCGCCGGTAAACCACTGAGACACAAGTGAGGGTGGACGTGTGTCTGCCACTCAATTGGCCCAGACGAAGAGGAGAAAACATGAAACCCGCTATTTTTCAAATATTCAAAACCATGTTCGGTGCTCTGCTATTGGTAGTCTGCCTGTCAGGCTTAACCATGGCCCAGAGTGTTCTGAGCGACGATGCTCATACCAGTACGCTGCCGAAAGATCTCG
>DATNFX010000007.1:0-3141 GCA_035606195.1 Pyrinomonadaceae bacterium
CGTGAATACCATTCACGAGTTTTTACAAACGGGTAAACGAACAGATACTGCGACTTGCCGGGAATGATGTGCAGGCGATCTTCGTCGTGTTCCGGATTGTCCTTATCGATGTACATCGAGCGTTTCGTCATCGAGAGAAACGATACGGATGGTTCGATGTACTTCGCCATCTCGGTCTTGTTGAGACGAGCTGTCATCTCCTGGATCGGATCGAGCTCGTAACCGATGCGCCAGATCATGAAATCTACATTAGTACGAAGTCCAATAGTCGAATAGGAATGAATCAGCAATGACGGGCGAAATTCATCGACAGTCTTTACAAATTCGTCGCGGCAGCGCTGCTTGTCCGCGGCCGCGAGCAGGCGCCATTCGGGACGCGCATGATAAAACGTGAAGTTGACGAACTGTCGGGGGAGCTTCGCCTTCTCTATTTCCACATCCGCAGCCGTAGGTGCAAGCCGAAGAGAACCGCGGGTGGAATTGGCTGGATCCTTATCGCTACTCATTATTTTAACCTCTGACCGGATAAGATGACTGACCCTGGAGATTCAGCGATGGCGCAAGTTATTCTGCCCAGTCTCCAGTCTGAATGCAACCCGTGGCAGATTGGCGGCGGAATCTTGTAAATCCTGCAAATCCTGTTAATCCTGTCACAATACGGAATAAAATCTCGCGCCTGTGCGTCAAACTATAATGATGAATGAAACGACATCCATAGACCACGAACCGTCTCGTCGCTCTTTTCTCAAGCTCATACCGCTCGGCGTCTTGGCAGGTGTGTTTGCATCAATCGGCGGCGCGGCGTTTCGCTTCCTGCGTCCAAAACTATCCGCCGCGACCGGGAGTTGGCTCGATGTGGCGTCGGTTTCCGAGCTGACTGGGCCGCAACCTCTCGCGCGCAAGATCGTCGCCGAACACATCACGGGTTGGGCCATCACGACGGAAGAACACAACGTATTTGTCTTGCCGGCAAAGAACAACCAGGTGCTATCGGCTATCTGCCCGCACGAGGGTTGCGAAGTCGCGTGGGATCAAAACACGAGTCGTTTCTCGTGTCCGTGTCATGAGAGTTACTTCGCGGCCGATGGGGCGCGGATTAGTGGTCCCGCTCCACGCGGGCTCGATCCGCTGCTAATGCGTGTGCAGGACGGAAAACTGCAAGTGCAATACGTCGCGAAGGAGCAAGCGACGCGCGCATGACTCTTCCGGTTGAAAAGACGCACACGTGGGTTGAGACGACGGGCGGGATCGTCGGCGTTTTACTCCTCGTTCAGTTTGTTACCGGAGTGTTGCTGGCGTTCTATTACGTGCCGTCAGTCGACCACGCATACACGACCGTCTCTTACGTCGAGAAGGTTGTCTCTTCAGGCGCGTGGATGCGTTCCTTACATCACTACGGATCGCAGTGGCTCAGCTTCTTTGTTTTCCTTCACGTGATCCGGCTCTTTCTCAGCAGAGCTTATGTCGCGAACAGGATTCAGTGGATCGTTGGGATCCTGTTGCTCGGTTTCGTGATGGCGGCCGGAGGCACTGGTTATTCACTGCCGTGGGACGCGCGCGCATTCTTCAGCACACGCATCGCTGAAGGATTGATGGCGGGGCTTCCTCTGGCAGGCCGCATGGCGCGACTGTGGCTGCTCGGAGGAAGTGATATCTCGACGATAACGCTGTCGCGATTCTTTGCGCTTCACGTGCTCGTGATTCCTGCTTTCTTGATCGCAGTTGTGGTTTGGCGTGTGTTCCGTTCGAACATCGGTGACATCTTCGGCCCTCGTCATGCAATCGCGGGTGGTGTGGTGTTTCTGTTGCTCGCGTTATGGTGTTTGAAATACCGGGCTCCGCTTGGACCATCTGTTGTCGACGTGACTGCCGATTATTTGCCTCGACCCGGCGCACAGTTTCTCTGGCTTTATCAGTCGTTAAAGTATTTGCCCGGCGGACTCGGATCGCTTGCCGGTGTTGCACTGCCTGGCGTCGTTTTATCGATCCTCGTTTTACTGCCGTGGCTTAAACAGCAAAGATTGATTGGCGGGTCGATTCTCGGTGTGGGCCTTGTTCTCGTCGTCATGATGACAAGCGCTTCATACATCAGTGACCGGCTTGATCCGAAAACGTCGAGACAACTCTCAGTACAAGCTGCGCATGAAGATGTTTGGCGTCGTGAACCATTCAAACCGGCGCCGGTCACTCTCGCAGCATCAACGACAACTGCATCCGGTGGTGGTCCGCCGGTCATGTACACCAAGTTTTGCGCAAATTGTCATGGGCCAAACGGTGAAGGCGCTCGCCAGGGACGATTGAATTTTCCGCCATTGCTTGACGTTTCAACCAAGCCACACCGCACTGTGAACGACATAGTCGAAATACTCAAGGATCCGCCGGCATATGGTATCTCGCCGCCCATGCGATCGTTTTCGGACAAATTGACTGACGAGCAGATGAAAGAAATTGGTGAATGGATTGTGAAGTTGAAGAGGTAAGTTGGACTTTGCTCTTGGACCTTTGTACTTTGTCGTAGCACTACAAAGACAAAGCTCAAAGAACAAAGCTCAAAATTGGAGAAACTGTCTGATGAAACTAATCGCGCTTGCCCTAACGTGTGTCGCCATCGCTTTAGTAGCTGTCGCCTGTACTGAAACCGCAACCCCGACCAGCACCAATACGTCGAGTGCGGCCGCCTCGCCCGCAGCCGCTTCGCCGGCGGCGTCAGTCGATGAATTTGCAACGGCAAAAGCCAACTATCAAAAGCACTGCGAGGCGTGCCACGGTCCGGAAGCGACCGGCGGCCTCGTCAAAGTCGACAATAAAAAGATCAAAGTGCCATCACTGAAAGCCGAACACGCTATCAAGCACACCGACGATCAGATCACAAAAATGATCACCAACGGTGAAGAAGAAATGCCGGCGTTCAAAGACAAATTGTCGTCGCAGGAGATCGCCTTGATGGTCCGCTACGTCCGCAAGATCCAGGGCAAGTAACCACAGATCTGCACGGATTTAAAAAACCGATCCGCTTTTCAATCAGCGTAGATCTGTGGCACCATCTCACGCGTGCACCCGTAGCTCAGTTGGATAGAGCGTCTGACTTCGGATCAGAAGGTCGCAGGTTCGAGCCCTGCTGGGTGCACCAACAATATCAAC
>DATNFX010000008.1:0-2631 GCA_035606195.1 Pyrinomonadaceae bacterium
GCCGCGGAAATAGATGTGACCATCTGGTCCGATCTCGCCGATATCGCCGGTGTGAATCCAACCGCGTGTGTCGGCGAGCGAGTAGCCGTTGCGGTTCCAATAGCCTGGCGACACGTTGTCGCCGCGCACGAGAATCTCGCCCTCTTCGCTCAACTTTACTTCCTGCCCCGCGACCGGCTTTCCGATCGAGCCTTGTCGTACGCGAAACGGATGAGAAAGACTCGTGAGCGATGCGGTCTCGGTCATGCCGTAGCCCTGAATAACCGAGTACCCAATACTTCGCCAGAACGTTTCCGTCTCGCTTTCGAGAGTGGCGCCGCCGGAAATGAAAGCCCAAAGACGCCAGCCGAATTCACGATGAACTTTTCGGAAGGTCCACCAGTTACGCAAAAAGTTTCGATGTTCGGCGACGGAGATCTGTTCGTCTGAAATCTGAGCGTCACTCTTGACCTTCTCGCGCAGTGTCTCCAAAACGCGCGGCACGGTGACGACGACGTTAATGCGATCTTTCTTAACTGCCGCCACGATTTCCGAGGGCTTGTACGACTCGCGGAAATAGACTTCAGCGGCGAGGAACTGCGGGATGAAGATTCCCATCAACTGTCCAAAGACGTGGCTCAGCGGTAACAGGCAGAGAAAGCGCACCGGATGTACGAGACGTTCCCAACGTGCATAGCCGCGCTTGAAGTCTTTTTCTATGGGCGTGATGTTGGCGAGGAGATTTCGATGCGTGAGACAGACGCCTTTTGGTTCGGCGGTCGTTCCTGAAGTGAAGACGATCTCGATGAGATCATCGGGCTTAACCGCTATGGACGAATAGCGCTGATTTGAATGCTTCGCGATGTGATCTTCGAGTGTGCTGAATCCCAGACGAGGGATTTGAAGCTGTTGATTATCGGAAAGCAGGAGTTTCGCTGAGACTTGTTGCTGCACTCGCTCGACAAAATCTGACGCTGACTTCAAATCGAGTGGCACTACAACAGCGCCGCGCAGCAGACACCCGTAGAAGGCCGCTATCCACTCGGGGCTATTCTCGCCCCAGAAGAGCACGCTGTCGCCGTGTCCGATCCCACGCGCTTCGAGTTCGCGAGCAAATTGAAATGCGACAGAAGCTAAGCGTAAGTAGGACCATTTTGCGGTTCGCAGCCCACGAAAGTGGGCCACCGCAGTCTGGCCGCCATGAGCGATACAGTCGTCAAGAAAACTCAGCAGCGTCGACCGCTCGAAGTAAGCTTTTACAGGATTTACAAGATTTTTCAGGATTGTCTTGTTCATCTTCGCTAAATCATGTAAATCCTGTCACCAATGACCAAACAACTTCGACTCCCAACCGCGATTTTAGCGCTGCTCTGCTGTGCGTTCACTCTCAGTCATGCACCTTCTTCAGGTGCCACAACCATCGTTGCGCAAAAGAGTTCCCCATTTACCGGCGCGTTTGACGTGCGAAAGTTTGGGGCGAAGGGCGATGGAAAGGCCCTCGACAGCCCCGCCATCAACAAAGCCATCGATGCGGCAGCCGCTGCGGGCGGCGGCACGGTCCTATTTACCGCGGGCACTTATCGTTCTTTCTCGATCCGTTTGAAGAGCAATGTCGCTCTTTATCTCGATCAGGGCGCGACAATTCTCGCAGCCGATCCACGTGACGGCGATGGCAAATACGATCCTCCCGAACCGAACCAGTGGGATCAATACCAGGACTTCGGCCACAGCCACTGGCACAACAGTTTGATCTGGGGTGAGAACCTCGAAAACGTCTCCATCCTTGGACCAGGACGGATTTGGGGAAAGGGACTGGTTCGAACCGGCGGCCAGTCGCGCACCAAAGAACAGAACGATGCACTGGAGAAAGCAGGTCCAGATCCCAAAGCCGGGCCATTTGGTTATCCAAACGCGCGCGACGCCGTCGAACCGGGTTGGGGCAACAAAGCGATCAGTCTGAAGCTCAGCCGTAACGTGATCATTCGCGACATCAGCATTCTCCACGGCGGTCACTTCGCCATACTCGCTACCGGCGTCGACAATCTCACAATCGACAACGTAAAGATCGACACCAATCGTGACGGCATCGATGTTGACGCCTGCAAGAACGTTCGTATCTCGAACTGCACCGTCAACTCGCCGTTCGACGACGGTATTTGTCCGAAGAGCTCTTTTGCGCTCGGCTACGCGCGTGCAACCGAGAACGTGACGATCACAAACTGCCAGGTGAGCGGATACGACGAGGGAACTCTTTTCGATGGGACGTACAAACGTGACTTCCGAAACCCGAATGGAACCTTCAGCCCGACCGGGCGCATCAAGTTTGGCACCGAATCAAACGGCGGCTTCAAGAACATCACCGTGTCGAACTGTGTCTTCGACTACTCACGTGGTCTCGCGCTTGAAGCGGTTGATGGGGCGCTGCTGGAAGACGTCACGATCTCGAACATCACGATGCGCGACATCAGCAACTCGCCCATCTTCCTGCGACTCGGATCGCGCAATCGTGGTCCAAAGGAAACGACGAAAGTCGGCGCGATGCGTCGCGTGATCATCAGCAACGTCGTGGTTTACAACGCCGATCCGAAGTACTCGTCGATCATCAGTGGCATACCGGGTTATCTGATTGAAGACGTGCAGCTCAGTAACATT
>DATNFX010000009.1:0-38146 GCA_035606195.1 Pyrinomonadaceae bacterium
GAAAGGTGCTGCAGCAAAAGCCGACAATTACCAGGGCTGGACCATCACGAAGCGCGGCCTCGGAATCTATTTCGATCCCTACCAGGTTGGCCCATACGCCGCCGGTCCCCAATTCGTCCTCGTACCCTATTCAGATCTCAAGGATTTGATCAACCCTGACGGACCCGTCGGTCAATTCGCAAAGTAAGAACGTACTGTAGGGGCGGCCCTCCGTGGCCGCCCTCGGTTGGAATCGTGTTCGCCGAATCCGAAGCCGCAGAGTTTCTGAATCCGTGTTCAACCGAGGGCGGCCACGGAGGGCCGCCCCTACAGTACGTTCCGAGATCTGAATGCCAGCAGAGACGCCAGCAGCATGATCCCCGCGCCGGTCCAGAAGGTGACGAACAAAGACCGGTCGCTCATGTAATGCCGAACGCCATCGGCGCCGAGATGCGCGATCGAACTACTGATTAGTATCGCCGCCAACGAAGGTCCAACCGCACGCGCGAGACTCGCAGTCGATTGCGTCACACCCAACACAACTCCCTGCTCTGCCGGACCAACACTCTTCGAAGCAAGACTCGTCAGCGCCGGAGTCGCAAGTGAGTTGCCCATTGAAAAGACCCCACCGCCGAGCAGCAACGCTCCCAACCCACCCGCCGCCGGTCCAACAAACGGCACCGCAAACAAACTGATCGCGAAACACAGTGCCCCAAAGATGACGAGCGGAATCTCGCCGAAACGCTTCACGAGTCGTCCAATCAACCCGCCCTGAATGATCACAGCGATCAGCCCGACATACGCGAACAGATAACCCGTATGCTGCGCGTCGTAACC
Organism: Pyrinomonadaceae bacterium; assembly: GCA_035606195.1. Lineage (GTDB taxonomy): Bacteria > Acidobacteriota > Blastocatellia > Pyrinomonadales > Pyrinomonadaceae > PSRF01. Next base: position 817 of record DATNFX010000009.1, read on the forward strand.
GAACCGAAACATCGTGTAGAGCGAAAACGACGTCGTCATAATCGAGAACGCGACGATGAACAGGAAGTAGATGACTAAGACGTACGCCAGTTTCGGTTGTTTCAGCGACGCGATAACATGGCCCAGACTGCGACCACCAGCCGCCGAGTGTTTTGCCGGATGATCCGCAGTAATAGTCTCAGGCAGCGTGAAGAAGAGAAGCGTCGCATTCGCGAAGCAGAGCGCTGCGGCAAAGAAGAACGGCACATGAATGCCCCAATGACTCAGGATGCCGCCAATCGCTGGTCCAAAAATGAATCCGAGACCAAACGCAGCCCCGATCAACCCCATGCCTTTCGCGCGATTCTCTTCGGTAGTGATATCAGCAATGTAAGCCTGTGCTGTCGAAATGTTTCCGCCTGTGATGCCGTCGAGGATGCGACCGATGAAGAGCATCCAGAGTGTCGTGGCCATCCCGAGGATCAGAAAGCCAATGCCGGTGCCGATAATCGAAAGCAGCAGCACCAGTCTGCGGCCATGCTTATCCGACAAACCACCGAGTATCGGTGAGAAGATCAGTTGCATGATCGAGTAAGAGGCGAAGAGAAGTCCGACGGTGCGCGGAGTCGCGTTGAATGCGGTGCCTTCAGCGTAGAAAGGTAGCACCGGAATGACGATTCCGAAACCAACGAGGTCGATGAAGACGGTCGTAAAGATGACGATGAGAGGCGAGCGTTTCATTGAAATATAGGCCCTACAGGACCAACAGGACCTATCTTCGACGCCCTCCGCCGCCGCCGCTTAACGCTTTGTCGACCGATGCCTGTCCGCCGCCTGAGATCAGCAGTCCCACGGCCATTGCGAGCAGCGCCAATGGATATTCATAACCGCGGTTCGCCGCAAAGAAGCCGCCCGGCAAGTGCACTCCCACAATTGCCGTTACCATCACGCAGGCAATGAAGAACGCTCCCACACGAGTCAAAAAGCCGAGACCAACGAGCACACCTCCAACCAATTCGGAAAGCGCAGCGAGTGCCAGCCAAAGCCATGCCGGTCGCATGAAACCAAATGGCGTAGTGCCGCCGATGTAAGTTTTGAAACCCGGCCCGTTGAAGCTGCCAAGCACTTTTTGAGCGCCGTGCGCAATCATCACGGCGGCGAGTCCCAACCGAATCGGGATGGTAAACCACGTTGCCGAGGTCGCGATCAGTCGTCTAAACATCTTTTGTCGTGTTCCTGAAGTTGTTTCAGTAGAGCGGGGAGATAGTAACAGTAACCTTGCCCGGATCGCACCGCTTCGTAGTAACATTCACGCGCACTTGTCATCAACTTCGGGAAAGATGTTTATCGAATGAACAGACGCCGAGTAGTGTGCGCCGCCGCCCTTTTGCTTGCTCTTCCGTTCCTCGCGGCCGCGCAGACGGCGCCGGTCGATATCACTTTCACCGTGGCCATGCCGCGGCCCCACACGCACTTATTCGAGGTCGACATCGCCATCAAGCGAACGGCAAGCGGTCCACAGGAAGAGCGGCTCGTGATGCCAGTGTGGACACCCGGCTCTTACCTGGTCCGTGAATTTGCACGACACGTGCAGGACTTCGCCGTCGTCGACGCCGCAGGCCAGCCGTTGAAATGGGAGAAGACAAACAAAGACACGTGGCGCGTGGTCACCAACGGCGCTAGTGCATGGCACGCGACTTATCGTGTTTACGCAAACGAACTGTCGGTGCGCACAAGTGAGTTGAACTCCGGACACGCGTTCTGGAACAACGCAAACCTCCTGATGTACCTCGAAGGCTTTCTCAAGAATCCTTCGACTGTCCGCGTGCTCGCGCCCGACGTGTGGAAAGTAGCAACTGGTTTACCGGCCGTTCCTGGTCAGAAGAACACTTTCCGCGCCGAGAACTTCGACGTTCTCTACGACTCGCCTTTCGAAGCCAGCAATTTCAAAACTCTTGTATTCAACGTCAAAGGCGTTCCGCATCGCATCGTGATCGATGGCGAAGGCAATTACAATCCGGAACGGATGCGACTCGACGTGCAGAAGATTGTTGAAGCGGAAGTGGACATAATGGGAGAGATTCCGTACCGCGATTACACCTTCATTCTTCATCTGCGATCGAATGCCGGTGGCGGACTCGAGCACTTGAATTCAACGGCGCTCGGTTATCCGCGTTTTGGTTTCCGTATTCGAACCGGTGAGCGCGCGACGTCCGCAGCGCCAAACGCTTCGGAAACGCCCGAACGCGACTACCGCGGCTTTCTGTCCCTCGTGGCGCACGAGTTCTTTCATCTCTGGAACGTAAAGCGAATTCGTCCCGACGCGCTCGGGCCGTTTGATTACACGCGGGAGAACTACACGAAGGTTCTGTGGGTCGCGGAAGGTATCACTGATTATTACGCCGATCTCGCATTGCGTCGTGCGGGGTTGATTACAGAGAGCGATTTTCTGAGTGCAACAGCCCGAGCGATCCAGCAGTTGCAGAACACGCCGGGGCGTTTGGAGCAGACTGTCGAAGAGTCGAGCTACGACTCATGGATCAAGTATTACCGTCAGGATGAGAACTCGATCAACTCGCAGGTTTCGTACTACGACAAAGGCGCACTGCTGGGTCTGCTGCTCGACCTGGAAATTCGCAACCGAAGCAAGGGAACGAAGTCGTTGGACGACGTGATGCGTTATCTTTACGCTGAGTTCTTCAAGAAGAACCGCAATTATGGGGCGGGGGATTTTCAGAAGGCGTGCGAACTGATGGCCGGTTCCAGTCTCGACGAGTTCTTTAACAAGTACGTGCACGGGACAGCGGAGCTTGATTACAACGGCGCATTCGAAGCTGCCGGGTTGCAACTCGATACGACTTCGGGCGGCGGTGGTGTTTACTTCGGTGCGGATGTTACGCAGGACAACGATCGACTGATCGTGAGGCGTGTTTACGCAGGGTCGCCGGCTTACGAACAGGGACTCAATGCCGGTGACCAGATAGTGGCGATGGACAACATGCGCGTCACGAGAGACTTCTTCAACGCGCGGATGTTGGAGAAAAAGCCGGGGGATCTGGTCAGTTTGACGATCTTTCGCTTCGACGATCTGAGTACCTTATTCATCAAGCTCGTCGAGCGCCGCGAAGGAACCTATCGCATCGTGCCTCTCCCCAACGCGACCGAAGCACAGAAGCGAGTTTATCGAAGCTGGCTTGGAGTTTAGGTAGGTTAGACAGGATTACAGGATTTACAAGATGAATCCTGTTCATCATGAAAATCCTGTAATCCTGTGAAGCAAACGAATGGCATCCACGTACCAAAACATCCGCCTGAGAGTCGACGATCGCGTCGCACGAATCACTTTCGCGCGTCCGCCGCTGAACGTCTTCAACATCGAGATGATGCGCGAGATCTCGAAGGCGCTCGGCGAATGTAATCAACGCGAGATCGTCGCGATCGTGTTCGACGCCGACAAAAACTGTCGCGCATTCAGCGCCGGTGTCGCCGTTGAGGATCACGTCCAGGAAACGATCTTTCAAATGCTCGACGCGTTCCACTCGATCTTCCGTATCCTCGAACAAGTAGCAAAACCAACGATCGCGATGATCGACGGCGCTGCTCTCGGTGGCGGCTGTGAACTTGTCGCGGCCTGCGATATCGTTATCGCTTCGGATCGCTCGCGATTCGGACAGCCGGAGATCAAGCTGGGCGTGTTTCCGCCCGTCGCCGCTGTGCTTCTGCCGCTCGTGATCGGCGAAAAACGCGCGCGAGAATTGATTCTCACGGGCGAGATAATCGACGCCGTTGAAGCCGCGCGCCTGGGTTTGTGCAATCACGTGGTGCCGGGCGCTCACCTTGAACCAAAGCTGCTCGAGGTGCTGGCGAAGTTGAGAGAGCTGTCGGGAACTTCGCTTAGTTACGCGCGACAGTCGCTCGACCTCGGACGCGGCCGGTCCATCGACGACGCGCTGAGCGAACAGGAAAACATGTATCTGCAGGAGCTGATGAAGACTCAGGACGCGAACGAGGGCGTGAAAGCGTTCATGGAGAAGCGAAAAGCGATTTGGCGGCACCGGTAGTCATGAAGAATTTCTCCCGCAACGGCGCCACGGCGCAACGTAGTTTCGTAATGTCTTTCGTTGCGCCTTTGCGCCTTTGCGGGAGACATCTTCTTACAGCAGTGCTGGTCATGGTTTGTCTTTCACCTGCGCTTGCACAAACCAAGCCGGCCAAACCCGGTTCGCACTCAACACGCGTTCGCTCTTCGATGTCGGCTGAAGCCAAGGCGCTCCTCGAAGACGCGATCGGCGTTGTCTGCACTCAAGCGAAGCTCGATCCAAAAAGCAGCATCGCGATCGACGAGATGCAGGCGCGCCCCTCGTTACCGGTTACGAGTCCGGATGCGCGCGCGGGAGCCGAACGTGCACAGAGACTGCTGCCAGCAGCGAAGAGTCTGGTGATTAGTTCCATGCGCCAGCTCACCACCGATTATGGTTTACAGAAATCTTCGAACTTTACTCTGAGGCTTCGGCTGGCAATCGAAAGAGTCAATGCGGTCAGACGAATCAGGCCCGACATGGAATCGCGTGACAACGCCTCAGTGTATTTGAGCCGCCCACACGTGATAACTTTCGGCACGATCTTTCTGGCAGGCTTACGTTCCGACGAGGGAATGATTAGCGTCCTGGCCCATGAGCTGATGCACGTTGCCGATGGCGATAACGATAGTCTGCGCGTGCTGTCTGCGGCGGTCGGAAACAAGGCTTCGGATCTCACCGGGCTCGACGTTCATGGACAGCGCAGCGAGGAGATCACTTGCGATCTGATTGGAGCGATGGCAGTTCGCGCGTACATCGTCATTACTCCGGATTACGAGTCCATCTCGCGACGATTAGCGCGTTCAGTGCAACATAATTGTGTCGACCTCGACGAAGGCGACGAGGATCATCTATCGCCACGCAACACGATCCGTGCGATTCTTGCTTTGAACCCTGGGTTGGTACGCGAACTGATTAACGATCGATTCTAGAATGCCCAGAAAACTTGTCTTGTGCTTTTTGTGCCTTTTTGTGGCTGTAATTAGTTGTCGATCAGTTATAGATCGGCAGGATGTAAGACCCCGTGTCTTACGCGACGTACCTGCGCGCAACCTTGCTTATCGTCTCACTCCGGACGTTTCACCACCATCCGCCGAGATCGAAGACTTCGACAAGTTTCCCGCGGTCGCGAATGACTTTGCCGGGAAACGCAAGGATGAAGCGCTCATTCGAACGGTTGTATCTCCCGATGGGCGGCGTGTACTCGCACTCTACGGCGCCGCGGATGAACCCGGTTCGACGTTTCGGATCGACCTTTACAACTCCGACGGACAGTTTCTGCGCAATCTGATCCCGCCTGACATTGCGTGCGTTTTTCCGGAGACTGTTACGTGGTCGCCTGATGGAAACTTCATCAACTTCATCGCGCGCAAGCGCGCCACCCCGAGTCCGAGCCCGACGCCTTTTGAAGAACCAGTGCCTCAGCCATCGGGGTCGCCGTTACCGTCGCCATCGACGTCGGTAGCTCCCATCTTTGCTCCAGTCGCGAGTTTCTACACGGAACAGATCTACATCTGTAATCGCGACGGCTACGATCTCAAACCGCTGACTTCGCGTGATGGGTTGATCTATTTCTACTTTGTCTGGGCTCCTGATGGTCACGCTATGGCAGCGCTCGCCTGCAAGGAAGATGAATGGAATGAGCGTGAGCGACAGGGCAAATTGCCGGCGGGCCGGCCGCGTTTGATTGGGCAGGATGGAACCGAGCGATTACTGGACGATGCATTGACGGATGCATTGCCGGTGTGGTCTCCGGACGCGTCGAAGATTGCAACGGCGTTTGATACAGACGTGGCGATTTATGATGCGGGAGGTAAGACGCCGACGCAGGGACGTTTACCGCTCGGTGAGCAGTTGATTGCAGCGTCAGTCGCTTACGATGAAAAGACGACGACGAAAAAGGCGAATGCCAACACGAATACTCAAAAGGCGGGTTCAGCGCCCGCGACGCCCGCGTCATTCAATCCGATCGTGCGACTCGACTGGCGCCGGCCCGAAGCCCTCTACTTCCAAACTGCCTATGTTCGCGTGCGGCCGGAAACCATCAACACGTTCCAGCGTTGGCACCAACTAAACCTCAGCGCCCAGGCTGCGGTCCTCAAGTGATCGCTTTATCCGCGTCTGCGGAAGATCATCATCACAAACAGGAGCAGCCCGATCAGTAAGAGCACGATCGATCCCGGCCAGATCCAGAACCCCCGCCCGCTACTATACCCTCCCACCACGATGCATCCCGTGGAGGACAGTAACAACACCCATGCGATTGCAATTCTTAGCCTCACGCGTACCCCTTATTCGTTCTTGCGGAATCCGCACAGTCAACGATGGAATTATTTCGAAACGAATTTATTGCGTTCATTTTGTTGTGAAGTTGGAGCCTGCGGCGCACCCACCCGCTACCGTGAGGTGGTTCTGAACCTGTCCAAGTAGGACGTCGTGCTTGGTTACAGTCAGAACCACCTCGCGGTAGCGGGTGGGTGCGCCGCAGGCTCCGAGCAACCAATTGAGTCGCACAGGTATGGTGTTTGACTTGCACATCATCAACAAATTAATCCGCAAGGGGGACATCCATGTCGACAAACCAGGAAACAGGAACGTTCGATTCAGGTGATTCATCATCAACACACGATCGAACTTCGCGCTCTGGTGGCGCGAATTTCACGAATTACTCGGGAGAGCAGGCACGACCCGGCTTGCCATCCGCGAGTGCAAAACGATTAGCCAGAGGTTTAGGTTGGTTCAGCGTTGGCCTCGGTCTGACGGAACTGCTTGCACCACGCGCTATCGCCAGCATTTCAGGTGTTTCAAACAAACACACAGGTTTAATACGACTGTACGGTCTGCGTGAGCTCGCCGCGGGGATCGGAATTTTTGCGCAAAAGAATCCGAGAGAAGCGATGTGGTCGCGCGTTGCGGGAGACGCAGTCGATCTCATCAGTCTCGGTGTTGCCTGTACAGCTCCGGAGGCAAAACGCGGCAGAGTGACGTTCGCGACGGCGAATGTGCTCGCGGTCACGGCGCTCGACGTGATCTGCGCCATGCAACTCACCGACAACAACCACGGAATTCATGCGAAGGCTTCGTGCGTTGTGAACCGACCGCTTGAAGAGGTCTATAACTTCTGGCGCGACTTCCAAAACCTGCCGCGTTTCATGCGCCATCTCGACTCGGTCACCGATATCGGCGAAGGCCGTTCCCGTTGGAAAGCAAAGGGCCCGGCGGGAATGGATGTGGAATGGGAAGCGATGATCGTCGCTGACGTTCCCGGCGAAGTGATCACGTGGCGATCCTTGGAAAACTCCGAGGTCGACAACGCGGGCGCCGTTCGCTTCGAACAAGCTCCGGGCGGACGCGGCACAATCGTCAAAGTCAACTTCGAATACAAGCCAATGGCCGGCGTGCTCGGCGCAACTGTCGCAAGGCTGTTTGGCGAGGAACCGAATCAACAGTTGGACGACGATATGCGGCGCTTCAAACAGGTTCTCGAAGTTGGCGAAGTTGTAGTTTCCGATGCAACACTGCTTGGCACAGGTTACATGTCACAAAGGCCGGGTCGCCCGGCAGCCCCGAGTGAGCTCGAAGGCGCACAGATGTTGCCGAGTGAAACTGCGACGAACTATCGATCGGAAGAACGCAGCTCGGAAAGGGGGATGATCTAGATGAAAGCCAATTGTTGGTACGGCAAAACACAGGTTCGCGTCGAGGACGTTCCGGATCCGCAGATCCTTAACCAGGGCGACGCAATTGTGAAGATCAGCTCCACTGCGATCTGTGGTTCAGACTTACACCTCTATAACGGGTTGATTCCGACCATGCAGCGCGGCGACATCCTGGGGCATGAGTTCATGGGTGAAGTAGTCGAGGTTGGCCGCGAAGTGCGCAATCTGAAAGTTGGAGACCGTGTGGTAGTTCCTTTCCCGATCGCGTGCGGAAAATGTTTCTTCTGCAAGGAGCAGATGTTTTCACTTTGCGAGAACACAAATCCAAATGCGTGGATGGCCGAAAAAGCGTTTGGTCATGCAGGCGCGGGAATCTTCGGTTATTCGCACCTGACCGGCGGTTATGCGGGCGGCCAGGCAGAATACGCGCGTGTTCCTTTCGCTGACGTAGGGCCGATCAAGGTGCCGGATCACTTGACGGACGAACAGGTGCTCTTTCTTTCAGACATCTTCCCGACTGGTTACATGGGCGCGGAGATGTGCGACATCACACCTGGTGACACCATCGCGATCTGGGGATGCGGACCTGTCGGACAATTCTCGATTCGCAGTGCTTTTCTACTCGGTGCAGAACGAGTGATTGCGATCGACGAGGTTCCGGAACGCTTGAAGATGGCCGAAGATGGGGGCGCCGAAACCATCAACTATCGCAACGAAAGCGTTTACGAGAGGTTGATGGACATGACCGGCGGCCGCGGACCTGACGCGTGTATCGACGACGTCGGTATGGAGGCGCACGCGCCGGCAATGATCGAAGTCTACGATCGCGTGAAGCAGGCGATGATGATGGAGACCGATCGGCCGCACGCATTGCGCGAGGCAATCATGTGCTGTCGAAATGGAGGCGTAATCTCCGTCATCGGCGTCTATGGTGGATTCATCGACAAGTTTCCAATCGGTTCGGTCATGCAGCGTGCACTCACGATCAAAACCGGCCAGGCGCACGTGCACAGATACATGCGTCCGTTGTTGGAGCGGATCGAGAATGGCGACATAGATCCATCGTTTGTCGTGACGCACACGATGAGTCTTGACGATGCGCCGTACGCGTTCGACATTTTCAAGAACAAAGATGACAAGTGCATCAAGGTTGTGCTGAAACCGGATTGGAACGGGAATGGCGCAGCGAAGGATGATAGTTACAGTGTAGTCCATTAACGTGGATTTACGCGGATGAACGCAGATCAAATCCGCGTTCATCCGCGTTCTCAATTTCCTTTCCATTAGCTTACCATCCTATATTTTTGGAATCTCTGGTTTAGCAATGATGCTCCCTCAGTAACGTCGAAATCTCACATCTCTCGTCGTTACAAACAGTTCCATCTTTTTGCTTCTCATCGGAACAGTGCTTGCGATGCGCGAGCGCCTAACTCCGTTTCCGAAAGAGAGGCCCCTTATGCATCGCTATTTGATAGTCACTTGTGCGTTGGTTCTCATGATCATTTGTATGCTCACGTTTGCTTTCAGTGGCAAGACGCAATCGCCTTCATCGAATGTTGCGTCCGCAGCTAATGGCGCCATAGCGTCGGCTTCGTCAGAACACAGCACCGGCAACTTTCCTGTTTCAGCCGTCATCAACGGCGATCGCAAAGCGCAGAACTGGGGCGCTGGCGGCGGTTGGAACGACAATACGCAGGGCGACTATTCCAGCGACATCCTCACAGTTAATTTTCCCGCCTCCAATTTTGTGAGTCAGATCAATGTCTTCACACTGCGGGATAACTTCCAGGACAATCTTACGCCGCCGACACTCACGGAAACTTTCAGCACCTGCGAAAACAGCGGGCAGGGAATCACTGAGTTTGAAGTTCAATACTGGAACGGCACCTTCTGGGTCACGGTTCCCGGCGGGATTGTCCGCGATAACAATAAAGTCTGGCGACAGTTTAACTTTCCGGAAGTTTCGACAAGCGCGATACGCGTGCAGGTTCACGGCGCCGCGCGATTCACAACCGCGCTGAACTTCAGCCGCATTGTCGAGCTCGAAGCATTCGGTCGCACGGCCGGGTTCAATATCGCTGCGGCCGCGAATGGCTCGGTCGCGAGCGCCACGTCAACTTTCAACGCCCTCTATTCGCCGAGCGCCGTTATCGATGGCGATCGCACCGGCTTCAACTGGGGGCGCGGCGGTTTCGGGAGCGGCTGGAATGACGCAACTGAGAATACTTACTCCGTAGACTGGGTTCGAATTGATTTTTTCATTGGCTTTGCACGACGTATCAACGAGATCGACGTCTACACGTTGAGAGATGGATTTGCCACCAAGACCAACGATCCCGACATCAACGAGACCTTTAACACGGCCGACAACACTGGGCAGGGAATGACCGACTATGACGTGCAGTATCTCGTTAATAACACGACATGGAAGACGATACCCGGTGGAAAAGTAACAGCCAACAACAAAGTGCGCCGCCAGTTTCGGTTCTCACCAATCACGACGAATGCGATTCGCGTCGTCGTCAACAAAGGAAACAATTTCACGACCTTCGCAAACAACTGGAGCCGTCTCGTCGAGATTGAAGCCTATGAAAACAGCACGGTTGCAGACGACACGGTTTGGGTCGAAGACTCACTTCCAACCGGCGCGATTCCACAGGGATCAAACGAAGGCTGGAACTGGACTTGTTTTAACCCGATTCCGCTTTCCGGTTCGCTCGCTCACACTTCAGATATCGTCGTGAACGACGTTCATCAACACTTCTTCTCCGGCGCGACTCAAACACTGATGGTCAACACCGGCGACACGCTCGTCGCGCACGTCTTTCTCGATCCAGCCAATCCACCGACTCAGGTAATGCTGCAATGGAACGACGGCACGTGGGAACACCGCGCGTATTGGGGCGCGAGTCAGATCGGTTGGGGTGTTGAAGGAACAGTCAGTCGACGAAATATGGGTCCGTTGCCACCGACAGGACAGTGGGTGCGATTGGAAGTGCCGGCAAGTCAAGTCGGACTTGAAGGCAGAATATTGAATGGAATGGCCTTCACATTATTCAACGGCAGAGCCACATGGGATCACGGCGGCAAGTTTGCTGCTCAAATTCCCGGTACACAGACGATCTCGATCAGCGATCCGACTGTCAACGAAGGTAGCGGTCCCGGCACCGCAACGTTCAACTTGACGCTTTCGAGCGCAAGCTCGCAGACGATCACTGTCAACTACGCGACTGCGGATGGCACTGCGAAAGCTTTCGGTGACTACACTCCTGCTATCGGAACAGCGACCTTCAATCCCGGACAAACAACTGTTCCACTGCAGATTCCGATAGTTGGCGATACCGTGCTCGAGCCGAATGAGACTTTCGTCGTCAATCTTTCCAATGCCGTGAACGCACAACTCCCTGACAATCAGGGCACCGCCACGATTCTCAACGACGACTCTACCCCGGGAACATCAGTTTCTATTAGCGACGCAAAGGTGATCGAGAACAGTTGCGGTGGTACACCGAAAACGGTCTTCATCGTAGCTCTCTCATCGCTAAGCAGCCAGAACGTTAGCGTGAATTACACGACTTCGAATGGTACTGCTTTGAGTACAAGCGACTACATCGCCGCCAGCGGAACGGTGACGATTCCGGCCGGTCAACCCAGTGCAAGGATCAATATTCTCGCGCGCAGCGACAACACTATCGAACCCGATGAAACGTTCTTCGTCACGCTTTCAAATCCTGTGAACGCGGTCATTGCCGATGGCAGCGGTCAGGCGATTATCAAGGATGACGACAACTTTACACCGCCGGCGCCAGGCAATCCCGGTCTCGTAGGTCAATGGGGTCCTTGCGAAGACCTCGAAACTGTTCCGGTTCACATCAATCTGTTGCCCAATGGTCGTTTGCTTTACTGGGGCAGAGACAAAGCCCCGGACACCTGGGACACGGCTGGTTCGTGCAACACGTACACGTGGGATCCGGTAACGAAGGTCAAGAGCGGAGCCATGCCGACTGCGGCGACGAACCTGTTTTGTTCGACACAATCATTCTTGCCCGATGGGCGTCTGATGGTTGCAGGAGGCCACGATCGTGACGAGCAAACTCCCGATCAGGAACTGATCGGCGAGACGGAAATCAACACGTTCGACTCACAGACCAATAGTTGGACCTTGAGTCCGAGGAGGATGGAACAAGGCCGCTGGTATCCATCGAGCTTGATGCTTGGCGACGGCTCCATCTCCATCTTTTCCGGCACGTATTGGGACGGCAGCAGGCTCTCTACCGGTAGGCCCAATATACAAAGCAACCAGTTTCCGAATTTTTACAACGGCTCAACAGACACGCTGCTTCGATCGTCTAACGGCCTTAACGTTCGCAATTACCCCTACTTGCATCTGACAGCCAATGGCAGAGTCTTCGGGTTGACCGGAAAAAATCCGTGGTATTACGACAGATCCACCGACCTGTTTACGACTTTTTCGGGAGGCCTCCTCGATCATTTTGAAGGCTCGTCTGTGCTCTACAACACGGAGCAGCAAAAGGTGATGGTTGTTGGTGGCCGTGAAGGCCAGGGCAGCGGAACTACATTGTCTCAAACAAGTTTCGTTGATCTTACCACCGGAACATTCACTCCTGGCCCATCGATGAATTACAAGCGCGAGTATCAAAACACCACGCTTCTTCCAGATGGCAAGATCCTGGCAAGCGGCGGTCAGAGATGCGATGGCGCGAGTCCTAACTTCGCGTGTCCGGAAGGTGCTGCGCATTTTTCGGAGATCTGGAATCCGGCAACGAATACCTGGACAGTGTTGGCCGAGAATCCAATGCACATCCCGCGTATATACCACTCTATCGGGCTTCTTCTGCCTGATGCGCGAGTGCTTATCGGCGGCGGCGGTTTGCCTGCCGCAGGTGGCGACGTCACGGTAGATCCCAACTACAACGCTGTGGTTACGTGCTCCGGAGTTCCACCCAACGATCCAGTAGCATGCAGACATTACGGCCACAACGACGTGGAGATCTTTTCACCGCCGTACCTGTTTACCGGAAGCGGAACGCTGGCGGCGCGACCCACCATCAATAGCGCCCCGGCGTCGGTAAACCTCGGTGAAACGTTCAACGTCTCGATCAGCAGTGGTACACAAGTCAGTTCGGCAGCACTTATGAGACTTCCGAGTGTGACTCATAGTCTCAACTTCGATCAGCGACGTGTGGTGCTGAATCCGCTCGCGCCGAGCACAACCAATCTGACTCTTACAGTTCCCACCTCGAGCAACATCTGCCCGCCGGGTTACTACATGTTGTTTGTGATGAACTCGTCGGGTGTGCCTTCGGTGTCGAAGTTCATCAAGGTGACAGTGCCTGGTGGACCAACGACGTTCCCGATCTTCGATACCGGGTCGCGAATGACTAGAAACCTCGATGGTCGTCTGCAGGTGTTCTACAAGGGTGCGGACAACGCAGTCTATTACTTCGTACAAACTGCAGCCGGCGCAAGCACATGGACCGGGCCGATCAGTCTTGGCGGCGCTGGTACTTCAAATCCCGTGGCGATCGCGAATTCGGACGGCAGAGTCGAGGTATTCGTGAAGGGTACTGACAATGGGCTTTATCACCAGTGGCAAACAACACCCGGCAGCAGCAGTTGGTCCGGTTGGTTCGCACTCGGTGGTTCGGCTGCGGGAGATCCGGCAGTCGCAAGAAATACCAATGGGAAACTGCAGGTCGTGTATCGTGGTGGTGACAACCTGCTCTACACGTTCGCACAAACTTCGCAGGGCTCATCCACCTGGACCACGCCGCAGAATCTCTTCGGGACGCTTATCTCAGATCCAGCTGTCGGAGTGAATAACGACGGCAGACTCGAAGTGTTTGCAGTTATGAGTGATAACGGGCTGAATCATATCTGGCAAACCAGCGCTGGCAGCAACACGTGGTCAGGTTGGTTTAGTCTCGGCGGATTCCTTGATGCTGTGAAGCCGGATGTGGCTCGGAACACGGATGGATTCCTGCAGGTGTTCTATCGCGAGTTTGGTATGGCTGGAGGAGGATTGGCTTACGTCAAACAGTCTCCGGGTTCTCCGGGTGGTTGGTCCAATCACACCAGTCTCGGCAGTAGCCTTAACTCCGCACCGACTGTGGGGATCAACGGCGACGGCAGGCTGGAAGTCTTCTCACGTGCCACGGACAACACACTGCAACACATCTGGCAGACCGCACCGTCGGGAAGTACGTGGTCGTCGTGGGTCTCACTTGGGGGTGGTCTAACTTCAGGAGCAGCACCGGCGCAGAACGCAAACGGAAAATTGTCAGCGGTGGTGAGAGGACTGGATAACGCGCTCTACTACAACGTTCAGTCAACCGCGGGCAGCTCGACGTGGGCCGGCTTTGTTCGTCTCGGCGGCAACGCCTCGAGCTTCTAACTTGGACACAGTCAGAACCACCTGCGGTAGCGGGTGGGTACGACGTAGGAGTCGCATGAAGAAATCCATTTTCGTTATCACTGCGACACTGCTGTTGCTGGCGCCGCTCTTTGGACAGGATCCGCGCGAGAGGAGATCAGGAAGAATCGTACTGACGTTGACCAGTGCCGAGATTCCTGATCTCTGGCTCGTGGATCAGAATGGAAAGAAAGTGAGGTTCTATTCGGATCTGATCAAAGGCAAGGTGGTGTTGGTCCATGGATTTTTCACGCAGTGCAACGCGTTCTGTCCGATGCAAGCGCGGGCCCTCGTGAAGCTAAAAGAGCGACTGGGAGACAGACTGGGGCGCGATGTCTTCATTGTTTCCGTCAGTAAAGATCCGCGCGTCGACACTCCGGAAAAGCTGAGAGCATGGGGAAAAGAATACGGAGTCGGCGCCGGTTGGACGTTATTGACTGGTGAGGAGGCAGTCGTCAGAAAAGTCTTGCGAGACGTGATCACCGACGACGTGAGCACGGATTTGCACGAGACGCTGTTAGTGATTGGAAACGATCGCACGGGGGTTTGGACTACGACCCCCGGGTTGCAGTCACCGGAACGAATCATCAAAGTGATCGACGAAGTCTCACGTTAAAGGATCCGCGTTCATCCGCGAAAATCCGCGGCAAGACTATTCTTCGGCCTTGAGACGTTTCAGTGCTTTCATTAACTCGAGGCCGGAGTTCCAGGTGATCTCGTCTTCAACTTCAGAACGCTGGATATGATTAAAATCCGGCGACAACGCTACGCCTTTTTTCGCCACGAGCAATAACCTCGGTCCGAAATGCGCGAGCGCAGCGCCGAGCTGAATCAACAGCAGATCGCTTCGCTTATCTTCAGTGATCACGATCACGCCTGCTTCACATTGCTTGAGCACCGCGAGTGTTTTGTCGATCGTCCACTTAATGCTGGCGCGATCGATGGTTTCGAATTGCAGATCGGCGAGTTCGAGGCCGTTCGTAATGTGCTTTACGAGAGCTGGTGTCGCCGGATGTGAAATAAAAACTCGAAGCGAACTTGCAGGCGTTCCGCGAGTGACGAGCTTCTCGGGCTCTGTTTGAGCTGGTTCAATTCCGGTCAAATACGAGTCGAGCTCTTCGGGGTTGATATGCAGTCGTGTCGGTTGGCCCTTACGACCAACGGTTAACGTGCCGACTTCTGCTTCGTGGCAGATATGAAAGAAACTTGCGGCGTATGCTTCGAGTTGTTCTTCACTGTCGCCTTGCAGAACATGACTGTGGTGCTCGCGCCAGAACTCACCGATATCCAGGTGCGTAACGAGTTCGAGCTCCTGCGCCTGAATCCATTCCAACCCTCCGTGATAAGGTGCGTTGTTGCGGAGCACCGTGCGATAGACCTTCGCTTCCGGGTTCAGACACTGCGCCAGTTCCCAACCCAACGGAGTCAACTTCAAACGGTCTCCACTTCGCGCAATAATTTTCCAGAATTCGTACGCGGAAACTTTTCGTGCATCGAAGATCCGTTTTCTAAATGCGTCCGCCGCCTGGACCGTGGTGATTCCTTCCGGATGATGTTTGAGGAAGCGAATCACTTCGCGCACGTCTGCCGCAGTGGCAAGCACAGGCAAACTTTCTGCTTCATCACGACCTACGATTTGAAGGGTAGGCTTCATAGAGTGTTTAGTGTTACGAGGGTCTTTGAGATTCTTACCGACACTGCAAGGTTGTCTGCAAGCGATTGGTCCAGGGGAGGTGGCCCATCATTTTGTAGATTCCAATTTTTCGAAGCAAGTATAGGTCCTATAAGACCTGTTTTGTCAGGCGGCGATCTTCGTTGTTCTCATTAGAGTGAGAAGGTAATGCTCGATCGCGACCTCCAGCGCGCCGCCGAGTTCGGAACCGTGAGTTTCACCGGCAACGAGTGACCATTCAGACAAGCGTCCGCAGAGGGAGCGTGCGATTGCCGCGCGTGCCGGCGCTTCGATGAAGTTCCAGCCATGAACCAGATCTCCACTCAACACGACGTGAGGCACACCGAGTCCGCAGATCACATTTCCGATACCGATGCCGAGATGTGTACCAACGCGATCGAGTGTCACTTGCGCGCGTCGTTCACCGGCGTTTGCACGCGCGACGAGGTCGATGAATCTCAAAGGCGCATTGTGCCTGGCCCGATTCGTCTCGCCGCGATAGAGTTCGACGGCGCTTGCCGCTGACGCATATCGCTCCCAGCAGCCGAGATTGCCGCACGGGCACGACTTGCCACCTGCAACAATCGTCATGTGTCCAAACTCTCCGGCAATGTCAGTCGCGCCGCGGAAAACTTCGCCGCCCACGACGAGACCGACTCCGATGCCTGTTCCCGCACGAACGAGTACAAAATCACCGGCTGTTTTCGTCGCAGCGCGGCGCCGTCGTCGCTGCGATTCATAGATCGCCGCAGCCGTCGCATTGTTCTCGACGATGACGGGTACTTTCAGTCCAAGCATCTTCGCTATCGGCACATCTCGCCAGCCCTGGTGCGGCGCGTAGAGCAGCCGGCCTCCCTCAACATCTGTCGGTCCAGAGACGCTGAAGCCCACCACAACCAATTCACGATCGGGCAAATCATGTTGATGACGGCGAATGGTTGATTTGATCTGGGCGATTGCTGTCTCCGGATCGCCTGGGGTTTCAAACGCGTCTTCGAAGATCACTCTACCGTCAACCGTGGCGCCACCGACTTTTGTCTGGCTGACGCCAAGATTTACGCCGACTAAGAAATGATTTTCTGCTCGCAGCGACAACCCAATCGGCGGGCGGCCCACGCGATGTGTCGATTGTTCCGGCGTGCCTTCCCGCAGGACGCCTGAGTCAAGCAACGGCTTTACGAGCACGGTGATCCTGCGGCGATGAACGCCGAGTCGCCGCGCAACAGCAACCCGCGGAATCGGCTGCGCCGCGCGCACAATCCGCAAAAGCTCACGAGTAGTTTGGGTGGGAACAACGTTAGCTAACTTCGACACCTTGATTCTCCTTGACCCGAACTTGAGCAATCCTTAATCCACAGATTACACAGATGGTTCTTTATCAAATCTGCGTAATCTGTGGATGTGCAGGCTACAAATTTGTAGGACATGCTGAATAGCCTGACAAGATTGTAGGTTCAGAAATTATGAGCGGAAGCGTTCGCACCTGAGCCCATATTTTTTCACCTTGTAACCAATGATCCTTTCGGTGCTATCCAGAAGTTTTGCCGCCTTCGCTCGGTTGCCACGCGAGGTTTTGAGAGCGTCCTGGATCAAATCACGTTCGTAGGCTTCCATTGCCGACGCGAGCGACAGGCGCGTGATCGTGTCTGATCCTTCGGCAGTTTGCAGCGACGGTGGCAGGTGATGGCCGTGAATGACGTTTGAATCGCAGATCAAAACTGCACGCTCGATGACATTCTCGAGCTCGCGCACGTTGCCGGGCCAGTGATAACTCGTCAGCATGTCGATCGCGGGCGTCGAAATACGCTTGATACTCTTGCTGTGCTCGCGCTCAAACTTCTCGACAAAGTGCTCGGCGAGCAGAAGTATGTCGGGTTTGCGCTCGCGCAGCGGCGGCATGAAGATGGTGAAGACGTTCAGACGGTAGTAAAGATCCTCGCGAAACTGCGACCGCTTAATCGCTTCCTCGAGATCCTTGTTGGTAGCCACGATCAGTCTTACATTTACTTTGATCGTTTCCACGCCTCCGAGCCGTTCAAACTCACGCTCCTGCAACACGCGCAGTAGTTTCACCTGCGTCGTGAGATCGAGATCGCCGATCTCGTCGAGAAACAGCGTGCCGCCGTCTGCGAGCTCAAACCTGCCCTTCTTGCGTGTCTGAGCGCCGGTGAAAGCGCCTTTCTCGTACCCAAATAACTCCGATTCAATCAACGTGTTAGGAAGCGCGGCGCAACTGATTTTGACGAATGGTTTACTGCCGCGAAGTGAGTTGTAATGAATCGCGTGGGCAATCATCTCCTTGCCGGTGCCCGACTCGCCGCGCAGTAACACCGTCGTGTTTGTGCGTGCGACCTGCGTGACCTGTTCGTAGACCAGGCGCATCGGATTGGAGTTCCCGACAATGTGCCCAAAGTCGTAGCGTTCGCGCAGCTCCTGTTTGAGTTGGCTGTTCTCGTCGAGCAGTCGCTTCTTGTCCGCCTCGATACGTTCTCTCACCTTGAGCGCCTGCGCCATCATCGCCGCGGTTACACTGAGAAATTTGGTGGTGCGGTCGTAGTCGCGCTCTTCTTTGTAGACACGATCTGCGCCGAGCACGCCCACCGCTTTTCCTCCGTTCATGATCGGCACGCAGATGAAACTGACTTCCTTGCGCGTCGTGTTTTCCTCATGCGAGCGCAGACGATTTAGTAGCAGCGGCTCGCGGCTCGTTTGCGGCACGACAACCGGCTTGCCGCTTTGCACGACGCGGCCGATGACGCCCTCGCCGACGCGATAAGTAACGCGATGCGCGGAGTCTTGATTGAGACCGTAACTGGCTTCGATACGAATCTTCTCGCTCTCCCTATCGAGCAGCATCACAAAGCTTCGAAACATTCCGTGGTGACGGCCGAGTGTTTCGAGCGAGGCGGCGAAGGCTGTTTTGAGATTGCTCGTGTCCGCGAGCAGTCGACTGATCTCGAGCAGCGTGCCGAGCTTCCGCACTTCGCGCCGTTCGCGCGTGACCAGTTCGGGACTCTTTAGCGTGGCAACCATGATCGATGGCGCATGTTGAAGCGCAAATTTTCGCAAGTCAAAGTGAAAAGTTTTATGGACGCATAAACCACACTTACATTCTTGTAGGTCGCAGACATTGAACCTACAAATTTGTCGCTGGGACTAGCCCGAAGATGCGCAGGTTTTGTGCCTTTTGTGCTTCTTTGTGGCTTGGCATGGCTGTTGTAACGCGCTCGGGAGCAAATAGATCTCGGGGAGTCAAAAAAAAACAAATGCTCAAAGTGCTTGTGCTCGCGTGCGTGCTCATATTCACACCTCTGATTGCCATTGCTGCTGATCCAACCGGTGCTGCGACCGGCGGCGCTTCCGACATCGTCGCGTCAAACCCGTCTGCGCCAACCTTGCAGGAACTTGCTGCGGAAGTCGGCCACTCGAAAGTAGCAAGCAACTTCGTCTGGATGTTGCTCGCAGGATTTCTTGTCATGTTCATGCAGGCCGGATTCGCATTCTGCGAGACCGGCTTCACGCGCGCGAAAAACGCATCGCACACGATGGCCATGAACATGATGGTTTACGGCATTGGTCTGCTCGGTTACTGGGTTTGCGGCTACGCTTTGCAGATGGGCGGCATCGGCGCAGTTGCCGCACTGGGTAACACCGGCGCACTCGCTTCCGAATACACGATCACGATCGCTGGTCACTCCTTCGGTCTCTTCGGCACAAAAGGTTTTTTTCTCAGCGGCGACGCTTACGACGTGAGTGTCTTTGGACTCTTCCTGTTTTCGATGGTCTTCATGGATACCGCGGCGACGATTCCCACAGGCGCGATGGCCGAACGATGGAAATGGGGGTCATTCGTTCTGTATGCGCTGTTCATGTCGATGTTCATCTACCCGATCTTCGGCAATTGGGTGTGGGGTGGCGGATGGCTTGCGCAACTCGGCAAGGAAGTCGGTTTGGGCCATGGCCACGTTGATTTCGCTGGTTCGTCGGTCGTGCACATGGTTGGCGGAGTTGCGGCCCTCGCCGGCGCGAAGATTCTTGGACCACGTATCGGGAAGTACGAAGCCGATGGAAGAGTGAATGCGATTCCCGGTCACGACATGCCGATGGCGATTCTGGGCGTTCTCATACTGGCGTTTGGTTGGTTTGGCTTCAACGCGGGCTCGACGCTATCGGGCGGCGATCTGCGTATCGCTGTAGTGGCTGTGAATACGATGCTCGGTTCAGCGGCTGGCGCCGTGTCGGCGATGATCGCGATCAATTACCTGCGCGGCAAACCGGATCTGTCGTTCATGGCGAATGGAATGCTCGCCGGGCTCGTAGCTGTCACGGGACCGTGCGCGTTTATCAACAGCATCGGCGCCGTTTTGATTGGTCTGATCGCAGGCGTCCTGCTCGTCGGCGCGACCATCTTCGTGGAACATCGCCTGAAGATTGATGATCCGGTTGGAGCTATCAGTGTTCACGGTGTGAACGGCGCCTGGGGTGTGATCGCTATTGGTTTATTTGCCGACGGGACTTACGGCGCCGGACTCAACGGCGTGGCGGGGGGAGTGCGTGGGTTGTTCTATGGCGGCGGCATGGGCCAACTCACTGCCGAGCTTATCGGTGCGGCTGCATGTATTGCCTTCACGTACACCGCGTTTCATGTGTTCTTCAAGGTTATTGGATCGCTGGTTGGCAATCGTGTGTCGGAAGCGGTGGAGATGGAAGGTTTGGACATTGGCGAGATCGGCGTTCAAGCGTATCCAGAGTTTCTGCCTGCGCCACCTGTCGTCGCGACCACACAACCCGAAGTCATTCCAGTTGCGGCAAGTTCAGCAGTTCCAACGCTGGACGAAGGCCTCGCGGTCTAATCTGCGTAATCTGTGGATACATTGATCGATGGACCACAAAAACAAGGTCTCTACGATCCACGCAATGAGCACGATGCTTGTGGCGTGGGTTTCGTCGCTGATGTTAAAGGGCGACGATCGCACCAGATCGTCAAAAACGCGCTCGAGGTGCTGCGTAATCTGGAGCATCGCGGCGCCTCGGGGTGCGATGCGAATAGCGGTGACGGCGCTGGGATTCTGATTCAAACACCGCACGAATTCTTCAAGAACAAATGTTCGTTCGAACTCCCCGCCTTTGGACAGTACGCCGCCGGAATGGTCTTCCTGCCTGTGGCCGGCTCGTTGCTACAACAGTGCGAAGCCGTACTCGAGCAGATCGTCGAAGAGGAAGGCCAGCAAGTAATCGGCTGGCGAGATGTTCCAACAAACGACGCTCTCCTTGGTCCAACCGCCCGCGAGTCAAAGCCCGTCATCCGCCAGGTCTTCATCGCGCGCAATGACGATCTAACGGACGACGCCGCTTTCGAACGCAAGCTCTACGTCATCCGCCGCCGTGCATCTCGACAAGTAAAACAAGCGAACATCGAGGGCTTTTACCTGTCGAGTCTCTCGTACAAGACTCTCGTCTACAAAGGCATGCTGACTGCCAGTCAGTTGCCGCAGTTCTATCCCGATCTTCTTGACGAATCACTAACCTCCGCGCTGGCAATCATTCATTCGCGCTTCAGCACCAACACATTTCCGAGTTGGGCGCGCGCGCATCCTTATCGCTACGTCGCACACAACGGCGAAATCAACACACTGCGTGGCAACGTCAACTGGATGCACGCACGCGAGAGCCGCTTTGCCTCGAAACTCTTCGGCGACGCTCTACAGAAGGTATTACCTGTGATCGACACAGACGCAAGCGACTCGGGAATGTTCGACAACGCTCTCGAAATGTTCTTGCTTGCCGGACGTTCGCTGCCACACGCGCTCATGATGATGGTTCCCGAACCGTGGACCGGCGATCACGTTATGAATCAGGAAAAGCGTGCCTTCTACCAATATCACTCGCTGCTTACCGAGCCGTGGGACGGACCAGCTGCAATCGTCTTCAGCGATGGATTCACCGTCGGAGCGTTACTCGATCGCAATGGTCTTCGTCCCGCTCGCTACTACATCACGCATGATGATTTGGTTGTGATGGCGTCTGAAGTCGGCGTGCTCGACATTCCGGCGGAGCGGATCGTAGCCAAGGGAAGTCTCAAACCGGGCAATATGTTCGTTGTCGACACAATCCAGGGACGCATCATCGGCGACGACGAATTGAAGCACACGCTGGCGCGCGAACACCCTTACCAGGAGTGGCTCGACGCCAACATGATCGCGTTGGACCATTTGCCTGAACCACCATACGTTCACACAACGAACACTGAAACGATTCTCCAGCGCCAACGTGTTTTTGGTTACACGTATGAAGAGCTGCGATTGCTCATCGAGCCGATGGCCACAACCGGAAGCGAGGCGATTGGCTCGATGGGCACCGACACGCCGCTCGCTATCCTGTCTGAACGTCCGCAGTTACTCTACAACTACTTCAAACAACTCTTCGCGCAGGTGACGAATCCGCCAGTCGATGGAATTCGCGAAGAGCTCGTGATGTCCGCTGACACGTGTGTTGGTCCAGAGGCGAACATGCTCGAGCCGTCGCCGGAGTGTGCTCGTCAAATCCGGCTCTCGTCGCCAATTCTGACTAACGAAGAATTGGAAAAGCTGCGACTGCTCGGCGATTCGGACAGTCACTGGGGAAGATCAGGCTTCAAGTCACTCACTCTACCAATCGTTTATGCGGCTGCGGCCGACGGGAAGGGACTCGCAACCGCACTCGATAACATCTGTGAACAATCAAGCGCAGCGATCAAAGCCGGCTACGATCTTATCATCCTCTCCGATCGCAACATCGACGCCGAGATGGCGCCCATTCCCGCGCTGCTGGCCACGGGTGCTGTTCATCATCATCTGATTCGTGAAGGCACACGCACGCAAGTCGGCTTGATCGTTGAGAGTGGCGAGCCACGCGAAGTGCATCACTTCAGTTTGCTGCTCGGTTACGGCGCGGCCGCGATCAATCCCTATCTCGTATTTGAAACTCTCCACGACGAACAAACCGCACTGCATAATTACGTACATGCGATAAACAAAGGCATCATCAAGGTCATCTCGAAGATGGGCATCTCAACCACACAGGGATACTGTGGCGCGCAGATCTTCGAAGCCATCGGCCTACATCAGGACCTCATCGACAAGTACTTCACCTGGACACCTTCACGCATCGGCGGCGCGAATCTCGATGTGATCGCGGAAGAAGTGCGACGCAGACATGCAGCGGCTTTTGTCGACCAGCCCACTCTCGAAAGCGGCGGTCATTATCAGTATCGCAAAGACGGTGAGCCGCATCTCTTCAATCCCTTGACCGTTCACAAACTTCAGGCGGCTTGTCGTACCGGACGTTATGAGACTTTCAAAGAGTACAGCGAGCTCGTCAACAACCAGTCGCGCAATCTTTGCACGTTGCGCGGAGTGATGGAGCTGCGGTCGACTCGTCCGCCCGTTTCAATCGACGAAGTCGAACCGGTGGAAGCAATCGTCAGGCGTTTCAAAACTGGCGCGATGTCTTACGGTTCGATTAGCAAGGAAGCGCACGAGTCGATTGCGATCGCGATGAACCGCATCGGCGGCAAGAGCAACACCGGCGAGGGCGGTGAAGATCCGGAACGCTTTGGCGATTCGCGAAACAGCGCCATCAAGCAAGTCGCTTCCGGCAGGTTTGGAGTCACGAGTCACTACCTCGTCAATGCGCAGGAACTGCAGATCAAGATCTCGCAGGGCGCGAAGCCGGGCGAGGGAGGTCAACTGCCTGCAGAAAAAGTTTATCCGTGGATCGCAAGCGTCAGACATTCGACTCCCGGTGTCGGACTAATCTCACCGCCGCCGCATCACGACATCTATTCGATCGAGGATCTGGCCCAACTAATTTTTGATCTGAAGAATGCTAATCCCGAGGCGCGAATTAGCGTCAAGCTGGTTGCCGAAGCGGGCGTGGGGACAATCGCGGCCGGCGTGGCGAAGGCCCGCGCAGACGTCGTTCTGATCAGCGGTTACGACGGCGGCACGGGCGCCTCGCCGCTGACCAGCATCAAGCACGCGGGCGCTCCCTGGGAACTCGGCCTTGCGGAAACGCACCAGACGCTGCTGCTGAACGACCTGCGCAGTCGCATCACAATCGAAACTGATGGACAGCTGAAAACAGGTCGTGACGTTGTTGTCGCAGCGCTGCTCGGTGCGGAAGAGTTTGGCTTCGCGACTGCGCCACTCGTCACGCTCGGTTGCATCATGATGCGTGCCTGTCACTTGAACACTTGTCCCGTCGGGGTGGCCACGCAGGATCCCAAACTGCGAGCGAAGTTCACTGGTGATCCTTCACACCTGGTCAACTTCATGATGTTCATCGCGCGGGAAGTGCGTGAGTTGATGGCCGAGCTCGGGTTTCGCAATATGAACGAGATGGTGGGCCACGCGGAGTGCTTGCAAATGTCGGAGATCGATCACTGGAAAGCGCGCAATCTTGATCTGTCGCCACTGCTCTTTAAACCCGATGTTCCCGCGACTGTCGGTCGTTATTGCCAGACGACACAGCATCACGATCTTGAAAGCACTCTCGATAACGAGAAACTGCTGGAGCTTTGCCAGCCCGCATTGCGGAACGGTGAGCCAGTCTCAGCGACGCTTCCGATTCGCAACATTCATCGTGCTGTGGGAACGAGACTCGGAAGCGAAGTCACGCGGCAATACGGACCAGCCGGTCTCCCGCACGACACGATTCAACTGCGCTTCGAAGGATCTGCAGGACAGAGTTTCGGCGCTTTTATTCCGAAAGGGATTTCGCTGCGACTCGAAGGAGATGCAAACGATTATCTCGGCAAAGGTTTGTCAGGCGGAAAGATCGTCGTCGTTCCGCCCGGGAATTCCACGTTTGTTCCGGAAGAGAATGTGATCATCGGCAACGTTGCGTTCTACGGCGCGACGAGTGGCGAGGCTTACGTCAACGGTATCGCAGGCCAGAGGTTTTGTGTGCGGAACAGCGGCGCGAATGTGGTGGTTGAAGCTGTTGGCGATCACGGTTGTGAGTACATGACTGGTGGACGAGTCGTGGTGTTGGGCGGGGTCGGCCGAAACTTTGCGGCTGGTATGTCGGGTGGCATCGCGTATTTGCTGGACGACAATAGAGCGTTTTGTAACGTTGACATGGTGTCGTTGACCACACTCGACGATCAGGCGGAGATTGAGTTTGTTAAAGACATGATCTTTCGTCATGCCGAGCATACGGGCAGCCGGCGCGCCACTGAAATCCTCCTCGGCTGGGATCAATTTGTAACGAAGATTGTGCGAGTGCTGCCCAACGATTACGCGCGTGCAATAGAGAAAGCAGCAGTTGCACATGCATGACCGCATTCTTCCAGTGCTGCGATCGCCATTGGAACGCGTTCACGATTGGAACGAGTTTCACACACATTCTGCAGAATCGACTCTGCGCGAGCAGGCCGGCCGTTGTATGGACTGCGGCATACCGTTTTGTCACGCCGGTGAATTGCTCAATGGCGCGGCCTCAGGTTGTCCGCTCAACAACCTGATTCCCGACTGGAACAATCTCGTTTACCGCGGTAATTGGAAAGCGGCGCTCGAGCTCCTGCACAAGACAAACAATTTTCCCGAGTTCACGGGCAGAGTTTGCCCCGCGCCGTGTGAAGGCTCGTGTGTGCGCGCGATCACTGAGGAGCCGGTCACGATCAAATCGATTGAGTGCGCGATCGTCGATCGTGGCTTCGAAGAGGGTTGGATTGTTCCGCGCCCGCCGCAACGCCGTACTGGAAGGAAAGTCGCAGTCATCGGATCTGGTCCGGCAGGTTTAGCGTGCGCGGCAGAGCTTAATTCAGCAGGCCACGCGGTGACAGTGTTCGAGAAGGCCGATCGTGTTGGCGGATTGCTCATGTACGGCATTCCAAACATGAAGCTCGATAAGGCGCTCGTCCAGCGACGTGTCGAGTTCCTTTCTGCCGAAGGCATTCACTTCATGACTAACATCGACGTTGGTCGCGACTATCCGGCGGACCGGTTGTTGAGCGAGTTTGATGCGGCGGTTTTGTGTGGTGGGGCCAGTCGTCCGCGCGATCTTGCCGTTGAGAATCGCAGTCTGCCGGGCATTAACTTCGCGATGGATTTTCTACGCGCGAATACGAAGAGTTTGTTGGACGGTGCGACACCTGAGTTCATCTCCGCGAAAGATAAAGACGTGATCGTGATTGGAGGCGGCGACACGGGTACTGACTGTGTCGCCACTGCGCTACGACACGGCTGCCGCAGTCTGGTCCAATTTGAAATCATGCCTCCGTCGCCATCAGCGCGTGCGGCAGACAATCCATGGCCGCAATGGCCTAAGGTGCATCGTGTCGACTACGGCCATGAAGAAGCAATTGCGCTGCGTGGCAACGATCCGCGCTCGTATTCTGTGATGACGCACTGCTTCATTGGTAATGAAACCGTGGAGGCTGTTGAAACCGTCGACGTTAATTCCTCATTCAGCGAAGTTCCAGGCACAACGCGCGTGTGGCCCGCTCAACTCGTGCTGCTGGCAATGGGATTTCTTGGTCCTGAAAAAGACGGCGTGATTTCCCAACTGGGCTTGACCCTGAACGCCCGCGGCCTCGTCGCAGTCGACGCAAACAAAATGACCAACATGCCCGGCATCTTCGCCGCTGGCGACATCGAACGCGGCCAATCCCTCGTCGTCTGGGCCATCTCCGACGGTCGCTGCGCCGCCGCCGGTGTGAATAAATACCTCGCTAACGCCTCACGCGCGGCGGTTTGATGAATGCGGAGGATCTTGCGCTAGCGATCTCTACTCCCAAGGGTGATTTTCAGCTTCCAAACGTCTGCATGATACACTCGCCGCATCACCGTTCGGCCAGCTCAGTCTTCCGTGTGCCCCTGTAGCTCAACGGTTAGAGCAGCAGACTCATAATCTGTTGGTTCGGGGTTCGAATCCCTGCGGGGGCACTAGTTCGACATCTGGATGGTCGAAAAGACTCAAACGGGTTGGAGTGAGCCGGCGAACCTGGAGCTTCCAGTCAATACGCCAAGTCAGGAGTTTTATCCGTCCGTCTCAACCAACGGAACGCTCTATTTCAGTTCTAATCGCGATGACGTAAAGGGAGTGGCGACATCTATCGCACGCAGTTCGTTAATGGTAAGTATTCCACCCCCGAGAACCTCGGGGATTCGATTAACACTAAGACTTTCGAAGGCGATCCCTATATCGCTCCGGACGAAAGCTTTCTAATTTTCACTGCGTACAATCGCCCGGACGGTCTTGGAGATGGTGATCTTTACATCATCCTAAATCGCGATGGCCATTGGACTCCGGGCGAAAAATCTGGGTAGCCCGATCAATTCTTCCGCGCTGGACTTCTGCCCGATCATGTCTCCCGACAAGAAATATTTTTTCTTTACCAGCGAACGAGGCTTTGCTGATCAGCCATTGAAGAAGAAACTGACTTACGAAGAGCTCATGAAGAACATTCGCAGTCCGGGGAATGGTCTAGGCGATATCTACCGTATCGACGCCGGAGTCATACTCGATTCAATAAAAACCGAAAAGTAATTGGTGCTGGTTTGCTGAGATGCAGTCCAATAACTGACCGTGTACACTCTATCGGATGATCTCGCCTGAAGAACTTGTTGGTGAGGAATGGGCAGCGTGGTATCGCCTTTCACCAGTAGAACGCTGGCGCGAATCGGAGCGCCTCTGGCAAATCTATTTCCATCTAGGTGGCTCGCTTGACACGCAACCCGATACTCAAAGTCCTTTCTTCGATCCGCGCGAACCGAGTGCGCGCCCTGCTGATGGGCGGTCAGGCATGCGTGTTCTACGGCGCAGCCGAGTTTAGTCGCGATACTGATCTCGCCCTTCTTGCCAGTTCGGAGAATTTCTCAAGACTCAACAAAACTCTTTCAGACCTGGATGCACACGTTATTGCCGTTCCACCATTTGAGCCAAGGTATCTCCGCAAGGGTCACGCGGTCCATTTTAGGTGCCAGCACGCCGAGGCGCGAGGCATGAGGGTTGATGTCATGACGAAGATGCGCGGTGTCGACTCGTTTCCAAAGTTGTGGAGTCGTCGCACAACAGTGTCGGTCCATGACTCCACTATCGAACTCATGTCGTTGCCCGACCTGGTACAGGCAAAGAAAACACAGCGAGATAAGGACTGGCCGATGGTGCGTCGACTCGTCGAGGTAAACTATTTTGCGAATCGCGAGAATCCGACACCAGAGCAACTCCATTTCTGGTTGTTGGAGCTCCGAACGCCGGAGTTACTAATTGAACTGGTACTGGAGCGAGGTGGATTACCACCAAACCTGGTTCGCAAACGTCCGCTTCTAGCACTCGCCCAAGCCAGCGACGAATCACTATTGTCTGACGCGCTTCTCGAGGAGGAAAAAAGGGAACGCGCGGCCGATCGGCAATACTGGATTCCGTTGAAGAAGGAACTCGAAAACCTCCGTCATGCCCGTGTGCCACAGTTGAACCGTTAAGGGATGAACATATCCAGAATTGCGGTTCATGGTCCGCTTCATCGCCCTGTGCCGATTGTGACCACTCAATCAAACGAGCCATACCTTTACTGCAACGAGTCTCAAATTAGATTGTCGGCGACGATAGGTCCCGCCCGCCGATCATATCCGAACTAGAAGAAAGTACTTGGCGTCGCAAAGTAAGATGTGATATTAATCCTCCCGCTGGAGGTTGCTCGGGTTGCTGGCAGCGATTCTTTTTGGCGAAATGAAGGTGATCGCATGCGCAAACTATTGAAATCTGCCGACGTCAAAAGACTAATCGTAGTATCAATCCTTCTCTTCTGGTGCGCTTGTATGATCGCGGTGCGGATAAAACGGACAGGTTCCGGTTACTACGCGTTTCTCGTCGCCAATCTCTTTCTCGCCGGCGTGCCTCTATTTTTTAGTTCGGTACTGCGGTTTGCAGCTCATCGAGAATTGCATTGGCCGATCCGGCTGGCGATCTTTTGTTTGTGGTTATTGTTCTTGCCCAATGCGCCGTACATTCTCACTGACATACTCCACTTGACTCGCGCGTCTCACGCTCCCGCCTGGTACGACCTCGCTCTGTTGCTCTCGTGTGCCGGAACCGGCCTGTTGTTGGGATACCTGTCACTCATCGATGTGCAGGCGATAGTCGCCCGCAGCTTAGGGCCTGCCTGCAGTTGGATCCTCGCAATGGTGTCGCTGGTACTAAGTGGATTTGCGATCTATCTCGGACGGTTCCTGCGCTGGAATAGTTGGGATGTACTGGTTGAGCCAACTCGACTGCTTGACATCATCGGCACCGTAGTTCACCCATGGGCTCATACGAAAGCCGTGTCGGTGACGTTGATCTTTGGCGGAATCCTGACGCTCGGATACATCACCCTGCGAGTCTTACTCGCGCATCCTGAGCGTACCTGAAACCTATCTGCCGGCCACATCGTTTACTCAACACTTGCCCACTAATTGATTCGCCTCTATTCAAGGGAGAAGTGTGTCATGTTGATGGCAGATACGATGTCGGTCTTCTTTGTGATCGTGGGAATGCTCCTCGCCTTCTCGGGGCTCTGGTTGCTGTGTCGTGGTCTTTGGCCTGGCGCTGTAGAAGCGTCGACCGAACGTTGCACAAAACGCATCTGGCTCTACTTTTTTGCCGGACTTCCTTTGACGCTTGTCACGATAGCTTGGACCAGCGTTCTGTTTGCGCTCGGACCAGTTGGAAAGGTCGTGGGCGTTGCTGTGATGTGCTTCTATCAACTGCAAGCAAACATCGGGGTGGCAGGTTTGGCAACTGCGATCGGCCGCCGGCTTCCTTCGCCAGTTGACCAACAGAGTCCGTGGCGCGCAACGCTGCGCGGCGGAATCGCTTTGGAGCTGACTTATCTACTACCGATTCTGGGTTGGTTCGTAGTGCTTCCCGTCGCGACGATCATCGGCACTGGCGCATTCAATGCAAGCCTCGTTTCCAGGTTGAAGATTCAAGCCACTGCACAACCTGCGTTCGCGGAGAATCATGGACCTGTCTCATGAACTCCACGCGCCGTGCATTGCTAAAGGCAATTGGTCTGCTCGGAGCAACGTTGCCGTTCACTGCTTGCGAACGTTTGATCAGCAGCCTCGCGCAGCAGTCGATTCCAGAGAGCCTGACTTTGCCAGACAGTTCAGAAATCGACCCTTCGTTTCATCTTCTATCACGCGCTGCTTATGGTCCCTGGCCCGGTGATGTGGACAGAGTACGAGCGATGGGCGCTGAAGCATGGATCGAGGAACAACTAAATCCCGAACACATTGACGACACCTTCTGCGATCTACGCGCTCGTCGCTTCGAAACAATCTGGCATGAACCCGGAACTTGTTACGAGTACAAGAAGCCTGTGTTGCGCGAGGAGATTACGCGTCACACTCTGTTGCGCGCGCTCTACAGCAAACGCCAGTTACTCGAGGTGATGGTTGGTTTCTGGACCGATCATCTGAACATAAACCTGGAGAAAGGCGACTGTATCTATCTCAAACCCTCCGACGATCGACTCGTGATTCGTGCCCATGCACTTGGGAAATTCAGGGACTTGATTCGTGCTTCCGCGACCTCGCCTGCGATGCTCGTTTATCTCGACGGCAAAGAGAATCAGAAGAAAGAACCCAGCGACGTACCAAACGAGAACTACGCGCGCGAGTTACTTGAATTGCACACACTCGGAGTCGATGGTGGTTACACGCAGACGGACGTTTACGAAGCTGCGCGCAGCCTGACCGGCTGGAAGTTGCGTACGGGTTGGCGGAAAGGAACTGTGTACTTCGATCAAACTCTGCACGACGATGGAGAGAAACATATTCTGGGCCAGGTCATTCCCGCAGGTGGCGGCGAACATGACGTAGATCGACTTGTCGAAATCGCCTGCAATCATCCTGCTACTGCACATCACATCGCCACCAAACTCACGCGCAGATTTGTTTCGGAAGACCCGCCGGCTTCACTCGTACAACGACTAGCGTCCGTCTTTACTGCAACGGACGGCGACATCAAGTCACTGCTGCGCACGTTGCTGACCTCAGACGAGTTCAAGGCAGCCAGGGGTCTCAAGTTCAAACGTCCATTTCAATACATCGCCAGTTGCTTGCGCGCGCTTGGTGCAGACACCCATGCGCACCAACCTTTGATCGAATACTTGCAGCGCATGGGCCAGGGTCCGTTTCAATATCCGACGCCGGATGGTTATCCCGATCGAATCGCTCCATGGCTCGGTACCTTACTCTGGCGCTGGAATTTTGCGTTTAGTGCCGTTTCAAATCACGTTCCCACAGTAACTGTCCCCCTCGAACAACTGGGGCAGGCTATCGGCGGCTCGACACCCTTTCAGCCCGCACAATTAGTTGCTTACTTCATCGGACGCAGAGCCTCGGATGCGGAGCTTGGGCCACTCCGAGCCTACCAGAACCAGGATCACGCGGAGTTGGTGTCGCTGGTGCTCGCATCGCCTGCATTTCAGAGGTGTTGAGTATGTCTAACACATCGCGTCGCGCCTTTGTTCGCAAACTGCTGCTCGCACCCGAAACGGCTATAGCGCCAGCCGGTGAACGTACTCTGGTTTGTATCTTTTTGCGCGGTGCTGCCGACACGCTCAACATGGTCGTTCCGCGTGGTGACGATGAGTATTACCGGTTGCGCCCAACCTTGGCGATCGCGGCATCTGATGGATTGAGGCTCGACGATTTCTATGCGTTTCATCCGAACCTTGCGCCCTTGTTGCCGGCGTTCAATGAAGGTCGACTCGGCATCGTGCAAGCAGTAGGCACTGACAATCCGACTGGGTCTCACTTTGAAGCGCAGGACCAGATGGAGCACGGCGAATCTTATGGTCACCTGATCGGAGGCGGCTGGTTAGGTCGTTATCTCCGCACTCGATCCGCCGAAGTCACACCTCTTTCCGCGGTCACGATCGGTTCCAGCATTCCTGAGTCATTGCGTGGCGCACCCACCGCGAGCGCGATCGAGTCGATCGAAGAACTTCAAATCAAAACACCGGGGAACGATGCGGCTGCGGTGTCGTCGATCTTGTCCGCGATGTACAGCGCGGAAGTCGGGATGGTGGGGCAAGCGGGAAAAGCAACTCTGGATCTTTTGTGGCGTGTAGAGTCGTTGCGAGGCGCGGCGTACAGTCCGGAAGGCGGAGCCGTCTACCTCGACGACGACTTCTCGCATGGACTACGAGAGATCGCGCGATTGATAAAAGCGCAGGTCGGCCTCGAGGTTGCGTGTTTGGATCTGGGTGGGTGGGACACACACTTCTTTCAGGGCAGTACTTCCGGTTTGCAGGCAGCTCTGATTCAGCAACTGGCGGGTGGTCTGGCTGCATTCGATCGAGATCTCGGCGCACAACGAAATCGAGTAACGACGCTGGTTCTGACGGAATTTGGCAGACGGACTTATGAGAACAGTTCATTGGGAACGGATCATGGTCGTGGATTCGCGTTGTTTGCGCTGGGTGGTATGGTCAAAGGTGGTAAAATCCACGGCCAGTGGCCGGGGTTGGTGGAAGAATCTTCTTCACAAACGGATTCGCTGAATCCGGTTGGACCCAGTGGACTCAAGGTTTTGATTGACTATCGCTCAGTGCTGTCGGAAGTGTTGACAAAGTTTCTCGGTCATCGCGAGCTGAATCAGGTGTTCCCGAATTTCAATCCACAACCCGTCGACTTAATTTAGCCCCGTTCACCGAACTGTAGGGGCGGCCCTCCGTGGCCGCCCGTGGCTTTGATCGTGTTCGCCGAATTCGAGATGGTCGCTTTTTGAATCCTTTGCGTAAACCACGGGCGGCCACGGAGGGCCGCCCCTACAGTACGTCCGACAGGATCAATTTAAAATTGAGGAGTCTGGATTTGAAGCTTGTTCTAATTGGTGTAGCAATCGCGCTGCTAGTCTCGCAGGCTTTTGCGCAGGGATTTAGTGTCGAGAGTAAATCGC
The DNA here is from genome assembly GCA_035606195.1 of Pyrinomonadaceae bacterium. GTDB lineage: Bacteria > Acidobacteriota > Blastocatellia > Pyrinomonadales > Pyrinomonadaceae > PSRF01. The sequence continues at coordinate 33,574 of DATNFX010000009.1, forward strand.
CGCCGTCGGTTGTTGGCGCTGGTCCCTTTGTTTCACTCGAAGGGCGGTTCTCGATCGCGCTGCCGGCCGGAACTCACGGTTACAGACCAGTGGCGCTCGACACGCAGGCAGGGAAGCTAACCGGAGATGCCTACAACTGGACCATGAAGGAAGGTAGCTTTACCGCTGGTTTCGCCGACGCGGCACAGCCAATTGACGATGCCGAGAGCGTCGCAAAAATATTCGGCAATATTCGTGACGGCATGTCGGCGTGGGCCAATTCAAAGAACGGCAAGCTTGCCAGCGACCGGCAGTTCGAAATGGATAAGCATCCGGCGCTTGAAGTGAAACTCGAGTTTCCCGAAGGGAACCTCTGGCAGCGTTTCTGCGTCGAATCGAACAGAATTTTTCAGCTCGTCCTGCTTGTGAAATCCAATCAGAGTTCTGACGAAGCTGTGGCGTTAAAGGTGCTCGACAGTTTCAAGATTCTTTCAGCCGCGGAAGTTTCTGCGGCGCTCAAAGCGAAAGCCGCGGCTGCTGAGCCGGATCCGTTACCTCAGGAACCGGTAGCTGCTCGCGCTGGATCTGATGCGCGTGACGATCGTCTGCGTGGCGAAGTAAAGACCGTGTTAGAAGAGAGTGAAAGCCTTACAGGTACGTCGACTGTGAGTGGCCGGAAACCAAATTCGATGAAGTATTACAACAAAGCCGGAAACCTCACCAAACAAGAGTTGTACGATTACAAGGGAAACCTGTCCCAGATTACGGTTTACGGATACATCGATGGCGCAAGAGTCTCAAATTTCAAAACTATCGAGCGGAACTATAATCCGCCGCCAGTGCGGATTGCGCCCTCGCCAGGTGCGGCGCCACCAAAGTTTGACCCGCGTTACGCAAACAAATACACGTTTCTTTATGACGATCAGAAGCGGCTCATTGAAAAGACATGGTTCATGAGTAATGGCGAAACCACGGCACGAGACGTTTACAAGTATTCGGGGAATCAACTGGAGACTTTGTTCTACTCTGGAGATGGTTCACTAAACCGGCGTTTTTTTGCAACTGTTGATGACAAAGGCAACAAGATCGAAGAAACTCAAACCTCGGATGGACCAGTCAAAGACAAATACTCATATGCGTACGAATTTGACGCGAAAGGCAATTGGACGAAACGCGTCACGTCAAAATGGGTGACGAAAGACGGTAAGTCGTCGTTTGTCGCCGAGTACATTCTCTATCGTACGCTCACGTATTACTGAACCCCGAACTAGCTTTAATGGATCAGGTAGAACGCCGTTTGGCGCGGGCGAAACCACTTCATTCCTTCCTTTGTTAAATAAGCATCGTCTTCCATCATGATCGTGACCTTTTGACCGCCCCACTCCGGAACCGGAGTGCTCGTGTTCAATTCGATCGAGGTATACGAGCCTTCACGAAACGGCGGTTCAGCTGGTGCGCCGGCTGCCGGGCGCCGAAAGTCTATGCTGGCGCCCAGTGCGTGTCCCTGGTTGCCGACCGAATGCGAGTAGATCATCGCTTCAATGCCGGCGGCTTTCATGTCTGCCATCGTCGCCTCGTAAACCTCAAAGCCTTTTGCACCGGGCTTGATGTGAGTGAACAGAGCATCCTGAAGACGATTCGTATTGGCGAGTGCTTTCTTTAATCCCTCTGGCGCGTCCTTTTCACCGGGGCGCAAAATGTATCCCATCTTCTGCCAGTCAGTACTCAAACCCATGTAATTCAAACCGCAGTCAATGTGAATCACGTCACCTCGTTGGATAACCATCGATTCTTCGGCAACGTCGAGGAATTGCTGTGTCTTGCCAGTTTCCTGACTCTGCCGCTGAACTCGGAGATCGGCCTGGAACCAGGTGTTCAACCCCAGATTGTTTAGCTGTTGCAGAAACCAATAGCGCACGTCGCCCACGGTCGTCTTACCGGGCGTGATCACTTCGTTTGAAAACGCACGCTGCGTCAATATGTCTGTAACCGCGACAGCGGTGCGATAAGTTTCCAGCTCTTCAGGCAAACGCGTGTCCATGTATTCAACGATGAGCGGCGCCGCGGAAACGAATCGTGACGCGTAATCCGGACCGAGGGTTTCCGCTAAAAATTTATAAGCCTCGTGAGTGATCCCGTTTGTCGCGCCGCGTGTTCCGCCCATGTTGAGTGCGATCGTTTTTGGTTTGCGCTCTTCGACAATGCGCTTCAATGTGGCCGCGATTTGACTGCCCGGCGGCTGCAGGAGCTCGTAAAAATATTTCAGATGTTCTTCTCCATAACGGACGACGGCGATGCGGTCGAGCTTGTCGCCGCGGTCCGCAAAAATAAAGAATTCGCGCCTGCCCACGTAGGGGATAGGTGGCGCGATATATTCCGTCACTGGATCGGGATGAAACTCTTCGTTGGTGACGATCCACATGTCGATCTTCTGTTGCCGCATGAGCGGGAGCAACATGGTGTCGAGACGTTTTTTGAGCCACGTCTCACGTAGTGCCTGCTGCTCACGCACGGTGAGGAGTTTCGGTAACGGCTCAACACTCTTTCGCGCTTGCGAGTAGATTGAGGAGGTTGAGAGCAGAAGAATTCCGGTCAGGATCAAAACCCGTTTCATAGAAGTCTTTTTTCTTTCTGTGTAATCTGTGGATGAAAACCGTGATCGTGCGCGAATACCATTGCCTGTGCGCGCGACCAGACACCGAGTTTATCGAAGACATTTGAGACGTGATTGCGGACGGTCTTTTCACTGATCGAGAGACGCGCCGCGATTTCCGCGTTACCCAAACCTTCAGTGATCAGTGCCAGCACTTCACGCTCGCGCGCGGTTAGTGAGTTGAATGCAGAATCCTCTTCGCCGGCCGAACCCTTGATCCCCATAAAGTCCAACACTTCCTCGCAGAAGCGTTCCCATGCTGGTTCGCCTTCCAAAAGAATGTGGTTTTTGGAATCAAGCTCCACGAATTGAGCGCCACGAATTCCTGCCGCGAGGATGTGACCCTCCGCGATCGGAATCACGTCGTCGTCGCGTGAGTGCAGTACGAGGGTCGGCACATCAACCTTGCTGAGAAGATCGACGACGTTGATTACTGCGCGTGTTTCCAAAAGTCGCGCAGCAATGTCGGGTGAAGTTGTTTTACGACAGAGCTCGTTGAACCACCCGATTTGTTCGTCTGTAGCGCCGGGGATAAATCGCGATGTGAAGATCTGGCGGAAGGCCGGATTGTCTTTGCCCCAGCCCAGACGAGTCATGTCGATCAGCGCGCGATAAAAACGGTCTTTATCCGGGTCGCCTCGTTCATACGTGCCGCGCGCGTAAGCGCCGTAGAGCACGAGTCGTGACACGCGTTCGGGATGCTTCACTGCGTACGCGATACAGGTTGCGGCGCCCTGAGAGATGCCCAACAGAGCAAACGGCTCGGGAGGATCGACTACGTCGACGAGCGCCTCGAGGTCTTCAACCCAACGTTCGAACGACACGTCGCCGACGTTCCAGTCTGTCATACCGCAGCCGCGTTCATCGTGACGAATAAAGCGGAAATGATCGGTGAAGAAACGGATCCAGTGACGCCAAACCGGACTTTCCCATTCGTATTCAAGGTGAGTCATCCAGTTTGCGGCCTTCATCAGCATCGGGCCTGTCCCGGCCTCAGCCCAGGCAATCTGAACGCCGTCGCGGGTGCGAAGATAGCGAATTCGCTGTGTTGCTTTCTTCATCATCTCTACCGAGACAAAAGTCCTATACGAAGGAGTCGGAGTATATCCAAACCGGGACTAAACTCCCATAGCCTCCCTGATCCAAAAGCGCGATTCTCTACGCTCATACAAGTGGAGGAACTGACATGCTTAAACGAATCGTCTTCTTTGCTTATGGAGTCTTTTGTTACCTGATTTTCCTCGGGACGTTTTTGTACGCGATTGCATTCATCGGCAATTTCGGTGTTCCGACGGCGCTCGACGGTGCGGCGTCCGGGCCGCTCGGGATTAGTCTCGCGATCGACGTTGGTTTGCTGACGCTTTTCGCAGTGCAGCATAGTGTGATGGCGCGGAAGTGGTTCAAGGAGCGGTGGACCAGGATCGTGCCGAAGCCGGTCGAACGCGCGACTTATGTTCTGTTCTCGAGCCTCGCACTGATTTTGTTGTTTACGTTGTGGCGGCCGCTGGGTGGCGTGGTTTGGTCGGTTGAGGATCCAATCGGGCGGCTCGTGCTGCGCGGGTTGTTTGCGTTTGGCTGGGGATTAATTCTGTACTCGACGTTCTTGATCAATCACTTCGACTTGTTTGGGCTGCGCCAGGTGTGGCGCAATCTGTTAGGGCAGCCGGAGAGCGGGTTGCGATTTACGACGCCGGGTCCGTACCGGATCGTGCGACACCCGCTTTACGTTGGTTGGCTCTTCGCGTTTTGGATGACGCCGGTGATGACGTTCGCGCACTTGCTGTTCTCAGTCGCAACAACGGCTTACATCTTGTTGGCGATTAGATTCGAAGAACGCGACCTCGTGCGTGAGTTTGGCGATACGTATGAAGACTACCGCCGCAATGTCCCGATGCTCGTGCCGTCATTGAAAGGTCCCCGCCAGCCTTCGGACATCAAAGT
>DATNFX010000010.1:0-8780 GCA_035606195.1 Pyrinomonadaceae bacterium
CGTTCTGAAAAGTTTACGGGCGCGATGTTTGTGCCACTTTCCGGTTGGCCGTGTGCAGCGAAGTGTTTGGCTGTCGCCATCACGTGACTCTCGTCAACACCCGGTCCTGGCCCTTGCAACGCTCTTACGATCGCCACGGCCATGCGTGAAGTCAGATATGGATCTTCGCCGTAAGTTTCTTCGGTGCGACCCCAGCGCGCATCGCGTGCGAGATCGAGATTTGGACCAAGCACGAGTTGACTGCCGCGCGCACGCGTCTCGAGCGCGCCTGCAGTGAAGACCTTGGTGATGAACTCCGGGTCCCACGTGGTGGCAAGCGCGATCGGTTGCGGAAAACTCGTGCTGCCCTTAGCCATGTGACCGTGCAGTATCTCGTCGTGAAAGATCGCCGGAATGCCGAGTCGCGTATTCTCGACGAGCCATTTCTGAAGGGCGTTGGCGAACGTCGCGCCTTCGCGAGGACCCTTTCGTTCTCGCTGCCGCGCGATCTGGCCGATGCCGTGTTTCATGACTTCCGCGGCTTTCGCGGGCGAGAAGTCGCCACGATCGGTCGCGAAATCAGTTTGCGGATTTACTTGCGGGCGATTGCCCCACAGGCAGGTTAGTTGCGCAATCTTTTCTTCCAACGTCATGCGCGACAAAAGATCGGCGACGCGCCGATCGACTGGAAGGCTCGGATTTTTATAGTCCGGGCGTGCGCCGTCTTGCGGATTCATGTGCGCTACAGGCAAACCCACCATTAAAGTGATGAACGTGATCCCGATCGTGAGTCCAATGGTTCGCGATTTGTTCAAGCTGGCGTCCTCTTTTTGCGTTTTTGTTGACAAGATTTCAGGATTTGCAGGATGAACAAGATTTCAATCCTGTAAATCTTGTAATCCTGAAATCATGTAAAAAACTACCTCTGAATCCAATCACCAAAATTCCCTGAGAACAGTCGATTCACGTCGCGCGTGATCTCTTCGGCAGTCACAGCGCGTCCACTACTCAGCAACAATTCGTACGAATCAGCCAGCGCCGCAGCGATCTCTTCACGCGCGTGTTTCCACTTGTAAATCAACTGTTCGAGCACGCGCGCGTCCGAGTGTTGCGGGATAAAACTCATTCCCAACAACTCCAATCGCTCACGGGTGATCTCAGAAACGATCGACGGATTGTTCAGAAACCACCAACATCCAAACGGCATCAGGTTGTTGAACTTTCGCGCCGCCACACACAGCTCGTGCTGGTTCTCGCGCGAAAGGAATGTCGCCAAAAAGTTGACGTCCTGATACTCACCGCAGAGTCTCTCGACCGAAGTCACATCGGCTCGTCCCACACCATCGCCGGCCTCGCGCAACAGCGGATTAACTCCACGACGCACACCAACCATCAGCGTCATTGCGAGCCCGTGCTCCTTCGCCGTGGGCAGCACAACGTCGCGCAGCAACCGGTCGCGCGTGTTGTCTGCCGGAAACCGGAAATCCGCAGGCAACGACACACCCATGTAGACGGGATTCATCCGCGCGATCCACTCGTCGAGCGAGTGTCGCAAATCTGTGATAGTCCCGGTAACCAGATTCGTATTCAACAAACGATCCAACCGTAACGCCGACTTAAAACGAGGATCCGCGCCGAAGTCGTCACTCTTCCAGATCTGACCCTCGGTTTCGTCAAAAGGATCGTTTGTCATCACGACACCGCTAACACGCGCGATGTCGAAAACGTGGTCGATGTGTTCAGACAAACGCCGCGAGTTGAAGAATGCACGCGCTTCGGCGAGATTCTCGGCGCGTGTGTCGAGACCGAAAGCATCGAGCACCGTCACAATTCCGCGGGCCGCCTCCGACGCCGGCGAGTTTTCTACAAACAGTGTCTGCCAAACTAAATCCGCTTGATCCATTTTCGACATCTGCCAGAAACGATCGTGAGGGATTCGCGCTGAGCGAAGCGTTTCGGCTGTCAGGTAGTGGTAAGTCAGCAGTTCATCAATCCCATAGAGACATAATTCATTGAACTCCAACGGAAACAGATGCGTGTGCACATCCGTGACCGCCATTGAGTTCACAACATTTTCGACCTGCGCGCGCAGCTCTGACCTGTGCGTGAGCAGGTCAGCGAACTTCGTGCGACTTTCGGTTGACGTTACCATAATTGCTCTTCTAAATCTGTGTAATCTGTGGATGAAGGATCGGCCCAACGATCGTTCGGGATCGTGGGAGTCCAACCCGGCCGCAACGGATCCTGATCGTAAGGATACGATCCAAGACGCTGATACAAATCACGATACTCGGCAACTTTATCGCGATCCAGCTTAACACCCAGCCCAGGGACGGTGGGTACAGCAATCGCACCGTTGTCGTACTTCAGCTTACCACCTTCGATGATGTCGTCTGTTAAATGATGATAATGAGCGTCAGCCGCGAACGACAGATTCGGAATCACCGCACCGAGATGAAGCATCGTTGCAAGCTGAATTCCGAGCTCTCCGGATGAATGCACCGCCACGCCGAGTTGAAACGTTTCACAAACGGCAGCTGCTTTTACACACGCGCGAATGCCGCCCCAAAACGTCGTATCAAGCAACACGACATCGACGGCTGTGTTCAAGACATTCGCCGCGAGTTGTTCAAAGTTTACGACGACAGTGTTGGTTGCGAGTGGCATCCGAACCTTCTCGCGCACACGGCGCATTCCGTTCATACCGAACACCGGATCTTCGAGATAGTCGTTTCGAATGTCTTCGATCTGTTGTCCAAACCAGATCGCCGTTTCGGTGGACCAGACACCATTCGGATCGAAGCGAAAGCGATCGCCTTGGAGGGAATACCCAAGCGCGCGATAGCATTCCAGTTCGTATTCAGGCGGAAACACACCGCCTTTGAGTTTGTGCGACGTGAAGCCGTAACGCTTCTTCAGACTCTTAGCCGATTCCACGAGCTGTTCGATTGTTCTTACCTCACCCTTTCCCTTTGATGGATAACGGAAGAACAAGTACGACGCGAATGGAACACTCTCGCGTAAACGCCCACCGAGAATTTCGGAAACAGGCACGCCCCACTTCTGACCGAGAATGTCGAGACACGCAAACTCGATCGCGGCAAGGATCTGCGTCCGATTGTTGTAGAGCGACGCTGTTGGATTCGAGATCAAGAATCTCAACTCTTCCAATCGCGCCGGATCACGCCCAACCAAATACGATCTCAATGCCCGAAACGCCGCTTCCGCCGACTCACCGCCGCCACCCATTTCACCTAAACCGATCAGCCCCTCATCCGTCTCCACCTCCACGATCGTCCGCACGAACCGCCCCCAGTGACACCCGTTTGCATGACGCAACGGCGCCTTGAGCGGAACCGTAACAGTGGTGGCGCGTAAATCCGTGATCTTCATCCGTGAAAATCCGTGGCTAAAAATCCAATGCTTTTGCCTTGTATGTAGTTAACGCGTGCGCCGGTTTCTCAACACCTGCCGGCAGCGGACGCTTCGCGAAAGTCTGGAAGTAAAGCAGACACGCGTCACGCCACCAAACGGCGTCGCGCTCTTGTATCGCTAATTTGTTACTGATCGCAGTGTAGCGCTCGTCGTCGATCACACCGCGAAGCGTGATCCAGGTCGAGCGCGTCGATCGCACCCAATCAACACCGTGCTGGTAATGCCACGCCAGCTCATCCCACAGCGTCCGGCCCGACTTCATCCCGTGATCCCACGACACGTGATGAAACCAAAGCAGAAACTTTTCCGGACACCGTTGCAGATCGGAAAACTGGTTGCGCACGGGCGGATGATACTGGCTCACGGTGTTGCTGCCGGTCTTAGTTCGATCGAATCCAATACCGAAAGCGTCCGCTTTGTGATAGTAAACCGGATTCCAATCGTCACGTTTCTCTGTGTCCCACCACGGCGCCGGGCCATAATGATGTCCGGCCCAAAACAGGTGATGAAGCCCGAGCGGAGTCATGTAATTAACCACCGCTTCATGCGACTCGAGCATCATTCGCACAATCGTCGCGACGGCTTTCGGATCCTGCGTGAGCGTCATCTTCGTCCATTCGGTCGCGATCTGTTGAGACGACGTATCGGGATTCCATGCCAGGCGACCGAAGGCGTACCAATTCGCCTGCAACATGTGATGGCCGGTCCAGTTTCGATCTGAACCCGTATTTGCGACTCCTGCGATGCCCGTCAACGGCTGGTGCTCAACGACCTTTGCGACCGTCGAACCACGACCAGCGGCATACGTGTCCGAGTCAAGAAACTCGCGCCACATCGAAGCGAGAAACACAAAATGATTTGAGAAGCCAAGATACTCCTGAGTGATCTGCAACTCAGGCATCACTGGCGTTTGAGACATGCCTCCAAAGAGCGGATGAAACGGTTCACGCGGCTGGAAATCGATGGGACCATTCTTGACCTGCAACAACACGTTTCGCGCAAACTTACCGTCAAACGGTTTCAGGTTTTCGTAAGCAGCGCCGGCGCGGTCGTAACCCGGCTTCATGTCGTAAACAAACGCGCGCCAAAAGACGATGCCGTGATGCGGCGCAACCGCGGCCGCAAGCATGTTTGCCCCATCAGCATGCGTGCGATTGTACGTTCGTGGTCCAGGTTGTCCTTCGCTGTTCGCTTTTACGATGAAGCCGCCGAAGTCGGGAATGAGTTTGTAGATCTCGTCAGCTTTCGCTTTCCACCACGCAATCACGGCCGGGTCGAGCGGATCCGCCGTCGGCAACTTCCCGATGTCCATTGGGGCCGAAAAGCGTGCGGCAAGATAGACGCGAATTCCGTACGGACGAAAGACATTCGCCACCGCGGCCACTTTTTGCAGGTATTCGGCAGTCAGTATTTCGGCGTTTGCGTTAACGTTATTGAGAACTGAGCCATTGATACCGATCGAAGCGTTAGCTCGAGCGTAATCTGTCAGTCGCGAGTCGACGTGTTGTGGAAGCTCAGACCAGTTCCAGAGAGACTTTCCCGCGTAACCACGTTCGATTGATCCGTCGAGATTGTCCCAGTGGTTGAGTATGCGAAAGTTCAGACGCGGCGACTGGTCCAACTGCAAATGATCGATGGGTTGTTCCGTTTGCAACAGACGCAGGAAGTGGAAAGCTCCGTGGAGTGCTCCGATGTCCGTCGATGAAGCAACAACAACAACACCTCTGACAGTTCGAATACGATAACCCTCAGGCCCAAGACTCTTAAGCTCAGCTCCCCAACTCAGGCTGCGAATCAGAGTCGACGTTTGCGGAAGACCAACTACCACTGAAGCATCGTCGCGATCTCCGACAGGGATCGGCGTTCCCAACAATCCGGCACAACCAACACTTAGCTCCCGACGAATGGCGTCGAAAGTCGCAGACGTTCCCTTCACAGAAACCGTTCGGATACGCTCGCGATACAAATCCAACGATCGCGCCGGCAGTCGTTCGTATCGCAACCACAACCGATACCCGTCATCAGCCCTCCCTACGCTAATGCCACAAAAAAGGACAAAAAGAACAAATGCTGTTCTTCCCAAATATTTTGTGCTTCTTATGCCTTTTTGTGGCTTAAAGTATTCCATTTTTGCGCAGAAACTCTCGGATCCTGGCGTAGCTGTCGATCATCTCCTCACGACTAAACCCACCATGCTTGCGACCGCGAATCGTCACGAGTTGATTCGGCACACCCGCCTTGTCCAACATCGAATGCAATCGAACCGCATGCGCGTATGGCGCAACGTCATCGTTCTCACCGTGTATCGTAATGATCGCCGGCAAACCGGCGCGCACGTAATTGACCGGCGAAAGCTGTTTCGCAAGCTGTTCGGGATTGCTCATACTTCCAAACCACTCGCGCGCGTAGTTCTTCGCATTCGGACCGTCGACGATATCGGCGACGTCACCAATACCAAACCAGTTAACAATCGCCGCGACTTTCAACTCCGGAACAGTCGCCGTATTCCAACGCCCACCACCGTCAACCGTGCATTGACGATCGAAAACATTGTTCGCCGGCAACATGCCAGTGATCAAAGCGAGATGCCCGCCCGCAGACGTTCCGGTCAAAACAAACTTTGACGCATCGAGTGAATACTCACGCGCGTGATTCGTTACCCACCGCAGTGCACAACGCGTGTCTTCAACCGCCGCGGGCGCCGGCGACTGGTGCCCCATCCGATATTCAACGTTGATAACGGCCCAACCGAGTTCCAGATACGGCAACAGGTACAGAACATTCCGTTCTTTCTGCCCGTCAACCCAACCACCGCCATGAAAAAGAATCAACGTAGGCCGGGCACGCGTTCTGTCCCTGGGAACATACAGATCGAGTTTCAGTTCGATGTTGTTTGCTTTGGCGTAGGTAACGTTCGGGAAGATGTCGTAATCAACCGGAGCAGAGTCGATCCAGCGATCAGTATTCGTTTGACCATTGGCAGAAATCCACAGATTACACAGAAGAAGAAATAAAATCTGCGTAATCTGTGGATAGGTTTTCCTTGTCATCTTAGAAGTTGAGTCTCATCCCGAAGCGCCACTGCCGCGACTGGTTCGGTCCATAAAGCCCAGTGACAAATCCGAAGTTACCGCTGTTGGTGTCACTAGTAGGATTCGCGAAGTTCGCGTGGTTCGTCGCGTTCAGCGCCTCGGCTCGGAGTTGGAACTTCACCTTTTCCGTGACATTGAACGTTCGGAAGATACTCAAGTCCGTCTCGAAGAATCCCGGGCCACGCAGATTGTTTCGACCGCCACTTCCGAAGCGTGCGCCGGTTTCGTCCGCCCAGGCACAGTTTGATGTGCAAGACACTCCTTGTATGGTCTTACCTTGCACCGTATTCGTGAAGTATGGCGCCGCCGATGCACCAACTTGCGATGAGATTCCTATTCCACCCAGAATGGCGATATTAGGAATTAATTGATTCGGTACCTGGGCGCTGCCTCCTGCCAGTAAACCTGGAGCGTTGCCCTGAATTACGTAAAACGGTATGCCGCTCATAATACTCATCACACCGCTCACCTGAAAACCGCCGAGAACCTTGCTGCCCCAGCCATCGTTGGCCCACCGCTGACCTTTGCCAAAAGGCAGGTCATAGACGCCATACATCTGCAGGTTGTGCGTCCGATCGTAGCTGGCCGGGCCGCGATTCCGTTGTTTCTCCGGCAGGTATTGAATTCTCGGACCGCCATCGTTATCCGCAAAGTTGATCGTCTTGGACCACGTGTAAGCGGTTCCAAAGAGCGAGCTGGCCCATCGTCGCGTGAATAACGCCTGCAGCGAATCATAGGTTGTGTCGCCGTATGGTTGGATCGAGTTGATATCTGCCACTAAACCAAATTTGACCGCCAGCGGCCGGCCCGCGTTTCCTGTTCCCGGCGGGCCTGCATTGATATTGATGAAGCCCATCTGTCCGATAACTCGCGTGCCTACGTATCCAACTTGAGAGACGAACTTCCATGGCAGTTCACGTTCGATAAAGGCGTTGAAGGAGTGGATCCTCTTGCGCGGTTCGTCAATCGGAAAAGTCGTGGTACCGGTATTCGAAGGCAAAGGAATAATCCCCTGGTTGAGATCCGGCGGAGTGCTGGAGTTGATGAGCCCCTGCCGCAGCGTAGTAACGGGGATGAACGAGTTGGTAACGCCGTTGAAAGTAATTCCAGGCATCGACCAGATATTGGCGATCGGAAAAGCATTTCTGACGTCCTGGAACGGCCGCGGATCAGCGGATTGCCCGTAGCCGCCGCGAAATACAGTTTTGTCGTTGTAGCGATAGGCGATGCCAAAGCGTGGAAGGAACAGATTCACACCTGACACTGCGCCCCCATTAATATCCAGACCGCTCAATCCCCCGGTGACGACCTTCCCGGTGTCCGGATCGAAACGATTAATGCCGGTGTTGTCCTTTCTCGGAGTGGTAAACCTCTCGAAGCGCAACCCGTAAATAAACGTAAGGTCGCGGGTAATCTGCCAATGGTCGCGAGCATAACCTGCATACTGTTTCCAATACACAGAGTTCGGATTGCGAAGCTGGTCAACTTTACCTGCAGAGGTCGGCAAGCCAAGCAGAAAGTCCGCCCAGTTGTTGAAGCGGTTTGCAGCCGCAGGACTGCGGGTAAAGCCGAGAGCTTCACACTGCGCAACGGTCGCTGTTGTAGGACAGCCCTGCAGAGCCGTTGCGTTCCCGCTGAAGCCGAAAGTGCCGCGTACGGTCTGAAAAGATCCACCTTGCGGTTGGAAGTGATTGAGTTGCGCGTTTAGATAGTCGCCGCCAAACCGGAATGCGTGCGCGCCCTTGAGCCAGGAAAGGTTCACTGCGCCAACGTACTGGTTATCGCGGAAAAGAAACGGGTTGCCGGTGTTATCGTTGCCGATGTTGGTCCATCCGGCGCCAATCTGAAACGAAGGAACACCGCCTTGAAGCCGATCGGGACCATTCGTCCCCGGGATCTTCAATACGTCTAAGCCAAAGTTCGAGACGATATCGAAGCCTTCAGCACCTAATCGCTGTCTGGTATAACCCACATTTCCATCCAGCACGAGTGTGGGGGTAAACGTGTAGCTGGCGCCAAGCCCAAACACATTGATCAAACCTGGAGCCGTTCCCAATTGACCGCCATTCAAAGCAGGACCGCTCACTTCGCCGAAGATAGGTGGGTCAATGATGATCGTAGGCGAACGACTGTATCGTCCCCACAAACTGAAGTCGTCAGAAACGTAGTTGATCTTGTTGTCGATGTTTGTTCGGTTGAATGAACCTATGCCGCTGGCAGCAAAGTTGTTTTGAATGCCGGGTATATTTGGCAACGGCAGGCGTTTCAAAATTT
>DATNFX010000011.1:0-16955 GCA_035606195.1 Pyrinomonadaceae bacterium
GCCATACATAAACGCGCCCGCAAACGGGATTGCCAAAGCCGTCAGGATGTTCATTATGGGTCCGGCCAGCGCCACCATCACTCGTTGCCAGCGCGGTCGCAGGTTGTACATTTCCTCGGGGGGAATGTCCTGAGCGCTTGCGCCTTCGAGCGGAGCATTTGACTCATCGCCACCGAGTTTTACGTAGCCGCCCAGCGGAATAGCCGAGATTCGATAGTCTGTATGACCCCATTTCTTGCCGAAAAGACGCGGACCAAAACCGACTGAAAACGCTTCGACGCGGATTTTGAAGAGTTTGGCGACGATGAAGTGACCGAATTCGTGAAGGACAACTGCCGACCCTAGTATGAAAATAAATGCCAATAAATAGATGATATAAGTCATTCAGTGCCTTCTTCTTCCCAATAGTCGTACGAAAATCAACCCAGTTTAGACTCGACCAATTTCGGTCGGGTTGCAAACGAGTTTACCTAAACTTTGCGCCACAAAGAAGCACAAAAAGCACATGAGATTCTCTTAAAGCATTTACGCATTTTGTGTTTCTTTGTGGCTCGACAGCATTTCGATGGTAGCAATGGCGGCTCCTCGGGCCTGGTGATCGGCGTCGAGGATGGTTTGAATGTCCTTTGCCGGTTGATTTGAATGACCATTCATCACCGTTTCAATCACTTCCGGAATCTCGGTCAGGCAGATGCGCTCGTTGAGAAAGGCGCTGACTGCTTCCTCATTCGCAGCGTTCATCGCCGCCGGAAGCGTGCCTCCCGCCCGCAACGCTCGATAGGCGAGCGCGATGCACGGAAAACGATCCAGATCGGGAGCTTCGAAGTGAAGTCCTGAAACCGAAGTGAGATCCAAAGGTGGCAATTGACACGAGTGGCGCTCCGGATAAGTGAGCGCATATTGGATCGCGTGGCGCATGTCAGTGACACCCATCTGGGCGATCACCGAACCATCAACCATCTCAATCATCGAGTGCACGACCGATTCGGGATGAACGAGAATATCGATCGCTTCGGGTGCAAAACCAAATAGCCAGTGCGCTTCGATGACCTCGAGCCCCTTATTCATCAACGTGGCTGAATCGATCGTGATCTTTGCGCCCATGTTCCAGGTTGGGTGCTGCATCGCTTCCGCGACGCTCGCTAGTTTCATTTCGTCTCGGTTTCTTGTGCGAAATGGTCCGCCTGAGGCAGTGAGAATGATCCGTCGCACCTCTTCGTGTCGCTCGCCTCGCAGACACTGGTGCAAAGCGTTGTGTTCCGAATCTACGGGCAATAGTTCAGCACCTGATTTGCGCGCGGCTTCATTCATCAACTCGCCCGCCATCACCAGAGTTTCCTTGTTAGCGAGTGCGACTCGCTTGCCCATCTCCAGTGCTTTTAGTGTCGGAACAAAACCAACCGCGCCGACGGTTGCTGAAATTACGCAATCCGCATGTGGGTGAGTGGCGACTTCGACGAGTCCGGCTTCGCCGATGACGATACGAGGCAGATCGACGTCTCGAGCGAAGAGCAGTGCGCGGAGATCGTGTGCGGCAGTCTCCGTGTCGACTGAAACTACTTCAGGCAAGTGCGCTGCAATCTGATCTGCGAGACGCTCAACGTTAGTACCCGCCGCAAGTGCAACAACCCGCATGTCGCTCGCCGCCAAAGACTCGATAACTCGAAGACTGTTGCATCCGATGGACCCTGTGGAGCCAAGAATCGCAACGCAAGTGGTGTTTTTTGTGTTTTCGGTCATGCAATCAAGCGGGGGATGAGTCTTTTTGTATCGTAGGGGTCGAGAAGATTTATTGTTTGACCGGTCTCGTTGACGTATGAAGCGGAACTCACCCGCCACGTGCCGCCTTTAACGAGGACCAGATCGACGGTTGCGTTAACGGTCTTGCGATCGCCGATTACTTTCAACTGCAAGGTCGCGTCGCCATTGCCGTTGTGAAGATTAACGCCCCCGGTAACTATACTGCCGAAATCCTTTACAGGGCCTGTTTCCGCTTTCAACTTTTCGCTGTTTCGCAGAAAATCCCTCGCCTTCGCTGCCGCATCACTATGGGCGACCTGGTACAGAGCAAAACCGACAATTCCTCCCGCAAAACAGACCACCAGCAGCGCGAGCACCACGACCACTCCACCAACTATCAGAAGGATTTTCTTCGTGGTCATGAGCTTTCCTTCGTTAGCGATCAGCCTTGGAAGTAGAAGCGTGCAAAATAGTAGATGAGTGGTGCATTGAAGAGCAAGCTATCGAGGCGATCGAGGATGCCGCCATGACCGGGAAGAATGTTGGCGGCGTCTTTTGCGCCGGCGCCGCGCTTGAGTGCGCTTTCTGCGAGATCTCCGAAGATTCCCACCACCGTCATGATAACGGCCAGCGGCAGGATATATTTCAGTGGGACTTCACGAAAAAACCAAAAGTGTGCGAGTGCTGCCATCGCGAGGGCCGCAACGACTCCGCCAATCACGCCTTCCCACGTCTTGCCGGGACTGATGGTTGGCGCGAGCTTTCGTTTTCCGAACGCGCGTCCAACGTAGTAAGCACCCGTATCTGCTCCCATCAACACAAGAAAAAAGAACGAAAGCAGGTGTGCAGATCGAATTGGATCGAATCCCGTGCGCAGTGAAATGAGATGACTGCCGAGCAAGGGCACGTACAGGACGCCGAGAATTGTCGCGCCAGTGGAGGCGATCATCGAATCGAACGGAGCACCGCGAAGAGTGGCAGCGATCAGTGTGCCGGCAGTCAACGCGATTATCACGAACATGCAAAGCAAAACACTGATACCAGGATCGGTTTGCGTTGTCAGGATCGCGATCGTGATGATTGCCGCGCCGGCCAGATAACCGGCGGTCGCATCCGGTTTCAATTTCAGCTTCTTCGCCAGAACGTAAAACTCCCACAGAGCGATTACCATCGCCGCTGCGGCGAGCGCTACAAACAGCCACCATAACCACGGAATCAAAATGGAAACGATCAGGATAGGTAAGGCAATGACGGCGGTCAGGATTCTTTGCATTCAGTGTTCTTAATTGGACCGATAGGACCTATTTCTTGGAAACCACGAGCTTCAGTCCGCCAAAGCGCCGGTCGCGACGCTGGTAATCAACCACGGCTTCCAGCAGATGAACGCGCCGGAAATCCGGCCAGAAAGTTTCCGTGACGTAGATCTCGCTGTAGGCGCTCTGCCAGAGCAGGAAGTTTGAGATTCTCAACTCACCGCTGGTCCGCACGAGCAGATCGAGTTCGGGCAAGTTGCGCGTGTAAAGCTCGTTCGCGATCCGTTCTTCGGTTAACTCGTCCGGACGGCTGCCCTCGTCGACGAGTCGCCTGACTGCCGCGCGTGCAGCATCGACGATCTCGGCTCGTCCACCGTAGTTCAAGGCTACGGACAAGACCATGCCCTTATTGCGAGAAGTCTGTTCGGTGGCACGCTGGATCTCGTTACGAACGTTCTCTGATAGGGCTCCGATTCTGCCGATCGCCTGGAACCTGATGTTCTGGCGATCGATCTCATCGAGCTCGAGTCGGAGGTAACGCCGCAACATACGCATCAGAGCGTCAACTTCGTAACGCGGCCGTTTCCAGTTCTCGGTTGAGAATGCGTACAGGGTGAGTGCGCCGAGACCAAGACGCGCGCCCGTGTCGACCGCGGCTCGCACCGCTTCGACGCCGGCTTTATGACCAGCGATACGTGGCTGCCCTCGCTGCGCGGCCCAACGCCCGTTGCCGTCCATGATAATCGCGACGTGACGCGGCAATCGATCCCAGGCGACTGCAGCAAGCAGTGCCTCTTCTCGTGAACCTTTTTGAATTAAACCGGAGAAATCAGAAAGCATAAAAGAATAGGTCCTATAGGACCTATATGACCTATCATTGATAGCGAACCGAAAGCAAGGTGAGCCCGCATGCCGGGGCTGTAACTGCCGCGGTTGGCCGCGCCCCGGTTTCGACCGCGGCGATGATTGCGTCGCGATCGAGCTCACCGCGTCCAACGGCCATCAGCGTTCCGGCAATCGCTCGCACCATGTAGCGCAGGAAGCCTTCCGCACTCACTCGAATTTCAATCAGCGGGCTCGGCGAACGTTCATCGTTGTGTTCGGTTATGTCCAACTGCGTCACGGTACGAACGCGATCCTCAACATCCGACTGTGCTGCGGAGAATGCGGTCCAATCGTGCTTGCCGAGAAATAGCTCCGCAGTCTTCTTCATGCGATCGAGATCCAACGGACGCGCCTCCTGATGTGCATAGCGCCACCAGAACGGCGATATTACAGGTCCATTGACGATTCGATAAACGTATGTCTTCTCGAGGGCGGAATAACGCGCGTGAAAGTCGGCGCTGACGGTTTCGATCGATAGCACCCGCACATCTCTGCCGATGTTCGCATTGATGGCATTACGAAGTTTTTCAGTAGTAATCTCGCGCTGAATCTCGACGCTCGCAACCTGGCCTTCGGCATGTACTCCAGCGTCGGTCCGACCCGATCCATGAACGTTAACGCTGCGGCCGTCAATCAACGACAGAGCTTGTGTCAACTCTCCCTGAACAGTCCTGAGATCTCCCTGAATCTGCCAGCCATGAAACTCTGTTCCATCGTACTGAAGCACTAACTTGTAATTCACGACGCCGCTTTCCTGCTGCCCGGCTTCACCACCGGCTCGCCGAGCTTACATGCGTCACAAACAGCGGCTTCAACCGACAATACTTTCAACGATGCGAGCGCGGTCAGCGGAACGCCCACATCGGCGGTGCCCGCCGATCGATC
Source organism: Pyrinomonadaceae bacterium (assembly GCA_035606195.1). Taxonomy (GTDB): domain Bacteria; phylum Acidobacteriota; class Blastocatellia; order Pyrinomonadales; family Pyrinomonadaceae; genus PSRF01. The sequence goes on from DATNFX010000011.1 coordinate 4,764, forward strand.
GATAATAGAAGCCGCGGCAATTACATTTGCCCCGGCTCTCGTTAGCGCTTCGATCGTGTCGCGAGTTGAACCACCGGTTGTAATGACGTCTTCCACTACCAGAGTCTTTTCATCCGGCGCAACGGTAAACCCGCGACGCAGCGTCATCCGGCCCGCTTCACGTTCGGTCCAAACAAACCTCGCACCCAACGCGCGCGCGACTTCATGACCAATCACGATTCCACCGATCGCAGGCGACGCGACGAGCTGAATTCCCTGCCCCTGAAACTTCTCGGCAATCGCTTTTCCAAACGCCTCAGCGTTCTCAGGAAACTGAAGCACGAGCGCACACTGCAAATAGACCGTGCTATGCAAACCACTCGAGAGTTGAAAATGGCCCTCGAGCAAAGCGCCGGTCTTTCTGAATTGATCGATCACTTGTTCAGCGTTCAATGTCTTACCTCGTTCAACAGGTACATGCTACAATCCGAAGCGAATGCCGCCCTATTCGAATTTAGTTTCTGATTCTACTCTCGTCCAGGACACAATCGACCTTTTAACTTGCTCTGGCGGACGCGCCGCTGCGTCGGAAATCGTCGATGCGGTTTTCAAACTCTCACACATCGACGATGAACTTGCCGGTCTACTCGTAGCGGATCTCATCAGAAACGATCGTCGCTTCAAGATCATCGAGAACAACACGGTCGAACTACAACAGGACGACAGCCAATCGCTGCTGAAAGATCTCGATTTCGTGGTAGTTGACGTCGAGGCGACTGGCGCGAAGACGCCGCCGAATCGTCTCATCGAGCTCGGCGCATATCGCATTCGCGGTGGTCGCATCGTCGATAAGTTTCTGTCACTCGTGAATCCGGAGATTCCGATCCCGCGCTTTGTCGCAACCCTCACCGGCATTTCAAACGAGATGGTAAAGACTGCGCCACTCTTTGCTCTTGTCGCGCCGCAGTGGCTCGACTTCGTGAACGATTCAGTCCTCGTGGCCCACAACGCTCCGTTCGATACGAGTTTTCTTAATCACGAAATCTCGCGCGTCTATCCCGGACACCGGATGATCAACCCGCATCTCTGCACGGTCAGACTCGCGCGACGCGCCTTTCCGGATCTTTCCAATCATCGTTTGGACACGATCGCCAGCCACTTTTCGATCCCGATCGTCAGCCGTCATCGCGCCGGAAGCGATGCCCTCGCCACCGCCGAAATCTTCATACTCTTACTCACGGAGCTCGAAGAAACTCACGGTATCAAAGACCTCGCGGGCGCTCGCAACTTCCAGTTCCCTGAATTAGCCACGGCTCTTCACGGATGATCGGTCACGATTTCCGGTCTCTTAATAAAGCGCTTCACCAATACAAACAACACAATCGCGACCGCTAGTCCGATCCCGATAAACGGGTAATACCTAGTAAGAATTTCTTTCGCCTGGGCGCCATACCGCACCGCAAAATATCCTTCGAGCAGGAAGCGAAACGCGCGTCCGACGATGATCGCGAGCATGAAGCGCAGCAAACTGAATCTGAACACGCCCGCCGTGATCACAAACAACTTGAAAGGAAACGGTGGCGGCAGCAACGTCGCAACCAGCACCGCAAACGCGTCGTACTTTTCGATCCAATTCTTCACACGCTGCTGTTTCGCCTCTGAGAATCTATTCAACGCTCGCGCACCTGCGCGTCGCGATATCAAATAAAGAATCCAGCAACCGAGCGCCGATCCACTCGTCGCCATGAACGCATAGAGCAACATCCAACTCGGATTTGTCGTCGACAAAAGCAGCATCAACGCGTCGGCACTGCTCGGCAAGGGCACAAACGTCGAATCAAGCAACGCCACTGCAAAGAGTCCAAAGGCGCCGTAGGTGATCAGGTATTCAGAAAGACGCGTAAGCCATTTAGTAATAAATTTCAATCAGGGGTCCTTTCAGTCTGGACAGTGGCGTTGCGGCGCCGCTTAAAAAGGAAATAAATAAGTAAGCCAATGAGCACGAGGGTGGCGACGATGCTGACAACAACGATCCCGTTATCTCTTATGAAAATCAAAACTCGCCGGCCATAGTAGACAGCCAGAATGCCTTCTACGTAATAACGCAGCGAACGCGCGATCATCACCGTCAGTAAAAACTTCCAACGCGGGTATTCCAACGCACCGGCAGTTGCCACGAAGATCTTGAAAGGCAATGGCGGGGGAAGAATCGCAGGAAGCCCGATCGCCAGAAAGCCGAAGCGCTCGTATGCTTTCTCGACGCGCTTGATATGTTCGAGTTTGAACCGCTTCCGAAGCACCGCCTGGCCGCCGCGCCGAACGATCGTGTAAAGCAGAAGGCAGCCAAGTACACTGCCGGCGGCTGCAAACAATGGAAAATAAAACACGGCGCTGGGCTGTTTGAAACACCGTCCAACAACCAGATAGTCGTTGATTTCGGGCAGGGATAATAGCGACGAGTCGAGCGCTCCGATGACGATCATCGCGGGCGCCGCCAAATATACCGGCAACCCAATAACGTTTACTTCCAACCACCTTGCAACAGCCAGTAACCAGTCGTACATGCGGCGACAATCAAACCACAAATCCCAATAGAAGTCATAATCACTCCAAAGGCACGAACAGCGGCCCAACGTGCGGCGAACACTTTTTCAAATAGTTTGTTGACAACATCAAACTCGCGCAAGTAGAGTTCGGATCCAGTAGCCCAACTACGACAACTCACTTTGTTGCCTCGTGTGAAAGCCCATCACTGAGAGGTAGCCCGGAAAACAACTTAATACGTCTCCCTTTCCAACTGTGCCTGCGGTTCGTTTGTTCTTAATGAAGAAGGCGAGGATAACTCAGTGTATCTACTACTTAAATACGCAAAACGAAGCCGAATTCTATTGAGCGTGTTTGGATTGACTGGTGTGTTGATCGCAATTACAGCGAGCGCCAAGCTATGGGCCAAAGACTCAACCGATATTGGACCAGTTACTGTTGAGTCATCAGCTAAATTGACGAATCCACAGCGACCTCTGATCCTTTTGCCAATACAGCTCAGACCGACCGGGTTTCTACCGAGCGAAGTGAATAAACCGGCTGGCAACTTCGAGTTCCTGCTAATCAACGCCAGCGGAAGGCACGACATCACGATGCAGCTCGAGCGCGAGCACGGTGAGAAAGTGCAAACATTCAATCTTCAGCGAGGCAGAAATCTTCGCAAGCAACTTCATCTGGGTCCGGGGATTTACAACTTAAGTGTAGTTGACTACCCGGAATGGGTATGTCGCCTGACCATCACTAATCCATAACCGGAAAAACCTGGTTTAGTTGCTTGTCGCTCACTCTGCACAAAGGAGCCGCCATGTTCATCACTCGTTCGCTCAAACAGGTTGTTTTGTCCTGTATCTTGTTGGCGCTGGTCCATACCATCGCGGACGCGCAAAACGAAGCTAATACGCCGCTCGGCCTGAAGGCGGGTACGCCTGCGGGTACCTATAGTCTTACCGATATCGATACGGTAAACCTCTTCAATGGACAGGTGAATGTGCGCATCCCTTTGGTTGGCCAGATTGGGCGGGGTCAAGCAAAGAGTCAAATGAGTTATTCCTGGGATTCACCCACGCGTTATCAGGTTTATAAAACTTACGACCCAAATAATTTCGCTCCCATATGGACAGTCGGAGGCGGCACAGCGAACCCTGACGGCAGCACCAGTTCTGGTTTTCATACTGGAGAATACAGCGTATACCCGCTCGGAGTTTTCAGCGGCGACGGAGCGCCAACTTATTGCAGCGAAGGTTTGTATGTCTGGAGTGCCAAGACGTTAACTCGCTTTTTTTGGGTCGAGCCTGACGGCACCGAACACGAAATGCGCGATGTCCTTAAAAAGGGCGAACCGCTTCCAGCCGGCGGCTGTTGGACCGCTGGTCCGAGTCGCGGAAAGGTATTCGTGAGTACCGACGGCTCAGGCGCGACTTTCATCTCCGACAATGTAGTTCGGGATGGAATCTATGTGGGCATGGAATATCCGATGAACGTGGGCTGGCAGCAGTTTGGCGGCTGGTTGTTACTCAGGGACGGCAGACGAATTCGCATTTCTTCAGATACTAATCGCGGACTCAGAGATCGCAATGGCAATTTGATGTCGAGCAATGCAACTTACCCTCTTCAACTTGCCGACTCACTGAACCGAACCATTACAGAGGGAACAGGCACCGCTTCAGAATGCAGTGCGATTGCTCCAGGTTCCACCGGTTGCAGCTATTGGTCGTATAAGGGTTTTGGCGGAACGGAACGCCGTATTTACACGTTCTCGACGGGTTTTGATATGCACTTCGTGCTTCCTAACGGCACCAGCTATGCCTTTTACTTTAACGAATACTGGGATCTAATCAGGGTTGATCTGCCTACGGGGGGATCCATCGAATACGAATATGGTCCGGGTTTAAGTGGTACACAACCGAATATGTCCTGGATTGATGGGGCGATGGCCGGAACCTATCCTGGCAGTGGTGGTGACAGTGACGCTCACGTTTATCGACGCGTTACCGAACGGCGCGTATATAAGGAAGCCCATGTGTTGGAAAGCCGTCAGACCTTCAGCAAACCCGAAGACGTCAATCTCAACAACGTTGGCTACGTTGATAAAGTTAACTATGACGGCAACGGCAATCTTCTATCAACCGAGCGTCACTACTTTTATGGGAGCGCCGAACGCTCCTTCTGGCTGCAAGCGGCGCAGTATTCTGCCTGGAAAGATGGGCGTGAGTACCGCTCCGAGATTTATGACGCAACCGGCAACCTGTTAAGAACAGTAGTTACCTCATGGGAACAGCGCGCCCCTGTCAGTTGGTGGACCGGCAATCCCGACGACGCTCCCCAGAATGATCCGCGGATTTCGCAAGTGACAACCCTGCTGGAAAACGGCGCGCAATATACGAATAGCTATGCGTACGATCCCGATGTCCCTTACAACAGTCTCATCGACGTGATTGAACGCGATTTCAACCTCAACATCATACGCCGCAAACAAACCACTTATCTCAAGACACTCAATGGCGTGGACTATGCCGGCTTGAATGTTCAGACTGCTTCGGCGTTACACATGCGTGATCTCCCCGTGCTGGAGTCAATCATCGGGTTTTCAGGAGAGGAAGCGCGGACCACTTTCGAGTACGACAACTACACCAGCAGCGCCAATGATCCCAATCATGCCGCTCTCTTACCAAGGGCAAACATCAGTGGACTCGATCCAGCCTATACCACCAGCTATGTGACGCGTGGCAATGTAACTGCGACTACACGTCACTTCCTGACCAATGGACAGTCAACGGGCACTGTGACTTCGTATGCTCAGTATGACGTAGCCGGCAACGTTGTTAAGACGATCGACGCGCGCGGGAACGCAACTACTTTTTATTTTGACGATCGCTTTGGAAGCCCCAACGGAGAAGCAAGAGCAAATAGCAGTCCTCCCGAACTCAGTACGCCAGGAAAGACTTCGTACGCATTTCCCACATACGTCGTTAACGCCATGGGTCATACGACGTATGCCCAGATTGACTATTACACCGGGCAGGCCGTAGACACGGAGGACCCCAACGGAATTGTCTCGAGTGCTTCGTTCGACGATCCGCTGGACCGCCCCAAACAGGTGATTGGCGCTTCCAACAACTCCTCTCTCAAGGTGCAATCCACTTTTACTTACAATGACGTCGCCCGGGAAGTAACAACGACTAGTGATCTGATCACTTATGGAGACAACCAGAAAAAGATCAAAGCGATCTTCGATGGTTTAGGACGCCCTGTCGAGTCGCGGGTTTACGAGAGCTCGTCTACGTACATAGTCACAAAAACCATCTTCTCAGGTTTCACTACTCAAAACTCAAATCCATACCGGCCGGGGCAGGAGAACCCGGCTTGGACCACAACAGTGGTAGATGCACTGGGACGAGTGAAGACCGTCACCACCCCCGATAGCGCTGTCGTGTCAACGAGCTATGTTGGTAACGAAGTGACTGTGACGGACCAAATGGGCAAAAAGCGGAAGAGTGTCTACAATTCGGTGGGCCATCTGGTCGATGTCTATGAAGATCCTAACGGGCTAAATTTTCGAACCAGCTATGGTTACGATTCTGCAGGCAATCTTCTTAGCGTTGGCCAGGACTATCTCTCTCAACCGCCCCGTAGCTTTAACTACGACTCCCTGGGAAGAATGACGTCCGCGTTCAATCCTGAAAGCGGTACGACTTCTTTCAAATACGATGCGGCCGGAAATATGGAAGTGAAGTCGGATGCTCGAGGTGTTTCGACGCATTACTCGTACGATGCCCTCAATCGTGTGACGCGGCGTTGGTATAACGGCTCGGCCCTGACGACTCAAACCACACACAACAATCCGGCCTTGCCTACAGAAGTCGGAACCAGTGATGAAACAAAGTACATCTACGACGCCCAACCTTTGCCATCACCAGCGCCAACCTTCACACGCGGACCGTCAATAGGCGCACTTGTGGCATCGCTCTACGGAACGAATAGCAGCACCGGTGACTATATCGGACGTGATGAAGTTGGACGCCCGGCGGTAAAGATTCAACGAACTGGTGGGGTCGACTATAAGATCACGGTCAACTACAACCCCGTCGGACTGATAAGTTCCATGGTTTATCCTTCATTAAATTCAGTCTCATATTCCTACGATGGCGCCGGCCGCCTGAGCAGTTTGGCGGGGACACTCGGTGATGGAGCTGGGAAAATATATTCATCGAGCATCCTTTATTCTCCGTTTGGCGGGATTGCCAAGGAACAGTTTGGTACAGCAACTCCGATCTACAACAAGCTGTTTTATAACAGCCGGGCACAACTGGCCGAAATATACGAAAGCACAAGCTATACGGATCCGACCGACAAGACGTGGAATCGCGGCAAACTCATCAACCACTACAGCGATCAGTGCGCCGGTGCTTGTACTCCGACATCGGCGATGACCGACAACAATGGCAATTTGAAGAAGCAGGAAGTCTTCATTCCAAACACCGATTCCTTGCCGACTACGAGCTACGCAATGCGCTGGCAACAGTACAGCTACGATACCTTGAATCGTTTGGAATGGGCGCGCGAGGTCCTGGATGGGAGTACGGAACAATGGAAGCAGCAGTTTACCTACGACCGCTGGGGCAATCGCACAATCAACACGGCTGTCTCCTACGGCACCGGAATCACTAACACGGCTTTTACCGTAAATCCTTACTTCAATCGTCTCGGTGTGCCTTCCGGTCAGCCGGGCGTAATGGAATACGACGCAGTAGGTAATCTCAAGACTGACAGCTACACGGGGAAAGGCAATCGCACCTATAACGCTGAGAACAAGATCAGTTCAGCGTTGGACAATAACAGCCAAACGGCGACTTACACCTATGACGCATCAGGCGAGCGAATCAAGCGCACCGTCAGCGGCGTGGAAACCTGGCAAGTCTACGGGTTTACCGGCGAATTGCTGGCGGAATACCCGGCAAATGGCGCCACAGGGAGCCCGCAAAAAGAATATGGCTACCGGAACGGTCAACTGTTAATTATTGGGTCACCCAGTAGTGGCGGCAGCAGCAGTGGTCCAAACTCGATTTCACTAAATGGCACGTCGGCTTATGCCGAAGTACCCAACAGTAGCAGTTTGAATATCGTTGGCCCGCTGACCATGGAAGCGTGGATCAAATTGCCGTCGGTGCCCACTTCTTATCAACCGATCCTCGATCATTCACCCTCGCTGGGTAACGAAGGTGGCTACGACATGTACGTCACCGATACCGGCAAAGCGCGCATGGACATCTTCTATTACCCTTCTTATCAGTATTTGATCGGTGCTACCACGCTGACACCTAATGCCTGGCACCACATTGCCGGTGTGTACGACGGCAGCCAGTTACGACTCTACGTCGATGGCCAGCTCGATGGCTCAGTTAACCTGAGTTCGCCGATGACGGGTACCGCCGTGCAATTAAGGATTGGCCGGAACAACTATCTTTACACGCCAATCTACTTCAACGGTTTAATAGATGAGGTGAGGATCTCAACGGGCGCGCTGTACAGCAGTAACTTCACTCCCGCTGCATCGTTGACAGCAAGCAGCAACACGAAAGGCTTGTGGAAGTTTGACGGCCAGACGGTGAGCGACTCATCTACGAACGGCAACAATGGGACGCTGAACGGAAGCGCCACTTATTCAACGGACGCTCCTACCGGTCCATCGACGTCCTATTACTCCGGCTCCTTCAATGGTAGTAGTGCATATGTTGAAGCACCCAACAGCAGCAGTTTGAATATCGTTGGCTCGCTGACCATGGAAGCGTGGATCAAATTGCCGTCGGTGCCCACTTCTTATCAACCGATACTCGACCATTCACCCTCGCTGGGTAACGAAGGTGGCTACGACATGTATGTCACCGATACCGGCAAGGCACGCATGGATATCTTCTATTACCCTTCTTACCAGTACTTGATCGGCGCTACCACGCTGACAGCAAACGTCTGGCACCACATCGCCGGTGTGTACGACGGCAGCCAGCTTCGACTCTACGTCGATGGCCATCTCGATGGCTCAGTCAACTTGAGTTCGCCGATGACGGGTACTGCCGTGCAATTACGTATTGGCAGGAACAACTATCTCTACACGCCCATCTACTTCAACGGTTTGATAGACGAAGTTAGGATCTCGACGGGTGCACTGTACAGCAGCACCTTCACGCCGCAAACACATCTGACAGCAAGCGGCAGCACGAAAGGCTTGTGGAAGTTTGATAGTCAAAGTACGGCTGATTCTTCCGGGAACGGCAATAACGGCACTCTTCAAAGTGGTGCTACTTATTCAACGGATGTTCCCAGCGGAGATGGAGGCGGGGGCGGTTCGAGCGGCGGCGGCTCGGGCAGCAGCAGTGGTCCACAGATTCAGTGGCTGGTAACTGATCAACTTGGTACGCCACGCATGGTGTTTGATCAAACTGGAACTCTCGCAAATACCAGGCGGCATGATTACCTTCCATTTGGCGATGAACTCTTTGCCGGAGTCGCCGGAAGAAGTATCGGGCAAGGTTACAGCCCGGATGGGACCAGGCAGAGGTTTACAGGATACGAAGCCGACACTGAAACCGGTTTGAACTTTGCCCAGGCGCGCTATCAATCCAGTGTGCAGGGACGCTTCACGAGTGCAGATCCGGTCAGTGGGACACCCGGCGATCCGCAAACGTGGAACATGTACGCTTATGTCGGTAACAATCCGCTGAATCAAACTGATTCGGACGGAATGAATTATTTTTCTGGTAGAGGAATGTATGATCCACACGAAGGTGAATACCAGGTCGATGGTTTTTCCCTCCCTCCCGAGGGCTCCATTTCACAGATGCCCGATTCGTTAGCTGGATATTCATCTTTGCACCTTCAGCTTGTTGAGGCAGAGGCAACCGCCAACTCGCCTGGCCTTCCCTCAGAAGGTGAAGAACCACAACGAGAGCGAAATCAGCCTCCTCCTCCCAAATTTGAACCATGGGTGATTCGAGGCGTTGGGGCCCTGGAGAAAAAAGCAACCCCGGGAACGTGGGACGGCTATCGAGATAATGACGGAATCAGGCAGTGTGCTCATCTGCCCGAGATGTGGGACTTCAACGCGCAAGGTCAACCGATTTATCCACGCCGAACTCCGCAATGGCAAATGGGAAGACAGCCAAGCTGGGGTGACAAAACTACTCGAGGAACGGTGATGGCGACCTTTGATAGAGCCGCCAAACAATATCGAAATGCAAGCTCCGGAAACCACACACTGGTGTTCCTGAGTTGGTATGAGACCAAAAAAACTGTGCCCGCAGGACGCGGAAAGACGAAGACTGTCGTCGAGAGGGGGATGTGGGTAATCGAGCAGGGACCCAATTTCGCTCCTCGTGGAAGACAGATCCTGTTCAGTGGCTCAAATAACTACTTCACGGATGCGAGTTTCTATAACGTCGTCAACATCTGTTACGCGTGCAAGGCGCCGGCGCCACCTCCGGCTCGAAGGCGATGAGATGTTATAGGTCGGTTGGGCTTTGCACTAAAGTCGGTTCGGGCTCGGTTACGCAGCGAAGTGCTCCGGAGGAGCACGATGTTTATAGTCTTGCGGTTTTTATGACTCCGCGCTCCGGAGGAGCGCAATGTGGCGTGGGCTCAATTTACATACCGCTCCTGACGGAGCGGAATAGCTCAGGAGCCGGAGTGCTATAAACATGTTGCTCCTCCGGAGCAAGACCTTCGATACCAATGACTACTTTTAGTGCAAAGCGGGTCGGTTGTCGGTTGCGAGATGAATAAAGGAGTGTGAAATGTTTCTTTCGCATAAGAGTTTGTTCTACTTAGTTGCTGTTGTGCTCATTTCCACAATCGGAATAGTATCTTTGATGGCTTGGAACGCTCCGCGTGTGAAGAACCCTGCGGCGCCTGAAAAAGTTCAAGCTGACGAGCCTTGCTGGTTCCAGAAAGGCGAGGAAGTGATCAAGAATTCCAGCACACTTGCCGCCCAGGCCAAACTCAGGACCGACCGTGAGACGACTGGGTATCCCTCCAAAATGAGCCTGAAAGATGCAGTAGCTCTCTTCAATAGTGAGGAAAAATGTATTCCATTCAGGGGAACATTGCCGCCTCTCACGGAAGAAGAAATTGTGGCTGCGATTGTCGCAGGACCCACCTACGGCACTGAGGCAAGCTGGCGAGCTCAGAAACCAACCCTTTGGTCAATCGCTGTCAATAAAGAACTGCCCCCGGGTTCATTGCTTACAGCCGAGAGCGGAGCCTGCGCCTACGATACCGAGTTGGGAAAGGAAGTATGCGTCGAAGGGCAGCGTATCTATCTCTTTCTTGGGCTCGACAAGAACCCGCGGGCGGGGACCCCTCTAAAACCGGAACAAGTCTTCTTAATCAGAGCAAACTATCTGCGCCCAAAAAAGACTGAGTAACACACGCTCGTTGCTTACTATTTAACTGGGGCGAAAACTGCAGGCGTGTCGTAGGTGACGCCGACCGTAAATCCGGAGTTGGGACTGAAGCTGGTGAGACCTTTGATGCCCGCGAAATCGAAGCGTAGTCCCGACGCTCTGATCTGCATTCCGAGTCGCGCTTCGCCGTACGATTCAGTTCCGAGTGGACCGTTGCCGGGGCGCGTGTTGGCGCGTCCATTGACTTCACCCGCGATGCTGAATTGTTTGTTGATGCGATAGATTCCGGCGAGCCCGTAAGTAATCACGTCGTTTTGTGAAAACAGTTCGGTCGGAGCCGTGAGAATGGCCAGGCCGAGATTGCCGAAGGTGTTGAAGCGTCCGTCTGGTCCGAATTTCTTGCCGACCAGAATCGAACCGAAGGCATTTGTTTGATTCACACCAATGCCACGAGCCTGGTTCGAGTTCGGAAGCTGAACGCCAAAACGAAATCCCAGCGACGGGCCGCGCCGAGTTTCATTGCGCAGTTTGAATTTTGCGGAGAGTGTGAAGTCACCAGTGTCATTCGTGGAGTTCGCTCCCGGCAAAATGTCCAGCGGAGTTGCCGACGGCCCACGCGAGTTGATGCTGAGATAATTCTGGGCCACGCCGTCGATCTGAAACTCAACGTTTGGTCCCATTCCAAAGTTGATGCCGATAACACCAACGCGCGTCAGATCACCTCTGAGGCCGGAGACCGTGTACTTCGCGCCCTGCATGAAATCAATGCCGGCTTCGATGCGGATTGTTCCCGGAGGAATGATATCGACGTCTTCAGTGATGAGCGGACGTTGCTGGCCGGCCCCGAGAACCGCGCAGCAAATCAACAGGAGTAAGCTAAAAAGGAGACGCCTCATCGCTGAGGGATTCTAAGACAGGATTACAGGATTCACAAGATTTACTAGAATCTGTGTAACCTGTGGATAAAGGAACCCAAACTATGCGACGACTAGCAGTCCTCTTTCTGGCCTCTCTTTTTCTTGTCATCCCTCTGAACCCAGGCCAGACGGCTCCGCAACAAACCGCAGTCGAAATCAAAGGCATTAAGAATCGCATCACGATCCGGCGCGACGAACGCGGAATACCTTACGTTGAAGCACAGAACGACGAAGATCTCTTCTTCGGTCAGGGCTACGCCACCGCTCAGGATCGTTTATGGCAACTCGATCTGTTTCGTCGCACAGCGCGTGGCGAGTTGGCTGAAGTTCTCGGCACTGGACCCAACAATCTGGCA
>DATNFX010000012.1:0-5279 GCA_035606195.1 Pyrinomonadaceae bacterium
AAGGTGACCGGCCTCTCACGAGACCTGACGACTAACGGCGAGGGAAACTATGAAGCTGCGGCACTAAAACCGGGGACTTATGAAGTGATGGTCACCGCAACCGGCTTCAAAAAGACCATCGTCGAGACTGTTCTTAGCGGCGCGGAAACAGTTCGCGCGGACGTCAAGGCTGAAGTCGGTACTCAGAACGAGACTGTAACCGTATCGGGTGGTGAGGCGGGATTGATTCAGCGCGACCAGCCGGTCATTGCGGGCACGCTGAACAATCAGCAGCTTCAGGAAGTACCGCGCGACAGTCGTGAACTTCTCGAGTTTCTTTATCTGAATCCGGACATCACGCAGGGGCCGGGTGGTGACGGCACCTTTAAGTTCCTTGGCGCACAAAGCTACGGCGCTACCTTTACCCTCGATGGCCAACGAACGAATGGAGGAATCTTCGGCGAGCCCACGTCGAGTCAGCCCTCACTTGAAACCGTCGGCGAGTTGATCGTCCTGTCGAAAAATTTCACTGCAGAGTACTCGGGCGTCGCCAACATCCGCATTGAGACAAAACGAGGTGGGGCTGATTACCATGGGTCGCTCTTCTACAACAACAAGAACTCTGCGCTCGCCGCGCGATCGATTCAGGACAAGATCGACGAGGCTAACTTTTTGCCGACGAGCGCCGTGCCCAACTACGTCAAGCCATACTTCAACTTGAACGAACTCGGCGGATCCTTCAGTGGACCAGTTCCAATCAGCCGGGAAAGAACATTCTTCCTTATGTCATACGAGCGCCGTTGGGATTTTGCCCCCGTCCGAGTGAGATCCAGCAACATACCCAGTTCGCTCGTTCTGGCCGGCAACTTCACCCAGATCGTGAACGGGAGCAAGCCCGCGGTTCCGGCTTCAGTTATTCCGCGACTTACTGCAGAAGAACTGGCAGACAATACGATTCTCGTGGGCACGACGCGTCGCTTTGTCACGATCCCTACGCGTCTGTTGAATCCGATAGCTCTCAATCTGCTGAACGCTTATTACCCGCACGCTAATCCCGCGGCGCCGTTGTTGAACGCAAACGCCAGTGGTCAAAACACCACCGGTCGTCTTCAGGATTTTGCGCAAAGCTTTGGTGGCTTGCTCACGCGCGATCTCGCTACTTTGCGTGTGGATCACAACTTTTCCGACAGAGATCAGTTCTATGCGGTTTACAACTTCCAGGTTCGCTCAGGTAATCGCAATCTGGTAGCGAGTCCTTTGCCGGCTTTCGGTTTACAGTCGCAGCACCAGAAAAACCACACCGTGTCGCTCTCGTACACGCGTCTCTTTTCGAACACTTTGATAAACGAAGCACGGGGTGGCATCAATTACCAATACCTGTATCGTCGCGCAAACATGACTACTGGTCAGTTTTTGTCCAGTATCGGTTTCAACGACCAGGAAATCACCGCTTACGGTTCTGTCGTCGGGGCCAGCCTGGTCGATAGTCCCGGGCAGGTTGCTTTTACATTCGCACCGTTCTCCGGCATTCCGAATGGCGGTCGCAACACCGACCGACCGATGGACCAGAAGCTCGCTACGTTTGGCGACACGGTGACGTGGACCAGAGGTAAACACTCCATCAAAGCGGGCGGCGACTTCGTTCGCAACCAGGCGGTTGATGGCTTTGCTCTAAACCGGAACAATCCGCGTGGCACGTTGTCGTGGGGCGCGAATTTTAACGGCTTCGCCACGTTCCTGCTGGGAATGCCATCCACGGTAAACAACTCGGCGCTTTTCGTGCGCGATGTTCGTCCTGCGCTCGATGTATCTAACAGCGAATCAGGCATCTTCTTTCAGGACGACTTCAAAATTCACCCACGACTCACGCTTAATCTCGGCCTTCGCTATGAAATCATTACTCCGTTCGTTGACGCACAAGACTTGATGGTCAATTTCGATCCGAACGGGCAAGGGAATGGCGGCAGGAAAGGAAGATTTGTTGTTCCCACCGAAGCCGTGAAAGCAAGAATCCATCCGTTCTTCATTAACTACGGAACCGTTACCGCGGACGAAGCAGGTGTGGGACGCGGTCTGGTCCGTACCGACAAAAACAACTTCGCGCCACGGCTCGGCGCAGCATTCCGCGTAACCGAGAAGAGCGTGATCCGCGGCGGTTATGGAATCGTCTATCCGACTTCAGCTGCTCAGGGAATGCGCGATGCGATCGCGACCAATACGTTCAATCAGAGCGTCAGAACAAATCAACGGGTGGGCCTGCCCCTCGGTATCAATCCTGCTGGTGGCAACTTCGGCCGCGGCTTAACTCCATTCAATAACGCGGTACTGGCATCAGTTCAGGGAATCGCCGCTAACGCCATTCCGTTTGATCTGCAAGCGCCGCGCATCGAACAGTTCAACGCGACATTCGAACAGGAGATTAAGAACAATCTGGGAGTTCGCGTGTCGTATATCGGTTCACGCGCACATGGTCTAATCGCCGGGTTCGATCTTAACGAACTCGCGCCAAATAACACTCCTTTCGGCGTCACGGACGGCGAGGGAAATCCCTGTTACGATACGACGCCCGGTGTGATCACGGATGATCTCGGCAACTGCGTTGAGTCAGCGCAGGATGAAGCACGACGACCGTTTCCCGATGGGCTCGGCTCCTTCCTTGCAAGCTATGGGAATGTGGGTCGAGGTCACTCGCATGCGTTTCAAGTTGAAGTCAATCGCAGGTTGGCGCGAGGGCTGATGTTCAACTTCTCCTACACGTTGCTCGATCAGAAGTCGAGCGGACTCGACATCGGTAATTCGAGTTTAGGTGGGGCTCTCTACAACCAGTTCAACACGGACACGGACCTCTCTCGCGATTCGTTTGTTTCGCGTCATCGCTTCGTCTCTTACGGCGTATACGACATTCCGTTTGGGAAAGGCCGCCAATATGGCAATTCCATTTCCAAATGGGCAGACGCTGTCGCCGGTGGCTTCCAGGTATCGTGGAACATGTTTGCCAAGAGTGGCACCGGGTTTACACCGTTTTGGACATGTAACAACTGCGATCCAGTATTCCCGGGCAATATTGCCAGCGGCTTTGTCGACGCGGTCGGGGATTTCAGTGGTCCAAGTTTTCGTCCTCGTGTAGTTGGCGATCCGTACGCGGGTGTTGGTGGCGACCAGTTCTTTAATCCTGCCGCCTTCGCGCTTCCGACTACGGGCGCTGATGTGTTCGACAACCCGGCCGTGGCCAAGCGCAACTCTCTTGTTGGGCCAGGTACGTGGGGTGTAAACCTTGGTGTCCGCAAGTTCTTTAAATTCAGCGAGAGCACAAAGCTCGAGGTGGGGGTAGACTTCAATAACGTCTTCAACCATCCGTTACTTTCGCCACTCGACACGCAGTTCGGCAATCTCGGCGACTTTGACATCGGATTGAACTCGTCAGGTCAGCCGGTGATTACGAACGTGAATACCAACGACAATTTTGGGCGCAACAACTTCAGTTTCTCACAGGAGGGAATTGATAATCGCCGCTCGATTCGCGCGAAACTACGGCTCACGTTCTAAATACGCCGAAGGCGTTCGTCGGGTAAGCCGAAGGCGTTCGTCGGGCAAATACGCCGAAGGCGTTGGGTCGGGTAAAACGCCGAAGGCGTTCGTCGGGTAAATACGGCGCAGGCGTTGGTCGGGCAATACGCCGAAGGCGTTCGTCGGGAAATACGCCGAAGGCGTTCGCTAATTCGAGCCCAGGGTTCGAGCCTTGCGAGAACCCTGGGTTCCTTCAAAAAAGAGGATTAAACCCCGAAGGGGTTCCTCACAAGGCGAACCCTTTCAGGGTTACAAGCAGAAATTGGAATGTCTCCCAGGGTTGTCGCTACGCTCCAACCCTGGGCTAGGGTTAGCGAACGCCTTCGGCGTTGTTTACGGAATGCGTTCGGGGTTGTTTACGGAATGCGTTCGGGGTTGTTTACGGAATGCGTTCGGGTTGTTTACGGAACGCCTTCGGCGTTGTTAATGCGAATGCCTTCGGCGTTGTTGGGTTAAGCCGGCGATATCATGAGCAGTGCTTCGCGTCACAACTTTACACGTAAACCCAACCTTGCCGACGTCACAGCCGCGGGACACGACATGCTGCGGCTCGTCAACCGCCGGATCTTGCTTAGTATCCTTTCAGATCGACAGCCAATCTCGCGTGCCGAAATCGCCAAGATTAGTGGTCTGAACAAAGCAACTATCTCCACGATCACAGGTGAACTACTCAAGGATGCCTGCATCATCGAAGAGGGCTCTGGAAGAACGACTCCGATCGGTGGCAAGCCTCCGACGCCGTTACGGCTCAATGCAAAACGTTTTGGCCTCTTTGGCGTAGACATTCGCGCGGACGAAACGATTCTTGCGCTTAGTGATTTCAATAATCGCATCGTCGCACGTGTCAGTTTCGAAACCGGCTCAGCAGCGCCTTCGTTTTTGACCAAGCTAGGTAAGGAGATTCGAAAGCTTCGCCTGAAGCATGACTCCTTCATCGAGTTCCCAGGTATCGGCGTCAGCTTGCCGGGACTGGTCGATAATCAGAGTGGAAAATTTCTTCTTTCAGTGGTGCTGCCCTGGCGTGATGTGCCGGTAGTAAACCTGCTCGAGAAAGCGACTAGTCTCCCCGTAATCATCGACAACTCAGCGCGCTGTTCGGCGCTCGCGGAGATCTGGCACGGCAAAGCGCAGTACGCGCATGTGCGCGATCTGCTTTATGTCAGCGTGAGCACCGGACTCGCGTGCGGTGTTGTGATCGATGGCGGACTGTATCGTGGTGGCAACAACACCGCGGGTCAATTCGGACACATTCCCATCGATTTAAATGGTCCTGAGTGCCGCTGCGGGCAGAGAGGTTGTTGGGATCTTTACGCCTCAGACAAAGCTACGCTGAAACGGTACGGGGATTTGCGTAGCGCGGGCGGCAAGCGAGTTTCCACGATGCGCAAGCTCGTCGAGCTGGTTGAGAACGGCGACGCCGCTGCGACAGAAGCTGTTCGTGAAACTGCTCGCTACCTCGGTATCGGAATTACGGGACTGATCAATGGACTCGATCCCGAGGTTGTAGTTATTGGCGGTGAGATCACAAAGATTTGGGGAGTGATCGAGCCGATCATTGTCGAGGAAACAAAACGAAATTTGCTGGCGCCACGCTCAGGCAATATTGCTATTAGACCATCAGCATTTGAAGTCCGGCCGAGTCTGAAAGGTGCATTGACATTGATTCAAAATAGTTTGTTGTCAGTACCACACATGGGTTGATTGGCGATGACGTACTCATTGGATGAACTCAA
>DATNFX010000013.1:0-3887 GCA_035606195.1 Pyrinomonadaceae bacterium
TACGCAGTCAGGTATTGGACCGGAAACGCAGCGGCCTCGATGAAAGACATTGACTCGGGAACAGGCATGCACGCTGCCGCGCTAACGCACAAACGCTCCGCATGGCAACCACCGGGTGAAACCGTCATCACGCGCGCGCCAACCGGCAACCTCTCGCCTGCCTCGACTACACCCGCTGCCTCGAGACCGGAAATGAATGGCGGCTTTGGTCCACCTGGATAAAGACCCGCGCGCTGCGTTATATCGGCGTAGTTCAACCCGCTTGCTTCGACACGAATACGCACCTGTCCCGCTTGCGGCTCCGGATCCGGCAACTCAACCAGCTCCAGTTGGTCCACATCTCCAAAACCTTTTACGCGAACTGCTTTCATGTTATTCCTGTGTACTCTGTTAGTTTGAACTTGAAATACGCCGAAGGCGTTCGCTAACCCCAGCCCAGGGTTCGAGCATCGCGAGAACCCTGGGAACTAATTTAAGAGAAGCGTTCAACCCTGAAAGGGTTCCTCTCGCGGCGAACCCTTTCAGGGTTGATTGCTTGATTTGTGAATAACCCAGGGTTGTCGCAAGCTCCAACCCTGGGCTGGAATTAGCGAACGCCTTCGGCGTTATGTTTCTCGCGCGCACTATGTTTCTCCCGCGTTATGTTCCTCGCGCGCGTTATGTTTCTCGCGCGCAATCCGCCCGGCAACATACTCCGCATCGCGCGCGATCCCGCGCAGGTAAGGCGACGCGAACGTTCGTCCGAATCGATACCCAAGCAGAAACACACCCGGCATGCGCGTGCTCTCACAATTCTTAACCATCGGCCTGCCATCCGGATCCAGATCGACAACTTCCTTCAGGTGTTCAACGGCATAAGTGAAACCAGTGGCGAACACGATCAAGTTGGGTTCGATTACTTCGCCATTCTCGAACTCGATTTCGACCCAGTCGTAACGACGCACCGGAGGCGCACGCTTTATCAATCCTTTGCGCATGGCTTGAACAACCGCGCGCCCCGTCATTGGTTCTTTCAACCGACCTATGCGCCACCCCAACCAATTCGTCCGAATGTGCTCCGGAAGCCAGGCGAAGTAATGAACGTCGATGCCAAGAATCCAATGTGGAAGGGCGTGTAGTTTCGACCGCAACGACAACCACGCAAGATCGCCTTCCTGTCTTACGCGCAACCAGGTCTCGAGCACTTCCGCAGCCGACGCGCCACCGCCGACGACGACAAGCTTTTGTGCGTTGGCAATGTCCTGGGCGCGAACATCGACGCTGTGCCGCCAACGAGGAGCTGTAAAGTAAAAATTATCGGGAAGTCGCGGCTGACTGATTATGCCGGTCGCATTAATCACATGACTCCCACGCAACTCTCTTCTGGCATTGCGATCTTCCCGGTAACTAACCATGAACCCATGCGCTTCCTTGCGAATACTCAAGACCATGCAATCCAGCCTGACTGTCAGATTGTGCTGCTGCTGGTAACGCTCCAACTCATGCACCAGAACCCCGAATGGCAGATACGTCGGCGCGTCGGGATCGAGTGTCATGTCAGGCATCACCGACAACCCTTTGGGTGAGAGTAGTCTCATTTCGGGATCGACACGCCGCAGTGAGCCTGCAACCTGGGAATCTTTTTCAAGGATCACATATTCGATGTTCCGTTTCGCCAGTTGCTCTGCGGCAGCGAGACCCGCCGGACCTGCGCCGATGATGATGACGGGATCGGCGGAATCTGTGTCACTCATACAGCGACCTGTTGCCGGATCAGGTGCGGTGCATCCAACTCCCGGACCATAAAATCCAACAGGACATTTGCGTCATTTGTCGATAAAGCATTCAGACGATGAGTTAAGAAAAGTTGTGCGCGTTCAGGCCACGCCAGAGCTGCGACTGCTGCTCCCATGTGCAAGCAAACCGGCGTGTAGATCTGCTGATCGACGATTTGCAGCACGCCATTTGAAGCGCGCGATACCTCGTCGTGAATTGTCTGCGCATGCTCAAACCATGCGAAGTGGCTGGTGGCGAACCCTGTCAATTCCGGACTCGCAGCGATACGACGAAACACTTCCCAGGGCAGAAACTTCGCGGATGCAGAAAGAGAAGGCAGCGCAAGGTGCGTTCGCTGACGCATTGCGGCGCTCAGCTGCTGCTTCAGTTGCTGCGCCAAATCTTCGAGTGGTTGTGTGGCATCGCCATAAAGTACCAAGGGCGAGATCTGATTACCGATGCCCAGGTGATGGTCGCGACGGCGCCGCAGACTTACAGGCACTTCGAGCGATATGAGCGAAGTAGTCATTGGATCACGTGAACGATTCCATGCGTGAATCGCCTTCATCCATGCGCCTGCGCACAGCCAACCGTTTAACTGTTCTCTCGCCAAATCCCTTTCGACAATCGCAATCGGTCCGGCCGCAGTACTGCGTACGGCAATACGCGCGCTCTTATCCGACTGCGCCTGCCTCCGCAAGTCCTGAACCTTCTGCAACGCCTCTGTAACGTTTACAGCTCGAGTCAATCCGTTCTTAAGATCCGCGTTATCAGTGGTCCCGCCCCCCGCAAGCGCGCGAACCGCTTCAACACAAACTTCAAAAAACGCTTCACCATCAACCACTGCATGATGCGCGCGAAACGCAAGAAGATTTACATCGTCATTTGCGATCCAGAGCAGTTGAAATGGCGGCTCGCGAAATGGATTTATTGGCCGGTTGCGCCACTGTGCCACTCCATCTCGATTCTCTGCCTCACGCAACATCTCGCTGATTTGCGGCTTACCTTCCCACGACAACCCTACCCAGCCGCGTCTCAGTCGTTGGCCCAGTGGTGGCCAGCGTTTCACGAGGTGCGACAACATTCGACGGACGTCGTCGCGAGCGATACGTCCTTTCAGTTCCACCTCGACACCAAGCTGCATGAGCACACCGGACGATTCCTGATACGCCACAAAGAAAGCATCGATCGCGGAAAGCGTTGTCACGACGCCTCCTTCCAACGAGCAAGACGGTCGTTTCGCGCGTCGATTGCGGTCTCCCATTCAGCGGACGACTCCAGCATCATCATGACCAGTTCAGCCTGCATCACGCGTTCATCGTTCACGATCACAGTGACATTCGCGCTGACGTTCGAAGTTTGTGAACGGGAGATTGCGGCCGTTATCTCGAGTGATGCCGGCAAAAAGACGGGTTGCAGGAAACGGGCGTCGCGAACCATTCCCAGAATGGCCCATCTTTCGATCTGCAGCTGAGTTTTCGCGAATTCTTCAGCGAGTGGTCCGGCGACCTGTGCCGCGAGTTCAAGAATGAGCGAACCAGGCAACAGCGCTTTGCCGGGAAAGTGATCGGCAAACAGCGGATGATCGGCAGGAACGAACGCCGTGCCCGAAGCGTGCCCGTTCTCGACATCAATCCGGATGGATCGCATCAACTCAAACATTTCTCTGCCGTAGCTTGTGGTCTACGAGGCGCGTAATCGCACCCACAGTGCAATAACGTGGCAGCGTCGTAGCGTGTATACGTGCCGGAAAGATTTCCTTCGGCGTATCGTAAAGCAAAGTCATCAGCCGTTGCCGTCCCGCTTCAGTCAACACTGCGTCTTCAGCAAACTCAGCCTCCGCGAGATCGCCGCGCGCGAGGTGATAAATCGTTCCTTCCGGAATCTCGATCTGAAAGTGTTGCTCGAGACGAAACAAGAGATCGAGCAGGTCCATTGAAGTGAAACCGAGATCGTAGAAGAACAGTTGCTGCGGCTGAACCGGTTCACTCTCAGGCAGCGCGAGCGTCTGGCGCACGAGCACGGCAACCTCCGCCAATGTGTCGCGCGTACTCACGCTGTTACTCCTCCGTCTACACACCACACCTGTCCCGTCACGTATGAGCTCATCGGCGACGCGAGAAAGAGCGCCA
>DATNFX010000014.1:0-6504 GCA_035606195.1 Pyrinomonadaceae bacterium
GAACGCGGCGTGCGATTGATGCGCGGCATTTGTGCGGGTGTTGGTTCTGCGCACAGGCAGGGCGTGGTCCATCGCGATCTGAAGCCCGAGAATATTCTGGTAGTTGCGCCTGAGGATGATTTCGAGCTCGAGAGCGTGAGAGTCGTTGATTTCGGCCTCGCGAAACTTCTTGCCGATGCAGGGCCGGCGTCGTCCGGAGCAGTCGTGGGAACACCTTTCTATATGTCGCCTGAGCAATGTCTGGGTGAGCCGCTCGACGCGCGATCGGATGTTTACAGTCTGGGGACGATGTTTTACGAGATGCTTTCAGGACGACAGCCGTTTGGCGCCGAGACCGTCTCGGGTGTGATTAACCGGCATTTGTACGAACCGCCCGCGCCGTTCGCTGAGTCGCTCGGGATTCCGAGGAGAGTCTCGATGGGGATCATGCATGCGCTGGCAAAGGATCCGGATGACAGGCCGCAAACGGCGACGGAGTTGGCGCGGCAAATGCAGTTGGTGTAGACAGGATTACAAGATTTGCAGAATTTACAGGATAAATCTTGTACATCCTGCAAATCTTGTAATCCTGTCTAAATCTTACTCTTTGCTGCGCGTGTCAATCGCTACACACGGCGGGATACTTTTGCTATCACAGCCACGAGCTTATTCAATTCGATCGGCTTCGAAAGATGAACTTCATAACCCGCGTCCAGCGCTTTCGATTCATCGATCGCGCCAGCGTAACCCGTGACGGCAATCGCAGGTATGCGTTCTCCATCGGCTTCGAACTCACGAAGCTGTCGCATGAAGTCGTATCCATCCATTCCCGGCAATCCGATGTCCGACACGACTACGTGAGGTTTCCAGTCTTTGATTAACTGCAGAGCCGTTGACGCAGAGTCGCTGGCTTTCACTTCGGCGCCGTAACGAGCGAGAGCGATCGTAATCAGCTCACGCGTGTCCTGCTGATCGTCAACACTGAGGATTCTCAATCCCTTTAGCAGATCGGGATAGAGCTCAGGATTCTTGTCGCTCGCTCCGTTTGGTTGGCGCCGCAAAGTCAACAACTGTGCACTCACTTCAGGAGACACATCAGCCATTCGCTCAAGCTCCGATAACGACAGCAATGGCAGCGTGACCGTAAATGTGGCGCCCTTCCCTTCTCCGTTGCTGGCCGCTTGAACTTCACCTCCGTGCATAGTAACGAGACTGCTGACTATTGAGAGTCCGAGCCCCAGACCACCGTGCACACGCTTCGATGAAGTGTCAGCCTGCCTGAAGCGTTCAAACATATGTGGCAGAAATTCCGCATCGATGCCTTCGCCCGTATCACGAATGGTCAGTTTCAATTTGTTGCCGGCAGGCTTAAGTTCAACCTCGATTCGGCCATTAGCCGGCGTGAACTTTACCGCATTTGAAAGCAGGTTCCACACGACTTGTTGCAGGCGAACTGCTTCACCCATTACCAGCCCTGCGTTGCGCTCTAGCGCTGTAAAGATCTGAATGTTCTTCGCCTCAGCAGCGTGACGAACTGCGTCGATAGCAGCATCGACGACTCCGGCGAGATCGACCGGCCTTGGGTCAAGTTTCAACTTGCCGGTAACAATGCGTGAAATATCGAGCAGCTCGTCAATGATGGAGCGTTGAGCTGCTGCATTACGTTCAATGACCTCGATGCCGCGCTCACGGTCGCGCTCGCTGAGCTTGCCGCCTTTCAATAGATGAGTCCAACCAACGATCGCGTTCAGCGGTGTGCGAAGTTCGTGAGACAAAATCGCGAGAAAGTCGTCTTTGATCCGGTTTGCGATCTCGGCACTCGCCCGCGCTTCCTTTTCGCGAGCCATCAACTCCATCACCGCCGCCTCTGACTCACGACGTAGTCGCTGGAGATTCAAGTGAGACTCGACACGCGCGAGCAGTTCGCGTGCTGAAAATGGCTTGACCAGGTAGTCGTCCGCCCCTGCACCCAAACCTTCAACACGCGACTCTTCACCCGCTCGAGCGGACAACAAGATAACGGGAATAGTCATCGTCCTCTCGTCGGCACGTAACGCCCTCAACAACCCAAAACCGTCGAGCTTGGACATCATCACGTCCGATAAGACGAGATCGAATTCCTCGTAGCGCGCCAGGCCCAGCGCAGTTTCCCCGTCAGCAACTGCGACCACGTCGTATGTCGGAGCCAGCAAACGCCTGACGTATTCACGCATATCGCGATTGTCGTCAGCGAGCAGAATGCGAGGGCGCGGTTGGTCGGTTGACGCCGCCGGCACTTCCGTCGGGACTGATTCCAACGCGTGCAAACCATCCGCGTCAGGAAGCCACTTCAGAACCTCGTCTACATAAACTTCACTGCGCAAACTGGTCGAAGCGAGTTTGCGTTCACCGCCGAGCCGGTCGGCAGGCAGATGCGCCGCACCCGTAGGAATGCTGACAGTAAAGGTGCTGCCGCGATCTACTTCACTGTTAACTCGAACCTCGCCGCCATGTAATTTCACCAGTTCTTGAACCAGTGCCAGACCGATTCCCGATCCTTCGTAGCTACGTCCGAGAGCATTCTTGACGCGGTGAAACCGCTCGAAGAGATGTGGCAGCTCATCTTCAGGAATTCCAGTTCCCGTATCGCTGACTTCAAGTTCGACATGCTCGCCGAGATCTTTCAACGAGACGGCGATTTCACCGTGAAACGTAAACTTGAAAGCGTTCGATAGCAGATTGAAGACGATCTTCTCCCACATTTCCTGATCGACGTAAGTGTCACGCTCAATCGGTGAGCAGTTGACCACGAGACTCAGGGCGGCCTTGTCAGTTGCCGAACGAAACATGCTCGCAAGTTCCCCTGTAAGTGTGGCGAGATCGATCGCTTCGTAACTGGCTTCGATACGGCCAGCTTCGAGGCGTGAGAAGTCGAGCAATGTGTTTACGAGTTTAAGCAGGCGAATACTGTTGCGGTACGCCACGTGGAGACGCTCCGTAACTCGCGCAGGCAACCTGGAGTCGTCGACGGTTTCCTCGAGCGGTCCAAGCATGAGAGTCAACGGCGTACGAAATTCGTGACTGACATTGGAAAAGAATGCAGTCTTGGCGCGATCGATTTCCGCCAGTGCCTCGGATCGTTTGCGCTCTTCCTCGTAGGCACGCTTGTTTGCGACAGCGGTGCTGATGTGTCCGGCAATCAGATCGAGGAAGCTTCGATACTCGGCATCGACGATACGACGCGGGCTGAGTCCGCTAACAAAAAATCCAGTCGGCTTTCCGTAACCCGATGCGGCAATCGGCAACACAATGGCGCTGTCACAAGGCTCAGGCCATGGTCCACAGGTTGTAATCCCAAACCGGTTAGCCAGATTCGAAACAAGTTCCGCTTCGCCTGTTTCAAAAACTTTGCCTAAGGGCCACGAGTGTGAATCATTCAGCGCTATCTGTTCTGGTGCGGCGGGCTCGCCGGCTTCGAAGCTGGTTGAACAAACCAAACGCGCTTGTTTTGCGTCATCCTCCAATAGATAGACGAGCGCAAAGGGAACATCGTAGGTGTTTGTTGCGAGAGACTTGACCGCAACGTCGCAAGCCTCGTCAACCGACCTTACTTCAATCACCGTGCGACCAAGATCGCGCAGTGTCTGTAGTCGTCGTTCATTTACAACGCGGCCTGTCGTCTCGTAGCAGGCGCAAAAAATCCCATCGACCTTATCGGCGTCACCCTGAATCGGGCTATAGGAAAATGTGAAGTACGTTTCTTCACGTGGCAGGTTGCGGTCCATCACGAGCAGCAAATCTTCGGACCAGGTGGCAACACCGGTTGCAAAAACACCGTCGAGCATGGGGCCAACAGTCGACCAGATCTCTTTCCAACACTCCTGTCCCGATCTGCCGAGCCAACCCGGATGCTTCGTCACACCGAGGATGGGGATATAGCCGTCGTTGTAGAACATGGTGTACGCGGGATGGCCCCACCAAATCACGATGGGATAACGCGAGCCGATGCAGATCGAGACGGCAGTTTTGAGAGACGCCGGCCACTCAGCCGCGGGACCAACCGGGCTGCTTGACCAGTCGAACGCGCGCATGCGCTCGCCCATTTCGCCGCCACCCTTGAGAAAACTCAAGTCAGCGGAATTTGGCACAGGTCTTCCTGTAGAGCTTTGAGACATTCGGATCTAATTCGGGGGAACGAAAGGGATTGCCAATTAAAGAACGTATGCGTTTCTGTGTCAACGTGTTTGTTTATCCACAGATTACGCCGATTCTATCTGAAAGACTTACGGGACCTGGGGCCAAACCTACCACCCATGCGACCACCACTCTTACGCCGGCGACTGCTGAATAGACTACTAATACCACCTATTCGTCTCTTTTTAGCAGCGCCTTTCTTAGCTGCGGTCTTTTTCGCGGGTGATTTAGCGACCTTCGTCTTTCCTTTCCTGGAGGGCATGCGTTTCGACGTGACCTTTGCACGCGCTGGAGTTGTAAGTGTCGCTAGGTCCGACGCAGCTACAGCGGCGGCAGGCGATTGGAGTTCCTGGTAAAGGGTTAGCGCCTGCGCGAACGGCTGCGCCGCTTGTTGCTTTTCTCCCAGAGTTCGGTAGAGCAGACCGAGCTGATGGAGCGTATCTGCCATGCCTTCTCTATAGCCAAGACTTCGCTTGATACTTAAACTGCGCTCAAAATAATTACGAGCCTGCTCATAATTTCCCTGTTCGCGGGAAACGACTCCGAGCTGATGCAAACTAACCGCAGCGCCTCGCTGGTCTCCCACTCTCTCACTCAACCTGAGACTCTCCTCGTATAGCTTCATCGCCTCGTCAGGCTTGCCTTCCAGTTGAGCGACGATCGCGAGGTTATGGAGATTGTCGGCTATGCTCGCGTCGAGTTTTAACTGTCGGGAGATTTCGAGAGATTGCGAATAGAGCCGTTTCGCCTTCGTCAAATTCTCACGCTCGAGAGCTATCGATCCCAATCGGCGGGTTGCATCCGCGACATCAGTGTTAACTGTGTCTCCATAATGAGTAAGTACCGACCGGAAAGCCTTTTCTGCTTTGGCAAATTCGCCGCGACGTAAATAGATTTCACCGGCTGCCTGATGCAATTGAGGCCGCAGGTCATCACGCATCATCATGTTGGCTGCACTCTGTGCTTGTTCGTTGCGCCTGAGTGCAATGTCCCAGTAGCCGCGCACATCGAGAAAGTAATTCAGTGCGAGGTAGATACGGATCGCTTCATCCCACTTCTCAAACTCGCCAGCCAAATCCATGGCATTCAGCAGATTCTCAAACTCGGCTTCGAGCAAGTCGTAATCTGCGGAAGTTGCTTCGTTGTGCTGCTCGGCATACCGGCGAAAGTAATAGATATATTTTTGCCTGAGTTCATTTATTTGACGTGGTGATTGAAACCCTCGGAGAATTGCTTTGATGGACCCTTCAACGGCCCAGCGTTCCACGTTGTCCAGGCGATAGACCAAACCCAATCTAGTAAGCTTGTCGATTGCCTCGTCAACGTGATCCAACGCCTCGCTCAAATCAGTCACTTCTGCGACGGCAGTTTTAGATCCGCTCGGAGCGAAGAGCGCCATCACGAAAAAGATAGGGCGCGCTTCCGGGCCCGCCAAATCTAGAGATGAATCCAGGATGCGCGATAGAGTGTTTTCATTTTTGCCCGTTGATAGGTTCCTTAATTCAGCCTTTGATTCGGCCGAAAACTCGATTTGCGCAAATAGCAATCTCAACGCCAGAGGATTGCCTTTGGAAATTTCAATCAAAATGTCGTGGAAATTACGGACCACCGGCTCTGCTGGCGATCGACGCATCAGCCTCTGCAGAAACTCACTCGCCTCCCGCCGAATCATCGCAGTCACACCAATGGCCAGCCGTCCGTCACGGGTTGCGAGCAGACGGCGTGAAACAATCACCGTAGCGCAATCACACCTTTGAAGAAATCTAAGACAGCGCAAACTCTCACCTTTAGAAACCTTCTCAAAATCGTCTACAAAAATGACCGACGGCTCGGACTCGAGCAACGATGTAACTTCGTCAGTCTTCTTCTTTGGATTTAATGTTCGCAATTCGGGCTTTCCAAGCTGAGTCACGATTCCATTTAGCATCGAAGCCAAATTAAAATCGGAATGCTTTTCCGCACTAAGCCATATAACCCGTCCCGCATACAGATCAACAATTTCACGTGCAACTTCGGCAGCAATAGTGCTCTTTCCGACACCGGCTGGTCCTACAAGCTCGATAAGAGGAGCGGTTCGAACATTTCGAGGCTCAAGCTCTTCCGTCAGCTCTCGGACGATGTCTGGGTACCTCTTCGAGCTTCGTCGTACATAACCGATGATGGGCGGCTTTGGAATAAGCTCTAACGCTCTTGCAGGCAGGTCGAGGGCCGGCTCTTGCTCGTTATCCTTATCATGCGACAGCGTGTAAACATCCCCGCGGGCAGTTCTAATCGTTACCGGAGTGCCGTCAACGTTGATTGTCTCAACGCGCCCGCGGTACAGACTCAGTTGCTTTACTTGCCGCTCTTCAT
>DATNFX010000015.1:0-8389 GCA_035606195.1 Pyrinomonadaceae bacterium
GATCGTCGCGCATGGAATGTGGGTCGATCCGAATGGCCGCAAGATGTCGAAGACGCTCGGCAACGTGATCGAGCTCGACGTTCTGCACAAACACTTTTCCATCGATGCGATCCGCTACTTCTGTCTGCGTGAGA
Organism: Pyrinomonadaceae bacterium; assembly: GCA_035606195.1. Lineage (GTDB taxonomy): Bacteria > Acidobacteriota > Blastocatellia > Pyrinomonadales > Pyrinomonadaceae > PSRF01. The sequence continues at coordinate 135 of DATNFX010000015.1, forward strand.
TGGTCTTCGGGCAGGACGGGCGTTTCGGTTATGAGTCATTGATCGATCGTGCCAACAGTGATTTAGCGAGTGGCCTCGGTAATCTGTCCAGCCGCACGCTTACGATGATTTCGCGCTATTGCGATTCCGTCATTCCTTCGGGAGGCGTTTCGGAAGACAAGACTTTTATTGACCAGGCGCGCGATCAGTTTATTTTGCACTTCGACAACCTTGCATTCAGCAGAGCGCTCGAGGTGGCGTGGTCCGTTGTCGCACGAGTAGACAAGATAATCTCCGACGCAAAACCCTGGGACCTTGCGAAAGATGAGAATCAGAAAGAGAAGCTTGGCGCGGTCCTATACTGCGGAGCAGAGTCATTGCGCTGGTTGACTGTGCTGCTGTATCCCGTCATGCCCGAGGCAAGCCGAGCAATTTGGAACCAGCTAGGATTCGTAGGCTCACCCGCAGCGATCAATCCGGCGGATTTGAAATGGGGAGAACTCAAGGAAGGCGTGAAGATCGGCGAGGTTCAGCCGGTATTTCCGCGTCTCGATAAAGGGAAGATCATGTCTGAAATTAATGCGCCTACAGAAGCTGAGCCGCCAAAGACACACGCAACTGAAGCGGATGCGGTTCCTGCGATGAACTTTATTGAGATTGATGATTTTGCAAAGGTGGACTTGCGTGTGGGTCAGGTGTTGTCTGCGGAGCGCATTCCCAAAGCTGACAAGTTATTGCTGCTCAAAGTCGATCTTGGTGAAGAACAGCCACGCACGATACTCGCAGGCATCGCGCAATACTACGAACCTGAGAAACTTGTCGGTCGCAAGGTCGTAATCGTCGCGAATCTCAAGCCACGAAAGCTGCGCGGTTACGAGTCGCAGGGGATGGTCGTCGCCGCCTCTTACGGCGAAGAAGGTCGCCCCGTGATCGCCACCTTTACCGAAGACGTCCCCAACGGCGCACGCTTAAAGTAGAGCCACAAAAAGGCACAAAAGGCACAAAAAACACAAAAGGAGATCTTGTGCTTTTTGTGCCTTTTGTGCATTTTGTGGCTATGTTTGTGGATTCGCATGCGCACATTGATGGGGTGGAGTTTGATGCTGATCGCGACGAGGTGATTGAGCGCGCACGTGCGGCGGGCGTCAGTGCGATACTGAATGTGGGAACTGGGGATCCGCACAGTGGCGCGTTCGAGCGTGCTGTTGAGTTAGGCCGGAAGCATGAGAACGTCTACACGGCGATTGGCACACATCCTCACGATGCACGCCTTTACGAGGATCTGGCGGAAGAGAAGATAAAAACACTCATCGCCTCGGAGCGCGTGGTGGCCTGGGGTGAGATTGGTCTGGACTTTCACTACGACAACTCACCACGTGACGTCCAGGTCGCCGTCTTCAAACGACAATTGCGCGCCGCACGAGAGTGCGACCTGCCGGTCGTGATTCACACACGCGAAGCGGAAGCGGAGACGATCGAGATCCTGCAAAGCGATTACAGCAATGCTAAACGCCGCGGAGTCTTTCACTGTTTTAGTGGCAGCATGGACCTCGCGCGAAAAGCCATCGACCTCGGCTTCATGATCTCATTCTCCGGCATCGTCACCTTCAAGAAAGCTGACGAACTCCGCGCCGTCGTAAAAGAAGTCCCGCTCGACCGGCTGCTGATCGAAACCGACTGCCCATACCTCAGCCCGATTCCATATCGCGGCAAACGGAACGAGCCTGCTTACGTCGTCGAAGTTGCCCGCTGCCTCGCCGGCATACACGGTCTCACCCTCGAAGAGATGGCCCAAATCACAACCGACAACTTCCACAACTTCTTCCACTAATTCACAAAGTAATTTGTGCCCGTTGTGCCTCTTTGTGGCAACTTTCACATGCTGGCCCTTTGGTGTTATTCTCCCGTCAAATGGCTCAGCAGAACTCCTTTGATATCGTCTCCGAGGTCGACAAAGCCGAAATAGCAAACGCTCTCAATCAAACCCTCAAGGAAGTTCGACAACGGTTCGACTTCAAGGGCAGCGCGGCGAATGTCGTACACGAGAAAAATGAGCTCGTTCTTAGCGCTGAAGACGAAACACGGCTGCGCAACATGAACGACATCCTGCAGCAGAAACTCGTGCGACGTGGCGTTCCGCTGAAGGCATTCAATTACGGCAACATCGAGCCTGCGGCCGGCGGCACAGTGCGGCAACGCGCACAAATTCAGGAAGGCATTCCACAGGAGAAAGCCAAAGAGGTCGTCAAGTTCATCAAGGACAGCAAGGCAAAAGTTCAGGCTTCAATTCAGGGTGACATCGTTCGCGTGTCAGGTCGCGACCGCGACACGCTCCAGGACATTATCGCGAAGCTGAAGGAGAAAGACTTCGGCATTCACATGCAGTTTACGAACTATCGCTCTAACTAAAGCGTTTCAGTAACACGGATCGGACGGATCTCCGAGCCGGATGATCGCGGAGAAGAATTGAACGCGAATGTTATGACTTCGTCAGGCAATATCATCACGCTCGACCAGGAAGCACAAATCTCGGCGCGCCGGATCTTCAGTCTCATCGCGAACGATCTCGCGCAGGTTGAGCTGGAGTTCGAGCGACAGGCGCGTTCCAACGTGCAGGTGATCGACTACCTCGGCGAGTACCTGCGCGCTTCAGGCGGCAAACGCGTGCGGCCGGCGCTGACGATCCTGTCGAACTACGCTGTCGGTGGCGATGGGGCGCGTTACAACTCGATCCGCATGGCGACGGTGATGGAATTTCTGCACACTGCGACTCTGGTCCATGACGACATCATCGACAAAGCAGACACGCGCCGTAAGCGTCCTACTGTGAATGCGCTTTATGGAAACGAGACTGCGGTGTTGATGGGCGATTGGTTGTACATGTCGGCATTCGAGACGAGTCTTGCTGAGAGATCTTTGCCGATACTCGACATTCTTACCAGAGTCACGCGAAAGATGACTGAGGGCGAACTGCTGCAGTTGACGTTGCTGAGCGATGCGGATGTCACTGAAGCGCAGTACTTCGATGTTCTCGAACGCAAGACCGCGTATCTCTTCAGTGCGAGTTGTGAAATCGGCGCGATCCTCGGTGGCGCCGATGAAGTTCAACAAGTAGCGCTGCGTGACTACGGCCTGAGTCTTGGTACGGCATTTCAACTGATTGACGACGTGCTGGATTTCACTTCAAGTGAGGAAACACTGGGCAAAGCCTCGGGCGCGGATCTGCTTGGCGGCAAGGTCACGTTGCCGCTGATTTACTTGCGAGATGCCGAACCTGAGACGCGTGAGATGATCCGGACGGTTTTGCGTGAAGGGACGTACAGTACCGTCCGAAAGCAGGATCTGCTCGATGCCATCGTGCGAACCGGCGCGTTAGAACGAGCCCGAGCGCGGGCAGACGAATACGCGGACGATGCGCGCCTCGTCCTCGAGCAGCTACCGGATTCAGAGTACACAGCGTCGTTGCGCGCTCTTCCGACCTACATCCTGGACCGCGATCGGTAAGTTTTAGCCACAGATAACACGGATTGTTGTAGAATGCCCGCCGATGAGTGAGAACCTCCTCTCTCGCCTTGAACAGAGCCTGCGCCAGTCGCGCGCGGCGCGTATGCACCTGGCTGCGCGGCTGCGAGAACTGGAAGCTGAGGCTGATAGTGTTCGCGCTGAGCTGGCCGAAATGGACACGCTCGCGAGCCAGACAGAGGCTGCAATTTATCGTCTGCTTTCGTCAGTCCTGGCTTCCGGCAATATCAACTTGGGATTGCCGTCGGATGCTGAATTAGAAGCGGCTATGCGCCAGTCGCAACCGCAATCGCCACTGCGATCGCCGGTCGGTGCCGTCGAACGTCGTCAGCAGATCCCGACAGTTCGCAATAACGTCGAAGTGCTGAGCGATCGTTTTATCGATCGCACGATTCCACAGGCAGTCACGCTTCTGCTTCGTGAAGAAGGTGGACCACTACACGTCAACGAGCTTTACAACCGTCTGCTTGAAGGTGGCTTCAAGTTTACGGGTCAAAACCCAACCATCAGCGTAGCGGTTTCACTCAATCGCAACACCCGTTTTCGCAAAGTTGCCCCCGGAACATTCGACCTCGTCATGCGCGATGCCTCAAAGGCTTCCTGAGCTGGACGGCTGATGCGCGCGATCGTTCTCTCTGCCGGTTACGGCACACGCCTTTGGCCACTCACTGAAGACCGCACCAAACCTGCTATTCCAATACTCGGAAAACCGCTCGTCGGCTACGTCGCAGAATATCTGTCCGGCTACGGGATCGATGAGATCGTAGTTAACCTGCATCATCGTCCGGAGTCGGTTCGGAAAGCGCTGGGTGATGGCAGTCGCTTTGGTGTGAAGCTGCATTACGTGGAGGAGCCCGTAATCCTCGGCACGAGTGGCGCTCTCGATAACACGCGCTCGTTCTTTGAACGTGAGACGTTTGTGGTGGTGAATGGAAAGATCATCACCGACATCGATCTCAAGGCCGCGCTCGAGACTCATCGAAAGTCGAAGGCGATCGCGACGCTCGTTCTGCTTCCCAATGCTCGTCGGGAACGTTTCAGTGTGGTCAAAACTGAAGACGGACGCATCACGGGATTTGGTGGCATGCCTGTCGATAGTGGCGGGGGTCCCGTACCGCTGATGTTCACAGGGATCCACATTATGGAACCGCGCATCCTCGAATACGTGCCGCGAGGAGTCTTTTCGGATTCGGTTGTACATGTCTATCCACAGGCAATGGCGAACGGCGAGATTCTCGGAGCACATGTGGCGGCAGGGAAGTGGCGGGAGCTTTCGACGCTGAAACGTTATCTCGACATTAGTGTAGAACTGCTGAAAGAAGCTGGTGAGCCTTTCACCTCCGGAGCGAATAACGTTATCGCGGACTCAGCGACTGTTTCTGAGTCGGTCCTTTGGGACAACGTAGAGGTTGGAGCAGGCGCGCAGGTAAGTCGAGTTGTACTCGCCGACAACGTGAAGATCAACGCCGGAGAGACGATTGATAACGCCGTCGTCGTCCCACGTGGTCTCGTCGAAGGCAAAAAGCCGCCGGAAAAGGCGCTTCCGGGGCATTTTCAGGGTGAAAACTTTATCGTGCCCCTGTGATACAATCCGGCGGCTGACGCCGCTTATTTCCAATTTCCAATTGCCAATCGCCGATTGAGGGCGCCTTAACCCTTAAACCAGCGAAATTGGCAATCGGCAATTGGCAATCGGCAATTCTTATTAGCCCATGAGTGCTCCAAAACCTGTGATTTCCAACGCATTTGAATCGTCCGCGTCAGATCGACTTGCGAGATTCATCACAGAGCAAGGAATTGCAAGTAAGGAAGTCATCCCGCTTACCCCCGATGCCTCCACTCGCAAGTACTACCGCATCGGCTGGAAGAAGCGCACCGCCATAGCCGCAGTGTACGCGGAACCGTTTGATCCCGAGTTTCACCCCTATCTCGATGTAACCCGTCTGTTTCTCGACTGCGACATACCTGTTCCCGAGATCTATGCCGTAGACGGCGCCGCCGGAATCATTGTTCAGGAAGACCTCGGCGACCGGCAGTTGTTCCAGGTTTATGAGGATGAACCGGAAGAGCAGTGCGATCAGTACAAGGAAGAGGCGATCGAACTGATCGCGAAGATCCAGAAAGCTACCGCTCGCGCATACGAGACGCATTCAATCGCAAGTCGCCTCGCGTTTGACGAAGCGAAACTTTCTTGGGAGCTCGACTTCTTCTTCGATCACTATTTCGGCAGCCTGCGCGGCGAAGAACTGCGACATGCTGAAGTCGCCGAACTGAAAGCCGAGCTTAACGACATCGCCGCCGAGCTCGCCGCCGCGCCGCGTGTGCTCTGTCATCGCGACTACCACGCGTCAAACCTGATGATCGACAAACGAAATCGCATCAGAGTCGTAGATCATCAGGATGCGCGCATGGGTCCGGCCACTTATGACCTCGTTTCGTTTTTACTGGATCGTCAGCCGTGTCCGCCGTCGCTCGCCCAATTGCGCGACCACCGGCTGTTCTTTCTTGAAGAACGGCGTCTGCTTGGTCTCGGCACGATCGACCCTGATGATTTCGCACTCGAGTTTAGATTAATGACCATTCAGCGCGGTTTGAAAGCGACCGGAACTTTCTCGTATCAGACGGCAGTTGCGGGAAGGGCTGGAGTCTACCAGCAATTCATTCAACCCACACTCGAGATTGTTTTGCAGGCCGCTGAATGGCTCGAAAGATTCCCCACACTTCGCCGGATGATAAAGGAACGTATCAACTAACACGCTCGGTTTCTAGATGACAACGCAATCAAACGCAATCACTGCCGATAACCACACCTACATCAACCAACTTTCAAACCACGTGGGCGCTGAAGTAGTCCTTAAGGGATGGCTCTACAACATGCGCTCCAGCGGCAAGATCCTGTTCCCGCAGCTCCGCGACGGTACGGGTGTTGTCCAGTGCGTCGTGCTGAAGAACGCCGTCTCGCCTGAACTCTTCGAAGAGCTGAAAGCGTCCGGTCAGGAATCAGCACTCTCGATCAGAGGGACTGTTCGCGCTGATGCTCGCGCGCCGGGTGGCTATGAGATCGATGTGATCGATGCAAAAGTTTTGCAACAGGTACACGATTATCCGATCACTCCGAAAGAGCACGGCACTGAGTTCCTGATGGATCACCGGCATCTGTGGTTGCGGTCGCGACGCCAGCATGCTGTGTTGAAAGTCAGGCATACAGTGGTTAAGGCGGTGAGGGATTTCCTAGACAACGATGGCTTCACGCTTTGTGATTCGCCGATCTTCACCCCCGCGGCTTGCGAAGGAACCACAACGCTCTTCGAAGTGGATTACTTTGATGGTGAGAAGGCGTATCTCACGCAATCGGGTCAACTGTATAACGAAGCGACAGCGGCCGCTTTCGGCAAGGCTTACTGTTTTGGTCCGACATTCAGGGCTGAGAAGTCTAAAACACGTCGACACCTGACGGAGTTCTGGATGGTTGAGCCGGAGATGTCTTATGCGACGCTCGACGACGTCATGAGTTTGTCCGAGCGCTTTCTTTCCTACATCGCTGCGCGCGTGCTGGAACAGAGAGGTGAAGAGTTGAAAGTGCTCGAGCGTGATACTTCAAAACTCGAGGCCATCGTGCCGCCGTTTCCACGCGTTCACTACGACGATGCGGTGAAGATGCTTCAGAAAGGATTTGAAAAGGGCGCGCTTGAAGCGAAGTTTGAATGGGGTGGCGACTTTGGCGCGCCTGATGAGACGTACATTTCCGGGCAGTACGATAAACCGGTGATGGTCCATCACTATCCTGCCGCCGTGAAAGCATTTTATATGGCGCGAGATCCTGAGCGTTCCGAACTTGCGCTGGGCGTTGATGTGCTGGCGCCGGAAGGATATGGCGAAGTGATTGGTGGCGGCGAGCGCGCGACTTCGCTCGAGTTTTTGAAGGAGCAGATTGCTTTGCATGAGCTGCCGCAGGAAGCGTTTGAGTGGTATCTGGATCTGCGGCGTTACGGCACCGTTCCGCATGGTGGATTTGGTATGGGGATTGAGCGATGCACGGCGTGGATGTGCGGCATTGAACACATTCGCGAGACGATACCGTTCCCCCGGATGCTATATCGGATCAGACCGTAGGATTTTCTGAACGCGCTTGGACCGGGTCAGTACCGGGAGCGGTAGCGACCGGGTCTGGTTTCGATCTTAAGTCGCGAGGACAACCCGGTCGCTACCGCTCCCGGTACTGACCCGGTCCAAGATCAAGGTTAGGAGTGCAGTATGACTTGCCCAAAGTGCGGTGCGCAGTTACTTGAAGGCTCTACCTTTTGCGGAGCGTGCGGTAATCGTCTTCCTGCCGCAGCGACGAGGCCGGGGATTCAAATCGACGAAGACTCTCGTGGTCGTGGCAGAGGTTATGACTATGAAGTATTACATCAACCCTCATTTTCACTTGCAGTGCTTCGTCTGCAAGCCGAACAATCGATCCAGGCAGAATCAGGCGCGATGGTTTCGATGTCCGCAAATATCGAACTTCAATCACAAATGAAGGGCGGCCTGTTCGGCGCAATCAAACGCGCTGCCGGCGGTGAGTCGGCATTTATCTCCACATTCACGGCGCGCGGTGGTCCAGGTGAAGTAACACTGGCGCCAGGCGCACCGGGCGACATCGCAGCCATCGAACTCTCCGGGAATCCGTTTTTTGTTCAGTCAAGCTCCTATCTTGCGGGAGACGCAAGCCTCACGGTCGACACGAAATGGGGCGGCGCGAAATCGTTCTT
>DATNFX010000016.1:0-2606 GCA_035606195.1 Pyrinomonadaceae bacterium
TTGCTCGCCGAGTAAGCCGCGACTTCGTTCAGCGCCACAAACGTCGAGAGCGACGCAATGTTGATAATGCTGCCCGACTCGCGCTCGAGCATGTGTTTCCCGAACACCTGGCACGCCCGCAACGTGCCCGTGAGATTCGTATCGATGATGTCGTTCCAGTCTTCTTCTAAAAAAGTGATTGTCGGCGCTCGCTTGGTGCGGCCGGCCGAGTTGACGAGAATGTCGACTTTCCCAAACGCCTGCACAGCCTCCTCTAACACGTGCTCGAGAGACGCACGATCGGAAACGTCAGAAGTAACCCGCAACGAACGCCGCCCAAACTCCTCAATCTCGCGCGCCGTACTCTCCACCTGTTCCTGGCGCCGCGAAGTGGGAATGACATCGGCGCCGGCCTGCGCAAAACCGTGTGCGATGGCGCGTCCGATTCCGGAGGTTCCGCCGATGACGACGGCCACTCTGCCGTTAAGCTCCAATTGCGAATAAGTCATAGTTTTTAACCCGGAGCGATCCGCTGATTACGCCGATTCAAAATCTGTGTAATCTGTGGATTGGATTTGGAAAGGTTTGACCACTTCGAAAAGTGCGCATACTGTGTAACACCGTAAGTCACTCACGGTCAAGCAGAATCTTGCTTGTATAGTTACCGCCTGCGTGTTAAAGTCTTGCATTCTTTTGGAAATTGGTATTACCAAATGTCCGCCACCAGCAAACAAACTATTGGTCGTCGTTCGGCCGCGGGAAACATTTGGCTGTCCCACGACGTGGCGGAACTCGCGTATCTCGCAAAGCTGCCTGTGCACGATATCAGATATGAGGTGCAGCAGTCAGAAGAAGCGGTAGGCCGTGCCATGTTCGATGAAATCGTAGAGGCCGCGGCGGCCAACGATGGGCCAGTCGTGATAGTGATTCTCGGCGGGCGCGGCGGACAGGCATTACACCGGCTGCTGGGCGAACTGGCGAAGACGAGCGAGCACGACCCATTGTTGAGTCGTCTGCATGTGTTCACCCAGGACGCGCTCGCACCGCTGCGAATGGACAACGGTTTGAGTTTCGTCCGCGACTTCGAACGACTGCTGGGCGAAGATTTCTTCCGCAAGGTGAAGAGCTTTACCTCGATTCGCACTGACGCCGAGGATCTCGAAACCGAACTTTCCGGTTACGTCGAACGACTCGAATCCCTGGGCGGTATCGACCTGTTCTTCCTCGGACTTGGTCCGGAAGCCGGTGGCGCGTCGCACCTTGCTTACATCAAACCAGGCTCGGGCGCGCGTTACAACGACGTGGCCGGACTGATCCCGATCTCTGAATCGATTCTCGAGCACCACATCAACAAGTTCAAAGCAGGCGGATCGGTTATCACGGAAGCAGATGAAGCGGAATGTCGCGCTGCGAAACAGATCCTGACACTTGGACCAGCAGCGATTCTCGGTGCGCGCCGGATCATCCAGTCGATCGTGGATGCTGATACTGCTCCGGCGAAGGTCGAGAGTTACCGGCAGCTGTTGACGACGAAGATTGCAGATGATGCGAAGTCGCGCGAAACGCAATTCGATCAGAACCCGGGACTCTGGTTGCGAGTGCATCCAAACGTCCGTTCATTAATACTCCCGAACGTTTTAGCAAACTAAATATGTCGAGCGTCCAAACGCCTCCAGCTTCATTACTCAGCGAGTTCGCGATCATTGTCGATCCGAAAGACAACGTTGCCGTGGTCAAGAAAGTCACGTCCGCTGGTCTCGAGTTGCTGCTGCCAAATGAGTCGGTGATTGAGATCCTCGGCGAGGTCCCTCCGGGTCATCGTTTTGCGACGAGGGACATTCCCACGGGCGAGTTTGTGCTTCAATTTGGTCAGCCAATCGGAACCTCGCTCGGAATCAGGCAGGGCGAACAGATTACGCACGACAACATGACTGACGATGTTCCAATCGTGCGCGAGCTTCCTCAAAATCTGCACGCTGCTCCGCCCGACTACTTCCCTGTCAGCGAGCGCGCAACGTTTATGGGTTACCGGCGACCGGACGGCCGCGTCGGAACACGCAACTACGTCTTGATAGTGCCGACGAGCATGTGCGCCAGTCACGAAGCGCAGCAGATCTCGACGATTGCGGAGTTCACTCTTTACGATCGAGAGAAGTATCCAAACGTTGATGGTGTTGTAGCCATTCCGCATAACAAAGGTTGTGGCTGTCAGGAAGGTTCGACGATTGACGTGATGCTGCGCACGCTTTCGAACTACGCTGATCATCCGAACGTCGGGGGCGTGATCCTGATCGACCTCGGTTGCGAGAAGACAAATCTATCCCAGGTCGAGAAATATCTCCTCAAGCGAGACAAAGCGTTTGATAAACCGGTCGCAAAGATCGGAATCCAGGAAGTCGGCGGCACCCAGGCGGCGATACAACGTGGACTGAAAGAAATTGAGCGGCTATTGCCGGTGGTCAATGAAACGAGTCGTGAAGTTTGTCCCGTGAGTGAGCTCGTACTCGGGGTGAAGTGCGGTGGGTCAGATGGATTCTCCGGTATCTCTGCCAATCCCTCGCTCGGACGCGCAGCGGATCTGCTTGTTCGCTCGGGTGGAACTGTTCTGATAACGGACGTACCGGAGC
>DATNFX010000017.1:0-11312 GCA_035606195.1 Pyrinomonadaceae bacterium
CCACAGGATCGCGTGACAAAATCTTACCCAAACTTTGAGCTCGATGTCCTCGTCAACGGGCGGCCATTACAAGAATATTACGCACGAGGCCGGACCTACGTCGAAGCGCTACAGGGCTCAGAATACGAGTTGCGGCTCAGAAACAACTCATCGGACCGCGTGGCTGTAGCGCTTTCGGTCGATGGACTCAACACGATTGACGCGCGACACACCTCTGCATGGGACGCGAGCAAGTGGGTGATCGAGCCGTACCAGACGATAACGATTAGCGGCTGGCAGATGAGTTCCGAACGGGCACGAAGGTTTTATTTCACCAACGAACGAGATTCGTACGGAGCAAAGCTCGGACAGACCGCAAATCTGGGTGTCATCTCGGCAGTGTTTTTCCGGGAGCAGCGGCGGCTTGTGACTCCGCAATACCCGATTTCGAAGAACCGAGACAGATCGGAGCCGCAGGATTCGAAATCACAGGCGGGTGCGGCTGAGAGTCGCGCGGCAGCGCCGCAGAAGGACGATGAGTATGCGGCAACCGGCATCGGGCGGAATGTTCGAAATGATGTGTACCGGGTGAATATGGATCTGGATTCGCGGTCGGCGGGCGAGGTTACGATTAGATACGAGTATTACTCGGCGCTATTGCGACTCGGTATAGTGCCGAGGGAACAATCACGGGAACCATTACGCCGTAGAGAAGACTCACGTGGATTTAGTCCGGAGCCGTAGTTTAGCCACGGATGACACGGATTTATTTACGGATTAGATCTGCTGTGTACAGGCGCTTGTAGACCCGGTAATTGGACATTACTTTCTGGACGTAGCCCTTCGTTTCGTCAAAGCCAACTTCTGCTGTGAACACTCCGGGATCGGGGCGTCCCGCGCGCTCCAGCCAGCGTGCAACGTTGTCCTCACCACCGTTGTACGAAGCGGCGACCGGCTCCAGCATTTGTGGAAATAATTTGGTTAGGTGCTCGATGTATTCTGCGCCGACTGTGATCGAGGTTTCCGGCTGATAGAGTTGATTCTCACGCAACGCATTCAGCCCCGCGCCCGGTCCATACTTCTGCGCTGCATCCATCGTCAACTGTAACAACCCACGAGCTCCGGCGGGCGACTTTGCGAGCGGCTTGAATACACTCTCCTGACGAATCAGAGCGAGAATGAAACGTGGATCGAGCTTGCGAGACTTGGAGGCGTTGAGTATCGCCTGACGGTATGGCGCGGGATAGAGTTCGGCAACGGAATCCATCGCGCTGTTAACGCGCTCCTCGCGTTGCGAAACGATCTGAGTGCGCGATGGTCGGGCAAGATCGTCCAAACGCTGCGTCGCGAGCCATCCGTAATACGACTCGATGCTATCCGGAACTGATAGATAAGCATTGAACGCTTCGTTTTTTCTTCCCGCTTTCTCGAGACTGAACGCTTTGAGATAAGCAACTTCAGCCTGACTTGTCAGCACTGCTCTTGAAAACGATCTCTTCAACAATTGGTCGGCGATATTCACAGCGTCGGACCAACGATCTTCTGCGACATACAGACGCAGTTCCGCAAACATCGCATTCGTCTCGGCGGCGGTGCCTGCAAAACGCTGTCTGGTCCGTGCGACCCACTGAAGTGCCTCTGCCGGTTTGTTCGCTTCGCGCAGCGTGTCGATCACGTTCAGATGAGCGGTGTCGATGCGTTCGCCGTTGGGATAACGATCGACGTATTCAGCATAACGGGCCGCAGATTCGGCGAATCTTCCCATCCGCAAAAGGGAAGCGGCGCTGAAGTTCAAAGCCTCACGGCTTTCCTTCGTGCCGTTATAGTCTTGAACGATCTGATTGAAGATCGCATATCCGGGCTGATAATCCTTACTCAGAAAATAAGAACGCCCGATACCGAGCATAGCTTCCGGCACTCGTGGATCCTGTGGATAGTTGTCTATGAGCGTCTGCCAGTGCGCGCGCGCTTCCTCGAATGCACGAACGCTCAGGTAGACGGCCGCGCGCCGCATGTGCTCGGCAGGCGCGAGCTTTTTGAGGTTTCCCTTTGCGTCGCGATCGGCAGCATCACTGCGTCGCACAGCGGCGAGTGTCGTTTCGCTGGCGGCCTGTTTTGCAATTACTGGCGAGTTTCGATTCGCGGCGGTCGAGGGCAGTGCGCCCAATAGACAAATAAGAAAGGCGACGAGGTTCTTTAACACCCTTAACTACTCCCTGGGTAAATCTGGCGACTCTTCGATGATCTCGAAGCTGGATTGGATATCCACTGTAGGCCGCAGCGTTGCCGCGACACTACAGTACTTCGTTTCGGAGAGTTCGATTGCGTGTGCGACTGCTCTCGGTGAAATGGATCTGCCGGTGAGGATGTGATGCACTTTCATCGATATGTACTTACGCGGATGTTCGTCGCGACGTTGTCCGCTGACTTCGACGATATAGCTGCTCACGTGCTGGCGCTTTTTAGTAAGGATGCTCGCGACGTCTGTTGCTGTACACGAGCCGAGTGCGACGAGCAGTAACTCAACCGGCGAGGGCGCCGCGGAGCGATGGCTATCGGTATCGAGTGCCATGGCGTGACCCGAAGGCGTGATTCCGAGGAACAAGTCATCGCTAACGAACCGAACAATTGCTTTCACGGTAGGCGCAGACATCGGCAAAAGAATAACACACGATTTCCGAGGCAAGCGTCAACCGCGCGTTGAAAACCTTTATCCACAGATTACGCAGATTGAGTTATCTGTGTAATCTGTGGATAAGCTTGTCGTCTTCTGCCTAGCCGGCTAATGTCGCGTACCAGATCCGCGATGCGATCGGCGGTGAACGGTTTTGCCACGACCCAATCTACTCCCGCCGCTTTCTGCTCGTGAGATCCAACCGCCTCGCCCCACCCCGTAATCACTGCGATTGGAACTTTCTTATTTATTAACCTGATCTCGCGCGCCAGTTCCCAGCCGCTCATTCCCGGCATGCCGACATCGGTGAACACACCGTCAAACTCGTGCTCCTGAAACAGCGATAGCGCCGTGCTGCCACTCTCTGCCAGATGCACTTCACATTGTTCACCCTCGAGAATCTCCCCGAGAAGATCTCGGACGAAGTCTTCATCATCAACTACAAGCAGCCTGGTCGGCGATCGTTTCTCTGGTTCTGCCTCTGAAATCCCCGGATCAGTGTTCTCTAACACCGCGGCGACGGCGACCGGATCGATACTCTTCTCGGCGATCTTTGCCAGGGGTAACGTGATTCGAAACTCCGTTCCTTTTCCATATTGCGACTCGACGTCTATATTGCCGCCGTGTCGTCTGATGATTCCGAAACTCACCGCCAGGCCGAGTCCAAGGCCCGCTTTGCCTTTCGTAGTGAAAAAGGGATCGAAGATCTTCGAACGCACTTCGGGATACATTCCTACACCTGTATCGACCACTGCCACGATCACTTGCTCGCCGGCAGTGCGACTCGTGAGCGAGAGTGTCCCGCCTTCCGGCATGGCGTCGACTGCGTTGAAGACCATATTGACCAGAACTTCGCGCAATTCCGAATCATCACCCAAGACCATCGCGTTTGATCCGATGTGCAGGTCGAGAATGATGTGAATGTTTGACGCCTCAGCACAGTTTTTCCAGCGCGGTCGTGTGATCTCGCTGGCATCGAGGAGGATTTGGTCGATCGAGACGAGCTCGAAGTTGTGATCGCGCCGCTGTCGTGCGAAGTCCTGAATGCGTTTGACTGTTTTCGCGCCGTCTTCAGCCGTCTTGATGATGATATCGAGACCACGCTTGAGCTTTTCCGGATCGTTGGTCCGTTGAAGTAACTGTGCGCGTCCGAGAATGCCCGCGAGCGTGTTGTTGAAGTCGTGCGCGACGCCTGATGCGAGCTCGCCAAGCGCAGAGAGTTTTTCCATTTGCGAAAACTGTTCGCGAATGCGTTCCTGCTCGGCGATGTAATGCGAGAGCTCTGTGACGTGTTTTTCAGCCTGCGCGGCCTGTGCTGCTGAAGTCTCGACGTTTCTCAGGTACGTACGATAGGTGAGGAAGGTGATTGCGATAATCGGCAACGTGATAACAAATGCATAGACGCCGATGAAATAGACGAGGCCCGCAATGATTCCCGCCGCACACGCGCCGGTAAAGTAAGTAATCGAAGTCCAGAGATAATGCTTGCGCCATGTTTGCCAGATGGGCTGGTCCGCTTTCAACGCACCGCCAATAGCTACGATGCCGGAGTTCGAGACGTAATGCGTAAGAGCCATCGTGCAGATCGCTGCCACGAAGGTGTGAGTGATCGGTTTCGTTCGCAGGAGCTCGACATTGCCGAAGATCCACTCGAGCACACTGCTCGTGATCAGTATCGAGACTGCGGCAGAGGCCCAATTGAACAGCACGATCACTGGCCGCCGGCTAAAGCGCAACGACGAGATGAACGCCTCGATCGCGCCAACCACGACCGCCGCCGCTCCTCCGTAAAGAAGCAGGACGACGAATACGAATGTGTCGGATACGGAAATTTGCGAACTGAATCGGGGAATTGGGATCGTGATCCGTGAGGTCAGGAGTAAGGCCACGCCAATCAAAACAGAGTAGCGCGGATCAAAGTGAGCGATGTCGATCTGGGACGCGGAGGAGGCAAACGCAAGGATACCGCACGCAATGACGACCCAGAGGAATGGCCCGAAGAGTTTATGTCCCATGTGACGGGTTGACGCACTTATGGCGTCATATTATGGGTGGGCCCACCTTGCTCCAGCAGGACAATCGGGGGTGAAGAGTCCTGCTAGTTCTGTACTGGCTCGTTCCTTGGAAGGAAGATAGTTTCGTAAGTGGCTCTGAAATTGAAACCGCATTTACGATAAAAGCCCTGGGCCCACTCATTCGTTTCGTTTACCAGAAGGCAAACGGATTTGGTGTTTTCGAGCAAGCGTCGCATAAGTTCCGACATCAAGCGCTTGCCGAGATTTTGATTACGGCAGTCTTCACGCAGCCAGATGCCCTCGAGATAGATAACTTCGGGAGTCTTCGAGATCACGTCTGCTTTGAAAACCAGGAGGTTGTTTACAACTAACACCCATGTTCGTCCTTGTTCGATCCGTCGCAGGCATCGTTGGCGGAACCCTTCCGGGTCCACCTGCAGCGGATTGATTCCACTTTCAGCGTAAGCAAGTTCAGCCTGGACCGGCATTACGAGCGTGAGTTCACCGACGGTTGCTGGTCTGAGTCCGGCAATCGGTTCGCGATCTTCCACGGGCAACGCCAATTCAAACAACCACTCGCGACATGCCGAACGCTGCTTTCTTCCGGCTTCATTGTAGTGACTCCAGAAGTCAGCAACTCTTTCCTTCTCGCCCATGATCATGTGCGTGTTGGGACATTGACGCGCCACCTGGGCGAGAGCTGCGAGCGCTCGATTAGAAACTGTTTCCATCAGCGTTGCGTGGCCCACCAGGGCGACGCCTTCGAGTTTTCCGTTTAAGTCGCGACAGCCATAAAACGTTCCACGATTGAATGCACTGACGAGGCCGTTGTCGTGAATCATGCTCATCATTGCAACCGTGTGAATCGGACGCTGCGCCAGGAATTCCAGCACTTCTGCTGCGTCATAATTTGTCAGGCGCTCAACCTGAACCGATTCGAACGTGAACATGATTTCACGTTCATTCGCATTGGGGGCTGTGCTCGTTTGCAACATTGGTCTACCTTATCGTCGAGGGTTTCTGAGTAGTGTTGGTGCTTAGTAACCCAGATAGTCCGTGTAGTCGTCGGGCACAATTGGCATCGTCGGTGAAGCGTCGCCGTTGGTCAGCGCATTGAACGCCTGCATAACCGTGTCGCCAATGAGAACGCCATCCCCGATGAGTACGCCGTCACCAATCAAAACACCATCGCCAATCAACACGCCGTCACCAATCAGGACTCCGCCGAGTAGGGCGTTCACTGATAAGAAGGTTGTGCCAACGCCGAGCGTCGTGCCATTGCTGACAACTATGCTGTCGCCGACAAGAACGCCGCTCGAGAACATCGTTGCGTCGCCAATTAGCACGCCGTCGCCGATGAGAACACCGCGGCTGTCGCTTATCAAAACGCCGTCGCCAAGCAACACGCCTTTCGCATAAACCTTTTGATACAGCGTAATCAACGCCGAACCCTTTACGTATGCCTGGCCGGCAATCGCGCCCTGGGACCACGTGAAGGTGTAGGTGCCGGTTGCAGTCGAGATGCTGGTTTGCGGGATTGGTGCTGCTGTCGTAAGTAGCGGAGCGCCGAGTGCCGTCGAGCTGTTGAGGAGCGTGCGTACAATCTTCGCGAGACGAACAGCGCCATCAACGTTGAGCTCGCCCGTGCCCTGCTCGTACATGTTGAAGTTTGGAAGCTGCTGAGCGGTGTACATCAGCAAGGTCTTAATCAGGTTGGGGGTAAGAGTCGGATTGGCTTCAAACATCAGGGCCGCAGTTCCGGACACCAGTGGCGCCGCCATCGACGTGCCGCTGAGCATCATTTGTTTGCGAGTCGGATCTGTGCTGACGTTTGCATCGAGCGCCGGATTCTGCGAGAGCAGGAAATTGTTTGGCGACTCGGCGAAGATCGTTTTGTTGCCGGGAGCAGCGATTTCAGGTTTGGCTAAGTTGTCGAAGTGATTGACACCGTTCGTGTCAGTCCAGTAGCTGCGCGTTGGACCACGTGAGCTGTAGGTTGCAATCGTATCGTCGCCTCGTTGATCGGTTCCTTTCGTGTCGACGGCGCCGACGGTGATTACGGAAGGTTCGTTACCGGGCGCGTGAATCTGGCCATAAACCTTTTGGCCGGCACTGTTCTTCCCGTTGTTACCGGCCGCGGCAACCACGACGATACCCTTATCGACGAGCTGTCGTGCGGCAACACAAAGTGGGTCGAACTTGTAGGACGTAATCGCAGGTACGCCGATGCTCAGATTCACAACGCGCGCGTTGTAGGTCGAAGAATTCGCCATCAGCCAGTTGAAGGCTGCAAGCACGTTTGACACCGATCCGGTGCCAGTTGAATTCAGAACTCTAAGATTAAGTAGCTTCGCTCGCGGAGCAATTCCGATGTATTCACCTTTTGCTACGATTCCACTGCCGGCGGCGGCTGCCGCGACGTGTGTGCCGTGACCGTAAGGATCGTCCGTTCGGCCTTCGCCAGTGAAATCCAGATTCACAACGATTCGTGAAACACCGGTTTGTGCGTCGACGAAGGAGGTGTGGCCGCTGTAGATACCGGAGTCAACAATAGCGATTCCGATTCCGCTTCCATCGAGCCCACCGTCACTCGCCATAGTGCGCACGTTGTCCGTACCGGAGGTGTGTGCGACGTGGCCCAGAGTCATTACCTGGCTGTCCAGGGAGATAAATGCGACTTCAGGAAAATTCGAGAGAGCGTTGACGACGTTACCGGGTAATTCGAGGGCAAAAGAGTTGAGGTTGTCGAAATGTCTTCTGATTTTGACGCCGTTGCTTGCGAGGAGTGAGTTTAGTTGACCGCTCGGTTTCTGGTTGAGCTGGAGGATAACCTTAACGAGACTGTCGCTGCTTTTCTTCTTCAGCGTTTCTCCGAGATCGGACGCCACCTTGTTCGGCTGCACGTCCTTATTTGCGCGCGGCTTATCGTTCGCGCGGACAGTCGCCCAAAGGTTACCGCCGAGAAGGTTTGGTCCCAGCGTGAGGCTAGCCAGCAATGCCAGCACCAGGAAGCGTTTTGTTCTATTAATCAATATCAACGTCGTCATTCTCCGTCTGAGGTTTGGCCAGTTGAGGACAAACAACCGGCGCTCACGCCTGTGCAGGGATCGTGCCAAATGCTCGATCGGGTGTTAGATCTTTTAGTAACAACAACTTATCTGGATTTGCAGCGAAACTGGGTTGGACCATGCGAGTGACCGATCCGGGCAGATTGACTGGACCAGGCCTTCACTTTGATAGAATCGCGGCCATGATTCCTGGGCTTCCGGAAGAGATTGAGATTCATCGCGATCGCATGTGGCGGCGCGATCCTGAAAACCGAGTGGAGGATGTTTACGCCGCTGAACGCTTTATTGAGGAGGTGGGGTTTTGTGAGGCTTTGACGGATTCGCGCCGTCCTGGACCGTCGCTGTACGTCGCGGTTTGTGGTCGCCGCGATGCGCACATGCCGCGCAACGTGCAGAAGGATCCGGAGAGCAGGTTGGCGTGGGTCATTAAGGACGAAGTGATGCGGCGAGGGAAGTGCTTCTATGGAAAACTCCTGCGCGGTCGTTCGACTTTTATCGCGCCGCGGCTTATTCCACACTTCAACGCACTCTTTGGAATACCGAAGCGAATGGAGAAGAAGACGCTTTCGGCTGACGCGCAGGCGATTCTTAAAGTCATGCGGCGCGAGTGGGAAATGGGGACGCGTGATCTGCGCGAGGCCAGTGGTGTTGCGGAGCGAGCCCGGTTTGATAAGGCGATGACGCAGCTTCAGAAGTCGCTCAAGATAATTCCGACTGAGGTTCTCTATGAGCCAACGTTCACGTATATCTGGTCAATACCCGAAGCGCGTTTTCCGGACGAGCTGAATCAGAGTGTGAGGCGTGAAGAGGCTTTGCAGGAGATTGCGCGCTCGTTCCTCGTTGGCGCGGGAATGACTGTACGCGGCGAATTGGCGCGAGTAACGGGCCTCCGTTCACCCGAAGCGGGTTTGGGGAACTGGGGACTCGTCGACGAAGGCTTCGCCGAACGCCTCGCCCCCGGCGTCTATCGCCTTAAGAGGAATCACGATCCTCGGAACGAACTGTAGGGGCGGCCCTCCGTGGCCGCCCGTGGTTTGAGCTAAAGCGATTCAAGTAGCGACAGTTTGGATTGGCGAACACCTATCAAAACCACGGGCGGCCACGGAGGGGCCGCCCCTACAGTTCGTTCTTTATTGTGTGGTGAGGGTTTCGTCGGTGGCTTCACGGAGCGCTTGCTGCTCCAACTGCGCAATTTCAAGCACCAACGGCAACTGATCCTGCGAACTTCCCAACCGTTGCATCATCATACTCGTCTCGCCTTCGGTCAGGTTGCGCCTCGCCGTTGCTTCTATAACCTGCAACCGAGTCTTCGCTTTAACCAGATGATCATTGGCCGTTTGCCGCAGATGCTCGAGCTTTTCATGGTCCGCGGCCAATTCCTTCTGAAGCGAAGCCGATTCGGCTGTCTTGAGCGTCCGAGCCCGGTTAATCTGCCGTTCTACCTTCAACATCTCGCGTTTTGACCGCGAAACGATGCGCGACGCCGTGAGTCTATTAGCCAGAGTTTCGAGGTAAGCGTCCGCCAAAAGCGGGTTACTTCGTTTGATTTCCGCCAGGGATGCCCGCTCGGCCGACGTCAATTCTGAACGGAACCATACAACCTCATCCGCTGTGATTCCATCCGATGCTAACCGGTCTCGCAATTTAGAGAGCCACCTCCGGCGGTAAACGAGGAAAAAAGCGGCAATCACCACACCCAGCGCAAATCCCAGGGTCAGCGAGAGACCGGCCAACAAAAGATAGAGAGCGGCTGAATCTGTGGCCGCGGCAGTAAGAAAAAGGACAAGGAAAACGAGGGGAGCAGGCAGGGAAGTCGCGATCACGGCTATCCATGGAGCAACCTTCAGCAAACCCGCAGTTCTAGCGTCTTTGCCGGAAAGTTTGCCTTTGGAACTCATCTCGAGCATTGCTCCCATGGTGTTGCGGATCTTAGCTCATGGAACAGGTGACTGCCAGCCGCGGTCACGCCAACGCCCATTGAGCCGCGGTGTCTGTATAATAACGGCGAGACCACAAAGGAAGATTCAATGAAGACGCTCCGACGACTCACATTTCAGCTTCTGATCGCTTTGAGTTTTGCTCTTGTTTCACAGCCCGCATTTGGCCAACCGCAAACTCAGGTGGTGGGGAACGGCAACGCACGCGGACCGGGCAAGCCGGTTACGATTCCAGTCACGATCCGCACGAAAGAAGAAGTTGCCGAAAGAACCGAGGAAACCTATTTTCAGAATATCGATCTGGTGATAAGTGAAGACGGTGAGCCGCAAACCATCATCTCGATGCGAGCTATCGGTACCAACTCGCCGATAACATTGTGTGTGTTGATTCAGGAAGACCTTGTGACTTCAGTAGCGAATGAGATCAAGGACCTTGCAGAGTTCATTCGCAAATTACCGAAAGGTTCGAGAGTTATGGTGGGTAGCCTGCGGACCGGTAGTTTGGCAGTAAGACAGAAGTTCACTACCGATCTCGAGAAGGCAGCTACGTCTCTACGGCCGCCGAACGGTCTTTCGAGTTCCAGCCCGTACAATCCCTATGTCGAAGTTATCGAAGCGTTGAAACGATTTGAAAGTCAGCCGCTCGGCCGGCGTGCGATCTTGCTGGTTTCCGATGGTCTTGATGTTTCGCGCGGCGTCGACTCTTCTTCACCGACGCAGAGTGTGGATCTACAGCGCGCGGTGAACGAGTCGCAACGACGCGGCGTTGCGATCTACGGCTTTTACGCACCGTCGACTTTGGCCGCAGCGAACCCGGGTTTGGTAACTAACGCGCAGAGCTCGCTGTTGCGATTGTCGGATGAAACTGGTGGTATTGCTTTCTTTCAGGGTACCGGCGCGCCGGTGAGTTTCCGTCCCTTTATTCGCGAGTTGGATGTAGCACTGCAGAAGCAAGCGGCGCTGACGTTCCTGTCAACGCACCTCAAGAAGGGATTCCACAAGATCGAAGTGAAATCATCGACTCCGGGCGTGCGCGTTTCGTATCCGTCAGGCTACGTGAGGAACTAACTGGATCCGCGTAAATCGACTTAATAAATCCGCTTAATCAGTGTTACTTACTGGACGGTTGCTGCCAACAACGATCCACGATGATCACTCGCGATGGCCCACCCTTCGGCGAGTTGTCCAATCATCCCGTGAAAGTGGATCTCGCTGCCGCTCAGTACGACGAGCACATCACCGGCATGATAGCGCGGGTCTTCGAGTCGAAAACGAATCACCGTCGCCTGCCCATTCTTCTGCTCGATAGTTTCAAACTGAAAAGTATCGGCGTCGGCTACATACGTCTGCGAATTATTCGCAACTCTTTGCTCGTCTGGCATTGGTATGAATTCTCGTGTGGGGCGGCATGTGGGTCTCGAACCCACGACCTCCAGATCCACAATCTGGCGCTCTAACCTACTGAGCTAATGCCGCCGTATAGGTTTGTGATTAAATGCCCCCGGCAGGACTCGAACCTGCGGCCCTCTGCTTAGCTTCCAGCATCAGGCTTTCCCTGACCGCCCGTCAAAGCTGGGGTTGCTGGCTGGACTATATCTTGGACATCACAGTCCCGACCCGTATAGTCTCTGAGGATCCC
>DATNFX010000018.1:0-13519 GCA_035606195.1 Pyrinomonadaceae bacterium
GGCAAAGGAGCCCACCAGGGCATATGTAATCCTTTGTTGTTCGAGAGTGGTTGTCATTTGCGACAACACGGAAAGCGGCAGATCCATTAGAGCTCAATAACCCTCCGCTTTGGGATCGAAGCCGTAGGCGCGAATCACGTCCTGGCGAGGCAGGACACGGGCGATGAATCTGCATCTGAGTTCTTCAGCGTCTGCGTCAGGATACCGGTACTTTAGATCTGCCAGAACGAGCTGGCGAGTAGCGTCAGTGAGCGCAAACGCCATCGAAAGTCTTTGCTCAGGGGATAGCCGCCGCATCAATTCGTAATGTTTACGCTGAGCATCTACGGTTGTGTCTGGCGAAAGCGGTTTCATCGTTATTCCTTCAGTAGTTGACCGGCGATGACGAGCTTTTGGATTTCGGAGGTACCTTCGTAGATGCGGAGGGCGCGGACGTCGCGGTAGAGGCGCTCGACGACAGTGCCGCTGACCAGGCCGGCGCCGCCGTGAATTTGGACCGCGCTGTCGATGATTCTTCCCGCCGCTTCCGTGGCAAATAGCTTCGCTTCACTGGCTTCGCGAGTCACTCGGTCGGTGGAGGTGTCGCGCGCGTAGGCGGCGCGATAGACGAGGAGTCGTGCAGCGTCGAGCTCAGTGATCATATCGGCGAGTTTGGCCTGGACCAGTTGATGCTCCGCAAGTAGACGTCCGAATTGTTTGCGCGCCTGTGCATAGCGGACGGAGTGATCGAGTGCACGACGGGCCATGCCGCAGGCTGCTGCTCCGACGCTGGCGCGAAACGTGTCGAGGGTTTCCATTGCGAGTTTGAAACCGTCACCTTCATTTCCAACCATGTCTTCGGCGGGCACGCGGCACGCATCGAATGCAATTTCTCCGATCGGATGCGGCGCTATCATCGACGTGCGTTCGACGACACGAAATCCCTGCATCTTTGAACTGACCACAAAAGCGGAAAGCACGGGACGTCCGTCTTCGCGTGTTCCTGTTTTCGCGAACACGGTGTAGAAGTCTGCGATGCCGGCGTTGGAAATGAAACGCTTGCGGCCATCTATTACATACGTTTCGTCGTCACGCCGTGCGGTGGTTTGAATCGCCGACACATCTGAACCGGCGTTTGGCTCCGTGAGTGCGAAAGCGGCGATTGCCTTTCCATTTGCAGCACGAGTGAGCCAGAAGTCGCGGACGTGATCGGGTGCGGCGCACGCAATCGCGTAGGTGCCAAGGCCCTGCATGACGAAAGCGAGATCAGCGAGTGACGAAGAATACGCGAGCGCTTCGCGAATCAAACAAACGGAGCGAACGTCGAGCTTCGACTCGGCAATCGCGTAGTTCAGGATTCCGGCCTGCGCTAAAAGTTGGACGAACTCTCGAGCCAGGCCTTCAACATCTTCTTCGTCTGACGCACGCGGCTCGATCTCCCGGGTCACAAACTGGGTCACAGTCTGCACGAGATCGTGGTGTTCGGGAGTGAAGAAGGGAAGTTCTGTAATCAGTCGATCCATCATTTAAACTTTGCTTCGCGCTTCGCTACGAATGCTTCATAAGCTTCACGATAATCAGGGTGCTGCATGCAGATGGCTTGTGCCTGTGCTTCGCTCTCGAGTGCAGTTTGCAAATCCATATCGAGTTCGCGATTGAGCATCTCTTTTGTCTTACCGAGGGCGAACGCCGGTCCGCGAGCCAATTTTTCCGCAAACGCTCGGGTGGCTGCCGCCAGTTCACCAGCCGGCACGACGCGATTGTACAAACCAATGCGTTCGGCTTCAGTGGCGCTGACGAAATCTCCGGTGAAGAGCATCTCCGTGGCTTTTGAAAGTCCAACTACTCGCGGCAACAGATACGACGCTGCCATATCGGTCCCCGCAAGGCCCACCTTAACAAACAGGAAAGCTATCTTTGCACTTTCACTCGCGAAACGAATATCGGAAGCAAGAGCAATGCAGGCGCCGGCGCCCGCGGTAGTGCCATTCAAACTCGCAATCACGGGTTTCGGCAGCGCGCGAATATTTTGAATGAGCTCACACGTCAGGCGCGTAAACTCAAGGAGCCCTTCCATGTTCCTGCTAAACAATTCGCCGATGATGTCGTGAACGTCGCCACCGGAACAGAACGCTCGGCCGGCCCCCGTGATTATCACAACCCTTACCTGGGGCACATCGCGCAACGCAGCGAACAGATCCGTAAGCTCGCGATAGACCTCAAAAGTCAACGCATTGAGCCGCTCAGGGCGGTTCAATGTGATCGTCGCGATACCTTGTTCATCCTGTTCGTAAAGAAAAGTTGTTGGTTGATTCATGCCGGAAGTACCGCCATGCCTTCGATTTCAACCTTTGCAGCATCGTCCAGTAAACCTGCGACCTGGACCAGCACCATCGCGGGGAAGTGCTTACCGAGATGCTTCCGGTAACGCTCGCCAACTTCGCTCGTTCGTTCGCGATATTCGACTTTGTCAGTGACGTAGATAACGAGTCGCGCGATGTGCTCCGGTTTTCCACCAGCAGCACTCAAAACTGTGACGACGTTTGCGAGCGCCCGATCGAATTGTTCGGCGAAGTCGGCGCTAATTATCTTCTGCTTTTCGTCCCACGCGATTTGTCCGGCGATGAAGAGCAGTTTGCCGTGGACATCAGCAATGACACCATGCGAGTAACCACTCGGCGTGCCGAGAGAATCGGGATTGATAAGAGTGAAAGCCATTGTGAGGAGAGGTTATCAGATCTGCATTCATCCGCGTAAATCTGTGGCTCAGGTTTAGAGGAGCTTATCGAGCCTCGAAGCAAGTTGTCCGGCGAGATTCCCGCTGGGATCGAGACCACCGATTGGTCCACCAGACATATTCCCTTCTTTATCGAGAATCACGATCGACGGCAGTTGGTCTACACCGAACTTTTTGGAAACTACTCCGTCATGATCTCGCAGCACAGTCACTTTCAGACCGTACTTCTGGGAGAATCCGCGTAGTTGTTCGTCACTGGCAAAATTCTTCGACTTCGGATCGTCTGACTCGGTGCTTACCCAGTAAACCACCACGCCGCGATTGCTATAATCATCGGCCAGTTTTCTGACTCCCTGAAGCTGTGTTTTGGACAACGGCAACCACGATGCGCCAAACGCCAGCACCACAATTTCACCGCGAAGACTTTCAGTAGTAACAGTCTGTCCGTCGATAGAGCGCAGTGAGAAGTCCACCTTTTGGTTGACCGGGTTCTGCGCCAACGCTACGAAACTTGTCAGCAAGGTCATCAACCCGGCCAGAACTCGTTTTCGACTTTTACGAACCATCTCTCTCCTTCGCCGAACGTTCCTGTTTACGTTCGACTTAG
This sequence comes from Pyrinomonadaceae bacterium, assembly GCA_035606195.1. Classification (GTDB taxonomy): domain Bacteria; phylum Acidobacteriota; class Blastocatellia; order Pyrinomonadales; family Pyrinomonadaceae; genus PSRF01. The sequence continues at coordinate 3,324 of DATNFX010000018.1, forward strand.
TGCGTTAGATGAGGGCTTCCAGAGTTACGTTGGTCTAGCTGCGCGGGGGTTCGGGCGCCGGTTTGCCCGTGGCCTCCAAATGTAGGGTCGTGTAATCATCCCACGTATCCATGTCGCGAGCAATGAACGGCGAGTTTACCGGCAGACGCCGGACTGCCTGCCGATGTGAGTCGAACAGCGCTCTCAGACCTCCGCTTTCCGGCAGGTTCAACAGTTCAGGTTTGAGGCTGAGGTCGACAAGCACTGGGTGACCGCCACGATTTTGCCAGGTCGGGATAACGATGCGAGCGCCTCGCGTCCATTCGTCGATGATGGTTGACACGACGGCAGCGGGTACGGCCGGATGGTCGGCGAGGGCAATCAAGGTTGCCTGCGTCTCGTCAGGAAGTTCGCGTACACCCGCAGCTATCGAGGCGCCCATCTCGCTGTCGGGATCGGGATTGATGGCGAATCTGACTCCGGTCAGTTTGGCGCGCAAGTCATCTGCACGATGGCCGAGCACCACGACGATTGTTTCGACGCCCGCGTCGCGGAGTGAGTCGATGGAGCATTCGATGACGGTTTTGTTTCCGAAGGGAAGAAGTGGCTTGAACGCGCCCATGCGGCTGGAGCGCCCAGCGGCGAGGAGGATTGCTGAACAGGATCTCACAAGAGGTCGCGCAGTGCGCGCAACGTGTACTGACGCGCCATTTGCTTGCGCCACTGGTAGACGAAGTCAGTGTTGTCGAGTGGCCGTGCTTTAACGTATGCAGCTTCGGCCGCGGCCTGGATTGGCTCGTCTGTTAACGGCTTACCGATCAATGCCGTTGCTGCTTCTTTGATCTCGACTGGAGAAGGTGCGATGCCGCCGAGTACGATGCGCGCGTCCGTCACGGCGTCGCTTTCAGTTGAGATCCATGAGGCCACGCCAAGCACTGGAAAGTCGAAAGCACCGCGGCGACGTAGCTTTTGATATGAAGCACGCCAGCCGTTGGTTGGTGGCAGTTGAATGTCAACGAGGAGTTCGTCCGGACGCTTGCGGAGGTAATCGATACCGTCGTCGTTGTAGAGGCCTGAAGCGTCGATCACTCGCTCACCAAGCGTTGAAGCGAAACGCAACTTCGCGCCGATCGCGACCATCACTGGAACGAGATCCGAGGACTGAACCGCCCAGCACTTCGAGCTTCCGGGTGCGACCCAGCAAACGTCGCCGTCTTTCTTCAGACAGAAGTTGATGCCTTTGCGCCACTCGTAATTCTGGTCGTAGTAGTTGCAGCGAGTGTCGAGTAGCAGGTTGCCGCCGATAGTTCCCATGTTTCGCAGTATCGGAGTCGAGATGGTGCGAGCGGCTTTGGCAATTACAGGATAGTCGCGATTGATAATCGGATTGTCACAGATGTCGGTGAGAGTCACGGAGGCACCAATACGCAACCCACTCTGTCCATCCCCCGCGATCTGATTGAGCTCAGCAAGGCGCATCACTGAGATCACAGTCTTCGGCATCTGCTGCCGGCGCTTCATATTCGGATACAGATCCGTACCGCCGGCAACGAACTGCCCCGCAGGCCCGGCATCGCCCATAATCCTCACTGCTTCCGCGATGTTCTGCGGAACGTGATACTCGAATTTCGGCAATCGCATCATGGCGAGCTAGTTTTATGCTGCTTGGCGAACAGGCCTAAAATGCAGTTTAAGTATGTGCGAAGGATCAACGATATCAGCCAGGGCTTGAGTAGTTCCTGATTCGTAAATAAATTCGACTACGAATCCACCAGGATGATTTGCTGTACCATTGAAGACGTGTACCACCGTACCGATGTCTCCCCTACGCAATCCTTCACCGGGGCGATCGACCAGTAAAGCGACAACGTCATTCTCGCGAATTTCATCCATAACCTAGAGTCCTAAGCTCCCATGCTTCGCACAAAGAATCTAAATCCCGCCCACGGCAGTGGGTGGATTCGTTCAAGTCCTTTCTATAAACGCACTCCTAAAATCGGTTGTAATCCCGCCCCACGGTAGTGGGCGGATACTTCAAGTCCGACCTCAGTAAGGACTTGAACAATCCGCCAACTTCCGTTGGCGGGATTCAATGTTCATCAGAAGACTTTGATAAAGAAAGGACTTGAACGAATCCGCCCACTGCCGTGGGCGGGATTTCTGACTTCTTATGCATAGCCTATCTCCTCTTTCCAATACGTATCTAAGAATGCACAGCAACTCTCGGCATCTCGCTGCCGTCCCCACCCTCTGCGGGCGTTAACACTTTCAACGGCTCGGGCCAGGAGACGGGTGGGACCGAATCGGGACCGTAGCGGCCGTCGCGTCCGCGGGCTTTGTCTTTCAAGGCGCGCAGGACTTTCTCCGGTGTGATTGGTACTTCGTCGATGCGTACGCCGACTGCGTTGTAGACAGCATTTGCGACTGCCGGCGGCACGGGCAGCAACGGTCCCTGTCCGACTTCCTTCGCACCGTATGGCCCATTCGGATCCGGATCTTCGATGAGGTATGTCTTCACGTCGCACATCTCCATCGTGGTCGGACTCTTGTACTCGAGCATCGACGGAAACTTGTGCACGACGTTGCGATTGTCGCGATAGACCATCTCTTCCATCAGGATCTCGCCGAGACCCATGTACACACTGCCCTCGACCTGACCCATCACGAGCATCGGGTTGATCGAGCGCCCAATGTCGTGCGCGATCCAGACACGCTCGACCACCACAATACCTGTGTCGGGATCAACGTCGACTTCCGCCACAGCAGCGGAATAACTGTAGGCCGGCGATGGGCCAACTCCCGATCCTTTGAACTTGCCGGGCGAACGCGGCGGCGAGTAAGACCCAACAGTTCCGATCGTCCCAAACTTCGATTCCGCGAGCACGATCGCTTCCGCAAACGAAACGCCAACGTCTGGATTCTCGACATCAAACACGCGGCGCTCCGCGAGTGAAAGATTCTCGATTGGAACACCAAGCTTCTCGGCAACGGCCATCACAAGCAGTTCGCGTGCTCGCTCAGCCGCCTGAATCGCTGCGTTACCAGTCATCAAGGTTACACGACTCGAATAACTCCCGAGGTCCACCGGCGTCAAATCCGTGTCAGCCGTAACAACTCGAATGTCAAAAGGATCGATTCCCAAAACTTCCGCGACAATGTAAGCCAGAATCGAATCCGATCCTTGTCCGATGTCAGTCGAGCCGCACATCACGCAGACGCCACCCTGTCTATCGAGACGAAGCTGCACGCCCGACTGCGGCATGTTGTTCCAGTAGATTGGCAGTCCGGCGCCACAGATATACGAGCTACACGCGATGCCGATGCCTTTGCCGTACGGCAGCTTGCGTTGCTGAGGATCCCACGAAAAGCGTTCGCTCCAACGAGAACCATCTGCCACTTTGTCGATACAGGCGCCCAAACCCATGCTGCCGATGCGCAGGTAGTTGGCAGTTACTGTGTTAGGGGCGACGAGATGTTTGCGGCGAATCTCGACCGGATCGAGTTGGAGTTGCTCGGCGATTTTGTCGAGCTGGACTTCGAGCGCGTAACGCGGCTGTGGCGTGCCGTGACCGCGTTTTGGACCACACGGCGGTTTATTGGTAAACGTGCGCACGCCTTGAAACTTATAACGCGGCACGTCATAAGTAACCGTCTGCAACGCGCCCGTGTAGAACGTGCTCGCGACACCGTAACTTCCGTAGGCCCCGCCATCGAGATAGTTTTGAAAATGCATGGCCGTGATCGCGCCGTCGTTCTTCACGCCGGTTTTGACTTTCATCAACACCGGATGCCGGCCTCGATGACAATAAAAAACTTCCTCGCGCGTCAGCGTCACTTTCACCGGACGCCCGGTCATCATCGAGAGCTTGCAAACCACGACTTCGTGGTTGAACGGATCGCTCTTACCACCAAAGCCACCGCCATTCGGCGTTGCAATCACGCGAATGTGACTCGCCGGTAGCCCGAGAACTTTCGCGAGGGCACGATGAACGTAGTGCGGAGTCTGTGTGGAACTCCAGAGCGTTATCTTTCCATCCGAGTCGAAGTGAGCAACGGCAGCATGTTGCTCCATCGGCAGGTGCGTGTTGCCCTCGTAAAAGAATATGTCTTCGCGAACGAGGTCGGCTTCGGCAAATCCTTCTTCAACGTTGCCGAACTCGAGGGAGACTTTCTTATGGATATTTCCACTGTCACCGTAATCGTGAATACGTGGCTCGTCGATCAACACTGCTTCCTCGATCGTCGAAACAGTATTGAGCGGCTCGTACTCGACTTCGATCAGATTCATCGCATCGAACGCGACGTCTTCGTCGATTGCGGCAACAGCCGCGACGGGATCGCCAATGAAGCGAACCTTGTCGACGCAGAGGGCATGCTCGTCCTGACTGACGGGAAGAATGCCGTAGGGAATCGGAAAGTCTTTCCCTGTTACGACAGCGAAAACGCCGGGAAGTGCGAGGGCTTTTGAAACATCGATGCTTTTGATGACGGCGTGAGGGAGATGCGAACGAAGCAGCTTGCAGAACAACATCCGTGGCAGAACGATATCGTCCGCAAACTTCGTTTGGCCGACGCACTTCGCGCGCGCATCGACTTTGCGAAAAGGCTTACCGACAATGTTCAGTTTTTTATCCACAGATTACGCAGATTCTATTCAAGGCCGAAGATGCTTTCTTTTGGAAGTTCCAGCTCTTCGCCGCGCATACGAGCGGCAGCGAGCTCGACAGCCTCGTAGATTTTAATATACCCGGTGCAACGACACAGATTGCCGGACAATGCTTCCTGAATCTCAGCGCGCGATGGGTTCGGCGATTTCTTCAGCAACTCCTCGGCGACCAGCAAAAAACCAGGCGAACAGTATCCACACTGCGCCGCGCCCAGATCCGCGAATGTTTGTTGTAACGGATGAAGCTCGGCGCCGTCAGCCATACCCTCGATTGTCTTCACTTCTCGGCCTTCAGCGTCAAGACCAAGCATGAGGCAGGAAAGTATCGAACGACCGTCGACCAGCACCGCACACGTGCCACACTCACCGAGCTCGCAGCCGTGTTTTGTACCGGTGAGATTCAGATCCTCACGCAAAACTTCGAGCAGCGTCTTGTGCGGTGCAAAGGCGACCTCTGTTTGTTCGCCGTTGAGTGTGAAATGGATGTGCTTCTTACTGTGGAGCGGCAACGTCTTTCTTCTTTACCTTATTCAAAATCGTGTTGTCGATCAGTCGCGTTTTGCCAACGTACGCGGCGAGGGCAATCAGCGTCGGACGATCGTCGACCCGGTCGAGTTTTTCCAGCGTCTCAGCATCAGCAATAGTTACATAATCGAGCCGTGCACGTGGCTCAGATTCGACAGTTTGCCGGATCAGATCCGTAATCCGGGTCGCATTTCGTTCGCCGTCCTTGAAAGCCTGCTTTGCCTGCTTCAACGCTTTATGAAGTACGGTCGCAGACTTCTGCTCGTCGGGAGTCAGATAAAGATTGCGAGACGAGATGGCAAGCCCTGAATCCTCGCGAACGATCGGCAGTATCACTATCTCCGTATCGAAGGCGAGATCCTTGACCAGACGACGAATGACGAGCGCTTGTTGCGCGTCTTTCTGTCCGAAGAACGCGAAGTCAGGTCTGATCGTGTTGAGCAAAATCGTCACGACGGTCGCCACGCCGCGAAAGTGGCCCGGACGCGAAGCGCCCTCGAGTTGTTCTGAAAGACCTTCAACGTTCACGTAGGTCGAAAAGCCTTTCGGATAGATCTCTTCGACCGTAGGCGCAAAGATGTAATCGACGTTGTAGTCAGTCAACAGCGCGGTGTCTTTAGTTAAGTCGCGCGGATAGTGCTCGAAGTCTTCGCCTGGTCCAAACTGCGTCGGATTAACGAAAACCGTGACGACCACAACATCGCACATCCGCCTCGCTTCGCGCACGAGACTCAGATGGCCCTCGTGCAGAGCACCCATCGTCGCAACCAAACCCACAGTTCGATCCTGTTCACGACGGATTTTGCGCGCAACTGAACTCATGCGCTGACGACGATTGATGATCTCCATAGTAGAGGTTGGATTAGGCCTTTTCGGCCTTTGAGTCTCTCGATGGGAATTCTATATCCAGTTGTTCGGCGGCTTCTGCCGGCAGCCCATACGACTCTGCTTCGGACGGATAACTCCCATTTCTCACGTCGTCTGCATACCTCGTTACCGCATCAGTCATGACCTCGCGCAGATTCGCGTAGGGTCGAACGAAGCGAGCCTGTTTGCTAAACCCCAGCCCAAGCATGTCGTGCAGGACCAACACCTGAATATCGCAATGAACACCGGCGCCGATTCCGATCGTCGGAATGCTGATGCTTTCGGTAATCCTTTGCGCTATCTCGCGCGGTACCACTTCGAGAACGACGGCGAATGCTCCGGCATCTTCCATAGCCTTCGCGTCGTCAATCAACTGCTGCGCTGCTTTAGCGGTTTTCCCTTGCACGCGATAAGCGCCGAGTTGATTGATTGACTGCGGAGTCAGACCGATATGGCCCATCACGCTGATCTCTTCGTCCACCAGACGCTTCACGAGATGAACACGTTTGTGACCGCCCTCGAGCTTGATTGCCTCCGCGCCACCTTCTTTCACCAGGCGCAACGCATTTCTCACAGCGTCGTCGTCGCCGGTATGGAAAGTTCCGTAGGGCATGTCCGCGACCAGCAAAGCGCGTTGTACGGCGCGTCGCACGGCCTTCAAATGAATCAGAATTTCCTCGAGGGTTACCGGAACAGTGTTGCCGTATCCCAGCACGACATTGCCTAGGCTGTCGCCGACGAGGATGATGTCGATGCCCGCTTCGTCGACGATGCGCGCAGTCGGGTAATCGTACGCTGTCAGACAAACAAGGCGTTCGCCGCGTTGTTTGCTTGATCGCAAAGACGGTGCACTGACCTTTTCCGGCCTTTCTGGTTTCAGATACGGCATTTTTCAGCTCTCTTTACACCACGATGTGTGGACAATTGAATTGCCAGTGGAACGAGGAGTCTGGATTTTCGGGCGTGCTAACAAGTGGGGGCATTATAGTATCCACAGATTATACAGATCAATTGTGGGGCATCCAGCGGACGACTGTTGAACGATCTTTAGTCTGTGACAACAGTTCGCTGAGCGACTTGCCGAGGACGGGGTGAATAAGATTGGGGACCAGCTCTGTGAGTGGAACAAGGACGAAACGGCGAGCCGGCAGTCGCGGATGAGGAAGCGTTAGAAATTCCGTGTCTGACAAATGATCCTTGAAGAGAAGTAGATCGAGATCGATCGTGCGTGGTCCTTTGGGAACATCGCGAGTGCGGCCCAGCGCGTACTCGATTCGCAACAGCCGCGCCATCAGCTGTTCGGGAGCGGGCAAGGTCGAACCGCGCAACTCCGCGACCATGTTCAGAAACGATGGCTGATCTTTGTGATCGACCGCTTCAGTTTCGTAAATGCTCGAGAGTCGAATAACATCCAACCCGGCGTCGAGCATGCCGCGAACCGCAAGGAGCAAATACCCGGCACGATCACCGAGATTGGAACCGAGTCCTACGTAGGCGTTTTGGATCATTGATCAATGGCTCAACTTCTCACCTTAATCTGGCTCAAGTGGCGACTGTTGCGCAACTCGCTTCGCTCGTCCAAAGCAATCGTCAGCAAGGTGGCGTCTATTCTGGGAATGCTTTTGGCGTTTATCTTCGCTGCTATGTTTGCGCTGATCCTCGGATTTGTCGCTTACTCACTTGCTCAACCTGGAGGACTTGGCAGTGCGTTACAACGTACCGCGGCGCGCGATCTGCCGGCCGGCGCCTCAACCGAGTTCATCTTCTTTTCGATTTTCGGAATCATTTATCTGATGTGGGCCACCGTCCCTTTGAGTCTCGGCGGCAGCAAGCAGTTTGACGCCGGCAAACTGCTAATGTACCCGATCACGCTTCGCAAACTCTTCGCAGTGGACTTCATCAGTGAATTCACGACGTTGCACTCCGTCTTTCTTGTACCAGCCGTGCTGGCGATGTGCATCGGCTCAGGACTCGGCTCAGGCAATCTGTCGACTTCGCTGATCGCCGCCGTTCCCGGAGTGCTCTTTGGTGTGGCGCTATCGAAATGGCTTTCGACAACTATAGGTTCAATCCTGCGACGAAAACGTTCACGCGGCGAGACCATCATTGCTTTGATTGGGGCCATTGCCGGCCTCGGAACAGCCGCGATAAGTCAGGTTGCGCCGATACTCTTCAAGCACGCCGAATCTTTCCGCTCGTTGCGTTGGACTCCACCGGGTGCAGCGGCGTTTCTTTTGATGGCGGACGTCGGAAACGATCCGCTTCCGTACGCCGTCGCTTTTGTAACACTCAGTGCTTACGCGATTGCGTTGCTCGTCGCGACTTACTGGATCGCGCGCCGTGCGGCGCTGGGTCTTGAACGTCGTCAAAAGCCAAAGACTGCCGTGCCAGTTACCGGAAACGAAGGTTACTCAGGCTGGCAAGTGCCGTTCTTGCCGGCTGATCTCTCCGCGATAATCGAAAAAGAGCTTCGCTACGCGTTGCGAAATGCGCAAGTGAGAATGATGGCGTTGATGCCGTTGATCATTATTCTCATTCGCATGGTGAACCGGCAAAGGTTTGGTACCGTCCGGCACGGTGTTTCCAACGGCTTTTTGACTTATGGTTCAGGTTTACTTCTGATCGGCGGACTGGTCTACGTCTTTCTGATCCTCGCGGGCATGTCGTCGAACCTGTTTGCTTTCGAGGAAGGCGGAATGCGCACTTTGATACTTTCGCCTATCGATCGGCGCAAGGTTCTTCTGGGAAAGAATCTCGTGGTCACTTTCATCGCCCTTGTATTTGCTTCAGTGCTATTGATTCTCAACGTCGTCATCTTTCGGGATACCACACCCGGCAACCTGCTGTTCCTGTCGTTAACGTTCCTTATCTTTGCATCGATTAGTTCGATGATTGGCAACTGGCTCTCAATTCGTTTTCCGAAGCGAATGAAGTATGGAAAGCGTTTGAATGTGTCGGGTGTCGCGGGGCTTTTTCTCATCCCACAGGTCGGGCTGCTGATGCTTCCGCCGGTACTCGCTACTCTGATTGGCTATTCGACAAGTAGTTTGAGCAATGAATACATGGCGCTTTTAGCGTTCACGATGTTTGCAGTGAGTTTCTACTCGATCGCCCTCAAGCAGCAGGGAAAAATGCTCGCCAGACGCGAAATTGAGATACTCGATGCAGTTCGCGAACCGGCGGACGAATGAAGAATAGGTCTTATAGCTAGTGAGTCAGTTTGAAATACGCCGAAGGCGTTCGCTAATTTCAGCCCAGGGTTCGAGCGCAGCGAGAACCCTGGGAAATCGATCAAGAGAAACGTTGAACCCTGAAAGGGTTCCTCTCAAACCAAACCCTTTCAGGGTTCAATCACTGTCTGGTGGTCGATCCCAGGGTTGTCGCTGCGCTCCAACTCTGGGCTGAAATTAGCGAACGCCTTCGGCGTATTTTCAACTGGGCTGAAATTAGGGAACGCCTTCGCGTATTTTCAAACTGACCCACTACCGTTTTATAAGTCCTATAGGACCTATACACGTTCTTTGCTAAACTAGCTCCCCGATACTTTGAATCCAGTGATGCTTCGCAGCGTCCGGGCGGGTTTAGAGCCCCGTCAATACACAAATGGCTCGTAGAAGATTTCGCAGCAACCAGCGGCACGAACCAACCACGGAGCGTTCCTTTCAGGAATACATCCTTTCCACTCCTGCACCGCAAACATCCAGAACCGAACTACTGCGGCTCATCCGAGGCGGCGAAGACACGTTTCTCGAACTCAAGGTAAAACTCTCCAACACGGAAAAGATCGCGCAGGAAATCGTCGCCCTCGCCAATACCGGCGGCGGCGTGATGGTTTTTGGAGTTAACGATCAATTGCGTGTTGAAGGCGTCGACGATCCGGAAAGAGTTCAGGACGACCTCGTGCGCATCTGTCGTGAAGAGGTCCAGCCGCCGCTTGTCCCATTCATCGATCGCATCGCGCTCGACAACGGCCGTCGCATCGTCGCACTTGATATCGAGAGTAAAAGACGTCCGTATCGAACACGCGATGGACGTTTTTACCTGCGTATCGGAGCGGAGAAGCGTGAAGCCTCGCGCGAAGAGATCTCAACCTTGCTGGAGGAGTCTCGACCGCTCCGTTACGAAGACGTTCCCGCACTCGGCGCTACGATGGGGGACG
>DATNFX010000019.1:0-10520 GCA_035606195.1 Pyrinomonadaceae bacterium
CTGTCTATACCCAGGGCCGCGGAGCACACGCCCGCTGAGTACGCTGGTGCGCTGTCCTTTATCTACGCTGAGCTTTCCGTTCACAATTACGTAGTCGATGCCGATGGGATATTGGTTAGGTGATTCGAAGGTTGCGCGATCGATGACCTTCGATGGATCGAAGATCGTTATATCCGCGAACATTCCTTCCTTGATTGATCCGCGTTCCTTCAGGCCCACACGAGCGGCGGGTGCTCCCGTCATTTTGTGAATTGCATCTTCGAGCGTTAACAACTTCTCATCACGCACGTAACGTCCAAGTATGCGTGGATAGCTGCCCCAACCGCGCGGGTGAGACTTCGAACCCGCCAGTGGCCCATCCGTAGCTCGCGAACCGCTGTCAGTGCAGAAACTCACGAGCGGCGACTTCATTGCCGCGCGCATGTCGTCTTCACTCATCATGAAATAAATCGCGCCCGTCTGACCGTGATCGGCAAGGATCAGATCGAAGACGGCGTCGAGCGGATCCTTTTTCTGTTGCTCCGCGATCTCTGAAATACGTTTACCTTGTAACGAGTCGAGCTCACGATTTACGACCGAGCCAATCAACACACCGCCTGGTCCACCGCTGCCGAGATAAATATTCTCCCAGGTGGTTTGCTCCTGAGATATTTCCGTCTTCAGGCGTTGACGTATTTGCGGATCGCGCAGCCGTTCCATCATCTTTTCCGTTCCACCCTCGAGTGCCCACGGCGGAAGACACGCACTCAGCGCCGTGCTGCCGGCGATGTATGGGTAGATATCGGCGGTGACGTCCAAACCCCGATCCCGAGCCTGCTTGATCCGATTTAGCACATACGGCATGCGGCCCCAGTTTTTCTTGTAGGCTGTTTTGAGGTGCCAGATCTCGACCGGAATCTTTGCTTTCTGTGCAATCTCGAAGACTTCGTCGAGCGAGGCGTCAATCGTGTTTGCTTCGCTTCGCTGATGCGTTGCGTAGATGCCACCGTACTGCCGCGCGACTTTCGCGAGCTCAATCAACTCCTCGGTCTTTGCGAAACGTGCTGGAACGTATTGCAGCGAAGTGGAAAGACCGAGCGCGCCATCACGCATCGCATCCGCCACGAGCTTCTTCATCCGCTCCAACTCCTGTGGCGTCGGCGGGCGATCGTCGTAACCGATGACGTATTCGCGCACTTGAGTTGCACCGACAAACGTGCCGAGGTTTACTCCGGAGCCTTGTTTGTCGAGACGCTTGAAGTATTCGTCTAGCGTGCGCCAATCAATCGTGAGACTGAATCGTCTGAGGAAGTCTTCCTGCTCTTTGATCTGACGGTCGTTGATAGGCGCGATGGACTCGCCCTCGCCCGTGATCTCAGTTGTAACTCCCATCATGACTTTGCTCATCGCGCGTGGATCGATCAGCAGGTACGTTTCAGACTGGCCGAGCATGTCGACGAATCCTGGAGCGACGACGAGACCCTGTGCATCGATGGTGCGCGTGGTGGTGACTTGCGACAACTTGCCGATCTTCATGATGCGATCGTTCTTGATCGCAACGTCGGCGACGTAACCAGCGCGCCCGGTGCCGTCCACGATGCGACCGTTTCTGATGACGAGATCGTATTGCGGTGTTTGGGGCATGGAGAATATTAGCCACAGAAAAACACAGATGAAGACGGATTTAAACATCGAGAAATCTGTTCCTTTGGTTTGGGTCGGGGAGCATGCAGGTGTCGTATTTGCCAAAGACGCGATAACGATTTTGAGCTACAAATCGGTAGACGACATCGCGAAGCGCGCGCGGGACGACTTTGCCTGACGATGACAATGCGGACCAGAGTCCGCCGAGTTCGCGGCCCGCGCGCAGAACTGCGTCCGAACGTTGCAGGACACGCTCGCCGGGCTGTTCAAAATTCTCTACAACGTGAAGCGTGTCGAGATCTTTTGGATCGATACCGTGTCGCTGTAGTACTTTTACGGCGAAGTCGCTTTGCAACGAGGCGAATCGCAGCCGGCCGTGTCGATCGTGCTTAAGTAAGAATTGGACCAGCCGATTGCACAGCCCACAAACGCCGTCGTACAGAATAATCGGATTTGAACCGTCCATCACGGCTTCAGCACCGGCTGGTTTGCAGCGCGCAGTTGAGCGTTCATCGCCGGGACGTCAGTTGTCTTCAAGGTTTCCCAATCTGCCAGCAACTTCGTCAGCGTTTTCTGCAACTCACTTGCTGCCGTTAACATCGGCTGCGTTGGCGCCATGTCCGCGCTCTGCAAATGTTCAAGTAGCGAGGAGAATCCACCGTTCAGTCGCGTGACATTCGGCTCACGCATGTCGATCGTTCCACCCGGTAATCCTGGTGAACCGCCATCGCCGCGTCCTTCACCGCCGATCGCGGCCGCTTTCTTATCGAGCGCGCCCAGCGCTTCTGCTAACGGTCCGCGGTCTACGCGTTCAATCGCGGACTTGATCTGAGTGCGCAGTTTTCTAATCTGTTCCACGCCATCGAAAGTTTGCTGCATCCCCTTGTAAGCATCAAGCGAGAGAGTGAACTGCGTCGTGAGATCTTGTGCCGGCGTCGTGACACGCGGATCCATCTTTACGGTCAGAGGTTGTGTGAGCGTCTTGCCATTCGCCGTTAGTTTCACGGTATAGCTGCCCGGCATAACCGATGGCCCAAGAGGGTAAAGCGGCGTGTCGCGATAAATTGCTGAAATCGGAAAGCCATGGCCGAATGCAGCCGGCGGTGCGTATTTCAAATCCCACACGAACCGTTGCATCCCTGCTTTCGCGACGAGCACTGGTGGCGGACGAAACCAATACTCCGGCACTTGATAATCAACCGGGTTCAGCGGAATCGGTTTGTCGTCACTCGAATAACGACGAACAACTTGACCGTGGTTATCGACGATTTCGAGTGTGATCGGCGTCCTGGGATTGTCTTTGAGGTAGTAATTGATGATCGCGCCGTCCGGCGGGTTTTGGCCGGCCGGTTCTTCGGGTGGCAAAGGCGTGTCGGTGTTTACGTTGCGCTGGACACGATACGCAACCTGGGGTGCGAAGAGATGGACCGGCGAGTTAATCACCGTCTCGCCGAGCTGGCGCAACGGTGTGATGTCGTCGAGTATCCAGAACGAACGCCCGTGTGTGCCGACAACAACGTCATCGTTGTGGATCACGAGATCACGAATCGACGTCGCCGGCATGTTGAGACGAAGCGGTTGCCAACTGTTTCCATCATTGAGCGAAAAGAAAACAGCGAGCTCCGTTCCGGCAAACAGCAAACCATGTTTCTGCGGATCTTCTTTGACTGTGTTCACTGGACCATCAGGAAGCCCGGTGACAATCTCCTGCCAGCTTGTGCCACCATCCGTCGTCCGATACACGTGGGGTTTTTGATCGTCCAACCTGATCCGGTTTACGGCGACGTAAGCAGTATTTACATCGAAGTGGCTGGCATCGATTTGCGAGATTTTGCTCCACGAGTCGATTGCCGGCGGAGTTACGTTCGTCCAGTTCTTGCCGCCGTCTTTAGTTACGTGAATCAAACCATCGTCCGTGCCCGCCCAGATCACATTGATGTCTTTTGGCGACGGTGCAACGGCGTAGATCACGCCACGACGTTGTTGCGTCGCCATCTCGGGACGACGAAAGACACCGATGCTTGCCGGTACTTCAGGCTTTTCACGCGAGAGATCGGGACTGATGATGTCCCAGCTCGAACCACCATTCGTCGTTTTGAACAACACGTTGCCGGCGAGATAAAGCACGTGTGGGTCGACAGGTGAGAAGAGTATCGGCGCCGTGCGCAGAAATCTGTACTTCCCACTCCGCAGAATTTCGGGCGCGACATTTTGCACCTGTCCCGTTGTCGTATCGAAACGCGTGGCCTTGCCGCCGTAAATCAGATTCGGATGCAACGGATCCGGCGCAACGTAGCCGTACTCCTCCACACCAACAGTGCGCCAGTCGCGAAAAGTGATCGCACCATTGTCACCACGACTCTTCACACCAGCAGAACCACTCTCCTGCTGGCCACCATAAACCCAGTAAGGAAACTGATTGTCGGTGATGACGTGATAAAACTGCGCGGTGGGTTGGTTGTACCACGAGCTCCACGTCTCGCCGCCATTCACACTGACGATCGCGCCCTGATCCGTCGCGAGCAACATGATGTCGGGGTTCTCGGGATTGATCCAGAGGGTGTGGTAATCGTCGCCACCCGGCGCGCCTTTGAACGCGGTCCATGTTTTGCCGCCGTCAGTCGAGCGATACGCAGCGATTGCAGCCGTGTAGACGATCTCTTTGTTGCGTGGATCGACATCGATCTCTGCGAAGTCGCTGCCACGCGCCCACGGGCGTCGATCCGTGCCGACTCGCTGCCAGTTCTCGCCGGCATCGTCTGAACGGTAGATACCGCCAAGCTGAGTGGAATCGACGGTGGCGTAGACGGTGTTCGAATCACTCGGTGCGACGGCGATGCCGATACGTCCCAAACCCTGTTCGACAGTCGGCAGTCCTTTTGTTAATTGACGCCACGTGTTGCCGCCGTCAGTAGTCTTGAAGAGTCCGCTGCCCGGTCCCTGCCACGCGCCGTTTTCCCATGGACCTTGCCGCGCCGACCACAAAACACCGTAGATGACTTTTGAGTTTTTCGGATCGAACGCGAGCGCGATCGCGCCCGTGTTCTCGTCCTTATAAAGAATCTTCTGCCACGTCTCGCCGCCGTCAGTTGAACGAAAGATACCGCGTTCTTCGTTTGCGCCGTACGGATGTCCGAGCGCCGCAACGTAGACGAGATTCGGATCGCGCGGATCGACCAGTATGGCGCCGATCTGTTGGGCGGTGCGCAGTCCGAGATGTTTCCAGGTTTTTCCGCCGTCGGTAGATTTATACATGCCGTCGCCGGTGGAAAGATCCGGACGCTGTAAACCCTCGCCACTGCCGACGTAGATCGTCTCGGGTTGCGACGGCGCCACCGCGAGCGCGCCGATGGAGCCGGTCGGCTGATCGTCAAAAATTGGTTTCCACGTGTGGCCGTAATCCGTGGTCTTCCAGACGCCGCCGTTATTGACTCCTATATAAAAGACGTTTGGTTGGCCCGGAACCCCAGTCGCTCCGACTGTCCGGCCCGCCCGAAACGGCCCGATCATTCGCCACTTCATGCCCTGCAACAGGTCGCTGCCAATTCGCTGGGCCTGAGTTGCGTTATTAAATAAGGACAGCAGACAGAGAAGCGCGCAGACAAAACGTAGGAGCATCAAGTTGTCCCTCAGTAGTTAGACAGGTTTACTGAGGTTTCTTTTACTGCATCTTGGAAGCCATGTAAATCCTCTTCCTGCCGGCGGCGTTTTCGGAGGATCACGGCGGAGAGCAGCGTCATCACCAATCCGGGTGGGAGTGGTTCGAGCAAAGTGAAGGCGATATTGAACAGGATGTTGCTATTGTAGAGTTGCATCATCGATGTCATGTTCTGAACTTCGGCCTCAATCTCCTGCGGCGACTTACCGGAAGCGCGCACCCGCTCGATGGACTTAGCCAGGTACTTGTCGCCGAAGTCGGGCATGAATTTGTGGTACACGACCTCCCACGTGGCAACGTAGCAGACGCAACTGATGAGCATTATTAAAAAGCCAACACCCAGAGCCCGGCCGAAACTGATGTATCCGTCGCCGACATTTTCCCGGTAAGACCTGATTCCAAAGAAAACGAGTAGAAAGGACAACACCATGATGGTGTAGCCGATGGCCATGCCACGGCCCGGATCCGTTTGGTGGGCGAAAACAATTACGGTCGTCATCAACCCGGACATAATCGCGCCCGAGAGCAGGCCGAAAGTTAAAACAATCTTTTTCATACAGCAGTCTCCTCACTGAGGTTTAGAAGAACACGCGGCGCAATCTACGTTCGAGGCATTAAATTGTCGTCATACTTTCGAGTGATTCTGCGTGTGTGCGTGCAAAATACTACTTTCTGGTTAGGGAAGCAGCCCCATTTCTTTCCCGATCTGCACAGCCTGCGTGCGGCGTTTGGCGCTGAGCTTGTCGAAGAGACGGCTCGAATGAGTCTTGACCGTGTTTTCGCTGACGAAGAGTTTTTCAGCGATTTCGCGGTTGGACATTCCCTGGGCGATCAGTTCGAGGATTTCCAGTTCGCGTTTCGTGATGCCGAGGTCTTTCAGTCGCTGTTCATTTAGAGAGAAGGGCGCTGTGGCCGGGACCGGGACTTCCTTAACGATCAAAACTTCCTTTTTCTTTGTCAGCTTCAGACCCAGCCAGATACCGAGACCGGCAAAGAGCGCGGCGATAAGACCGCCGTAGATCTCGATCGAGTGTTCGACGATCAGAAAACGAAACTCGATCATCCGCAGCGCCACGATCAGAATTCCACCGCAGACGCCGTAGATCAAAATGTGGATTAGGGTCTGTCTCTTCACCGGGTTTGCTTCACAGGATTAACAAGATTAACAGGATTCGCAAGATGAAGTCTCTTATCTTGTCAATCCTGTTAATCTTATTAATCCTGTTCCTAACTGTCTCCTAAAAAATTAGTTGACACGTCCCCGGTCTCGTCTCTATACTCCTAAAAACTTAGGAGACAGTATGGCGCGACCGAAGACTGAGAATCTAACTCCGCTCGAACTCGAAATCATGCACGTCCTCTGGGAAACAGGCCCCGCAAACGTGCAGACAGTGCAGCAAAAACTCAAACGTGAACTTGCTTATACCACTGTCCAAACCATGCTCAACATTCTCGAGCGCAAAGGCAAAGCCAAACGCACGCTCAAAAACCGCGCGTACTTCTACAAACCTGCGGTGAGTCGCAAGCAGGTCGTCGGCAAGCACGTTAAGGATGTTGTCGATCGACTCTTCGGCGGTTCGGCTGAAAGTCTTGTGATGAGCCTCGTGGAAACCAAACATCTGACGCCTGAAAAACTCGCGCGCCTGCAAAAGTTAATTGACGAGGCAAAAGAGAAGGGAGCCGACGAGAATGAATAGCCAACTGTTGCTGACTTTTCTGCTGAATGCCTGCTGGCAAATCGCCCTCATCGCCGTGCTTGCGTCTTTCGCCTCATGGCTGCTGCGCAACTCTGAAGCACGTTACCAGCACTGGCTTTGGGTGAGCGCACTCTGCCTCGCGTTTCTTGTTCCTGCAATCACTTCGTCGCAGACGTTGTTCGACACTCCTGTTACTACAGGTCCGGCAGTGCCGTTCGTCACGGAAAGTCTTACGCCGCTCTCTCAGGAACCGGTGCCAAATCTTTCCGGCGCCACAACCGCACTGCCGTCCACATATTTCTTGAATCCAACTCTCGGACTATCGTTGCTCGCAATCTATTTTGGATATTTGCTGTTTCGCATCTTCAAGCTGGTCCAGGCATGGGAAACCACCCGGCGTATCAAGTACGATGCGGTCCCACTCGAGCCGGACGATCGAGTTGCAGGAATTATTAGCCGTTGCGAGCTCGAACTTGGCACGCGCTCTGGTGCGGTCACGGTGTTTCGATCGGAAACGTTGCCGGTTCCAGTCACTATCGGACTTACGCGTCCGATTATTATCTTGCCTGACTCGCTCCTGCGCGAAGGCAACATCGATCTACTCACCTCGGCGATCGGGCACGAGTTCGTTCATGTTGCACGGCGTGACTACGTGCTCAATCTCTTCTACGAACTCTTGTTCGTTCCCATTTCATTTCATCCTGCTGCGGCCGTAATCAGGCGACGGGTCAAACAGAGCCGTGAACTCTGCTGCGACGAGCTGGTTGCAGGGCGCATCTTGAATGCCGAAGTTTATGCCCGTTCGCTCCTCAGACTTGCCGGCTCCGCGCCCCCTCTGCGTCGTCTCTCCGTTACTACAACCGTAGGCATCGCCGATGCCGATATTCTGGAGGCTCGTATCATGTTGTTATTAAAAAAACCCAATCTGCATACACGCTGGAAGAAGTTGTTGTTGGTGGGAGTTGCTTTGCTATTTGCTGTGCCTTGTTTTGCCGCGGCAACGTTCGCAATGCGCTTTGACGTCGAGACAAACGCACAGGAACCTACGACTCAGGAAAAGGAGCGCAGGGAAAAAGAAGTCCTCGAGACCAAGATGCGTCGCTCGAACGAAATTAACGACGAACTGAAAACGAAAATGGCGCAGGACCCAGCGTTTCGCGAGGAGCGGGAGCGCAAAGAGCGAGTTGAAATGGAAATGCGCGAGGCGAGACAGGCTGCACTCATTCGCCTGGCCAAAATCAATATGGACCAGGCAATCCAGATTGCGACCAGCCAGCAGCCGGGAAAAGTTTTGCTTTGCAGTCTCGAAGCGAAAGGCTGGGAGGAGCCCGGCAAGTTAGCTAAAGATGGAATAGTCTTCTATCACGTGATGATCGCCAACGAGGGCGAGCTCGGAGCCACGCACACCTGGGTTAACGCCATCGACGGCTCGATCATCAAGACCGAGAAAGAATTGCCCAGAAAGTCTAAGTCGCCTGAGCAATAGTGCAGGTTTATCCACAGATTACGCAGATTATCTGTGTAATCTGTGGATTATGCAGCAATAGCCTCTCGGGCCATCGTTTGACCCAGACTCTCCATCAACTCCTGAAATCCCGGAAGGTCCAACGACTGTGGTCCATCTGAAAGCGCTCGTTCCGGACACGGATGGACCTCGATTATCAATCCGTCAGCGCCCGCTGCCGCCGCAGCTTTCGACATCGGCATAATCAAGCTTCTCATTCCCGTTCCGTGTGATGGATCCGCCAGTACCGGCAAGTGCGACAATTGCTTCACGAGTGCTACGGCAGCCAGGTCGAGAGTGTTGCGTGTCGCGGTTTCGAAGGTCTTGATGCCGCGTTCACACAACACCACGTTCGCATTGCCGCCGGCGAGCAGGTATTCAGCTGCAAGCAACCACTCTTTAACGGTCGCTGACGGTCCCCGTTTTAAAAGAACCGGCTTTGAAACGCCTGCGAGTTTGCGCAGCAATGAGAAGTTCTGCATGTTACGCGCGCCGACCTGCATCATGTCGGCATATTCTTCGACGATCTCGACGTCTGCTTCACTCATCACTTCGGTGACGATCGGCAACCCAGTCTCTTTACTCGCCAGCTTGAGAAAGCGTAGTGCTTCGACGCCGAGTCCCTGAAAGTCGTAAGGCGAAGTGCGTGGTTTATAAGCACCACCTCGGAGCATGTTTGCGCCTGAGGCTTTAACGGAACGCGCCGTCTGCATTAGTTGCTCTTCAGACTCGACCGAGCACGGTCCTGCGATCACTACGAGATCGCCTGCGCCGATCTTCGTTCCAGCGACGTCGACCACCGTTCCTGCCTGTCGCAGTTGGCGGCTCACGAGCTTAAACGGTTGCGAGATCCGAACGACTTCGGCAACTCCTGGAGCCGCGCGGAGCGCTTCGATTTCCGAGTAGCGCCCGCTGCTTCCGATCGCCCCAATGATGGTGCGTTCGGCGCCTTCAACTACGTGTGCCTGAAAACCACATTCCTTGATTCGGTCGATGATGTGGTTGATTTCGTCGGGCGTTGCGTTGTTTGACATGTTGACGATCATGATGTGTGTTCCTTTACTAGCAATACAAATCGTGTGTAGTTTTCCGGATGATTCTGAATGCTTTTGCGAATGATTGTGCCGCCGTAGAGTTCGGCGGCGTGTTGTCCGGCGATTGCGGCGCGTTGCGGTTCGCCGAGCCGGATCACTTCCGCGACGCTGCCGGCTGTATCGTCGGCGATTACTGGTTGGAGCCGGGGATGTGTTTCGAAGAATCGGCTGCACTGTGCGAGTGCGACGGGGTGCGACTGAACCGTCTCGATCGTTTCGAAAACAGTACCGGGGCAACCTATCAAGTGTTGTTCGATCTTTATCTGAATCTCATTGAGAACATGCAACGAGTTTGAATTGAGTAGATCGACTGACGGCTGTACGACGCCGGCAATCGTGTTTTCAACGGGCGCGAGAAGATAATCGGCCACGTCGTTGTCGAAACTCGCGTAGAGATCCGCGAAAGTTTTTCGCGGCACGAGTTCGATTTCAGGGCCCAGCAGTTTTAACGCCGCCTCTTCGCTGAAGGCGCCGCGCTCACCCTGAAATGCCACTCTCAGTTTTTGCGTGTGTGTGCTCATGAACTGGCAACGCCCTGGACGCGTCTCGACTCCCGAATGATCCTGCGAAAGACTTTATCTACGGCGCGTTCATCCAAGGGCCCCGGATTCAGTTGCTGGAGTCGCTGCAACACGGTGCGTTCGCGTTCGGGATCGCAAAACGGTAGGTGTGCGGCCTGTTTGAGTGCGCCGACTTTCACTGCGAGACGCGCCCGAATGTTCAAGAGTCGAAGCAGTTCGACATCGATTTCGTCTATTTCTTTTCGCCAATGCTCTATGTCCATGGTTCAAGCTCCGGGCAACAAAAAAACCAGCCGCGACTTTTAGGATCGCGGCTGGCTCGTTGAAGGTATTGTGCTTTAGGTTGTCAGCACATCGATTTCAAACTTCGCCCTCCGCTCCCCTCCGTAAAGAAGAAGCGGTAAGTAAAGGCGAAATAGAAAA
>DATNFX010000020.1:0-4118 GCA_035606195.1 Pyrinomonadaceae bacterium
CTATCTGATATCGATCCTGCGTGACGTCATACGGCGCTCCGAAATAACGACCAAAACCCGCGAAACCGGAAACGACGAGACCCGTCACTGCCGGCTCGGGAGGTGCAGTCAGGTTTAAATTGTTCGGGGAGAATTGACCGCGGAGTTGGTTGATCACTGAGCCGCTAAAACTATGGGTCCAGGTGACGACTGCGGTTTGATCACGCGTCGTAAGCGTGTTGCTGATCGAAGGAGAGGCGACGTTGCTGGCGCCGATATCGTCGGTGAAGTTACGCGTCAACGTGAAGCGTCCGTTAATCGAATCGCTGTTCGATATGTGGTAGTCGACGCGAGCGCTGAAGGTGTTAAAGCGGGCAACGCCGGTGAACACACCTTCGCTTTCGTGCAACATGTTAAAGATGGCCGGATAACTGGCGGCGGTTGTGTTTAAGGCAGCGCGCAGGTTTGTGCCGATGCGCCGCACGTTGCTGCTCGCCGAAGCATCGAGAATCGCAAGCGATGCGAGTTGCGCTCCGTTGGGCCGCGTCAAAGGGTCGTTGGTGTAGGTACGAAATCTTGCCGAGTCGGTGTTGGTGCGTTCGTAGTTAGTGAAGAAAAATAGTTTGTTCTTCACAATCGGACCACCGAAGGTGAACCCTGGAAAAACCTGCTTATCTGCTGACTTCTCGCCAGGGTTGAGCGTGTCAAAGGGATTGCGAGCCGAAGTCGCGTCGGAGCGGTAATAGATGAAGCCGCTGCCGTGAAAACTGTTGGTACCACTCTTAGTGACGATATTCACCGCCGTACCCGCTGTGAAACCAAACTCAGCCGAGAACGAGTTTCGATTTACCTGAAACTCCTGGATGGCTTCCGTGGAAACGTCGTAACGGGTCGTGCCTGATCCGAGTTCATTCTCGCCGCCGTCGACCGTAATCAGATTGTTACGACCGTTACTGCCACCGATTGAAAAACCGGAAGTTTGAAATCCGGTTACGCGACTGGCAATTTGTGCGCGGGGAGCTGTGGAGCTATTCACGCCGGGTAGTGTGTAGACGTAGTTCTGAAAAGTGCGACCGACATTGGGCAGGTTTTCTACGAGCTGAGTGGAGATCGTGTTTGCCTGTTGTGTGCGTTCGACCTCTATGAGAGGTAAGTCGCCGGTGATAGCGACTTGAGCAGTAATGGTGCTAGTGCTTAGCTGCACGTCGAAAACCAGGCTCTGGCCGACGGTCAACCGAACGTCGTCATTGAAAGCCTTACCAAACCCGCGCGCCTCGATTTCGACTTTGTAGGAGCCGGGGGGCAAGACGGCAATTG
Source organism: Pyrinomonadaceae bacterium (assembly GCA_035606195.1). Taxonomy (GTDB): domain Bacteria; phylum Acidobacteriota; class Blastocatellia; order Pyrinomonadales; family Pyrinomonadaceae; genus PSRF01. The sequence goes on from DATNFX010000020.1 coordinate 1,297, forward strand.
AGTACGCGCCTTCCGAATCGGTGGTCGCGGTTCGTTTGAGTCCTTTGTCGATACTCGTCGCGGTGACGACAGCGCCGGGTACGAGGGCGCCTTGCTGATCGGTGATGGTGCCTTTCAGCGTTGCGCTGGCCACGTCGACTTGAGCTGACACCGGTATCGCGCAGAGTAGGAAAAGAACCAGGAAAGTTAGTCCTTTGGTAAGCATTGAACCACACTCCTTTTGGAAGGTCTTAAGAGTTAGTCTGGCGTGCGAACAAATTGGAAATTCGGGTACGTCCCCATAATTCCGACGAACAATTCCGAATGGATAAAGGACCCCGCCTACTCCGCAGGGGTGGAATGTATGATTTATTTGTTAGGGAACCTACCGAACGGTCGGTAAAATAACACCGACTCCAGCAGGCGTCAAGAGTTTTGGAGGTCTAATTTAGAACAAGTCAGGAAGAGGGGCTTGCCCCCGCTCACTGAATTTAGCAGCGGGGGCAAGCCCCTCTTCCTGACTTGTTCTATTCTGAGAGAGTCTGTTGACGTGACGGAGGTTCACATGTATAAGTTCCTACCGGACGGTCGGTAAGTGGATCTGAATCTAACCATCACAGAAGAAAAGTTTCGCAACGACTTTCGGGCGTGGCTTGCCGTCAATCTGCCTCCTGAGTGGACAGGAAGCACTAACGGAGGAGATCGCACGGAGTATTTGCGTTACCTTCGCGACTGGCAACGCAAGCTCTTCGAAGGCGGCTGGGCGGGAATCTCCTGGCCGCGAGAATTCGGCGGCCGCGGCGCGTCGCTGATGGAGCAGGCAATTTTTCAGGAGGAGCTCGCTGCGGCTAATGCACCGCCGTTGATCGGTACGATCGGACTTTCTCTAGTCGGCCCAACCATCATCGCCGTTGGCACGCCGGAGCAGAAGGCGCGTTATCTTGCTCCGATTCTTTCCGGCGAAGAGATCTGGTGCCAGGGCTTTTCTGAACCAAACGCTGGCAGTGACCTCGCGTCGCTCGGTACAAAAGCAATTCGTGAAGGCGACGACTTCATAATCAACGGACAAAAGATCTGGACCAGTTTTGCGCAACACGCGGATTGGTGCCTGCAACTCGTTCGCACTGACGCGCAAGCTCCCAAACACAAAGGCATTACCTGTCTGCTGGTCGACATGCGCAGTGAAGGGATCACAGTGAAGCCCCTGCGCCAGATGTCGGGCGACTCCGGCTTCAACGAAATGTTCTTCTCAAATGTGCGTGTGCCTGTCTCGCAAGTTCTCGGGGAGGTAAACGGCGGTTGGACCACAGCGATCACGGCGTTGATGAACGAACGGGCAAACCTCGGAACCGGTAGCCAGGTGCTCTTTAAGCGCAATCTCGAAGCTCTCATCAAACGTGCGCGGATGTTTCCAAGAAACGGGAAACCCGCAAGTGAAGATCCCCTCGTCCGGCAAAAGCTCGCGCAGGCTTATCTCGAACTCGAGATTCTGCGGTTGAACACGAACCGCGCGTTAACGTCCTTGAGCAAAAACGGCGTGCCTGGTCCGGAAGGCTCGATCCAGAAACTCTACTGGAGTGAATGGAACCAGCGAACCCAGCAAACCGCGCAGGAGATCTTTGGAGCGTATGGCCAGCTCACTGATTTCGATCGCGGCATGTGGCAATACAGCTACTTGCGAGCGCGGGGCAACACGATCGAAGCGGGTACCAGTGAGATTCAGCGAAACATCATTGCCGAACGTGTTCTGGGCCTGCCGAAGAGCTACTGAAAACTGTCATGGAATTCGATCTCAGTAAGCCGCAAAAACTATTGAAAGACTCGGCGCGAGAGTTTTTGAGTCGACACTGTAAGCCGGCGCGCGTCCGTGAGCTGATGAGTACGGAGACGGCTAACGACGATGAGTTGTGGCAGTCGATGGCTGATCAGGGTTGGACCGGTCTGGTAATTCCCGAAGAGTACGGTGGAATGGGAGCGGAATTGTTGGACCTGGCGGTAGTTTGCGAAGAGATGGGTAACGCTTGCTTGCCGGGTGCATTTCAAGCGACGCTCTTCAGCACCGCGTTGATTGAGCGCGCTGCATCACCAAAGCAGAAGTCGCAATACCTCGAAGCGATTGCTAGTGGCTCGCTAAAAGCTACTGTGGCCCAGCTGGAAGAAACAGCAGACTGGGACGTCGACGCGATCAGTCTTAAAGCAGTGCGAGATAATGGCAGGCTGTTTGTCTCGGGACGCAAACTGTTTGTCCCGGATGCTGCAAGCGCGGATCTTTTGATTTGCCTCGCTGCTTCAGATTCAGGGGGTGGCGAGTCGCCGGTGATTCTGCCGGTAAGCAAAGGCGCTGAGGGAGTTGAAATCAAGTCGATGTCCGCGATGGATGAAACGCGCAAGCTTTACGAGGTCCAGTTCAACAACGTGAGCGTAAACGCGGCGGATGTTTTTGGTGCTGATGGCAATGCGCGTGGCGCGCTGGTGCAAGCCACTCAAGTTGCAACCGTAGCGTTGTGTGCAGAGATGGTTGGTGGCATGCAGTGGATTCTCGATACGACAGTTGAATACGCTAAAACCAGACAGCAATTCGGGCGACCCATCGGATCGTTTCAAGCCGTTCAGCATCAATGCGCGGACATGCTCCTGATGACGGAAAGCGCGCGATCAGCAACTTACTACGCGGCGTGGGCAGTGACTGAAGGCGCGCCAAACGCTGCCACCGTAGTTTCAATTGCGAAGGCCTACTGCTCGGACGCATTTCGCGAGGTTGGCAATCGTGGCGTGCAGGTACATGGCGGAATCGGCTTTACGTGGGAACACGATCTGCAGTTGTATTACAAGCGCAGCAAGGC
>DATNFX010000021.1:0-13006 GCA_035606195.1 Pyrinomonadaceae bacterium
ACCGCGATCATGCAGTTGTACGAACAGGGCAAACTCGATCTGGACCGCGACATCAACGAGTATCTCGATTTCAAAATCCCTGACGCGTTCGGCAAACCAATCACGTTAAAGAACGTTATGACTCACACGCCGGGCTTTGAAGAGCAGGTTAAAGACTTGATCACACAGAATTCCGGCACTCCCAACCTGGGCCAGTATCTGAAGACGCATATCCCGGCGCGCATTTATCCACCGGGAACGGTTCCGGCCTACTCGAATTACGCTACTTCGGTTGCCGGTTACATCGTCGAGCGTGTGTCGGGCCGTCCTTTCGACGAGTACGTGGCTGAGAATATCTTCAAGCCACTCAACATGACGCATTCGACGTTCGCGCAGCCACTCCCAGCTAACCTCGCGCCGTTCATGTCGAATGGTTATCGTCTCGGCTCGGGCGATGCGCAGTCGTTTGAGATCGTCAATCCGTTTCCTGCCGGCAGTTTGAGCAGCAGTGCTACCGATATGGCGCAGTTCATGATTGCTCACTTGCAGGACGGACAGCTCGGCAGCGCGCAGATTCTCAAACCGGAGACCGCCCGCCTGATGCACAGCCGTTTGTTTGCTCTCGACGACAACATGAATGCGATGTGTTACGGATTCTACGAAGAGTCGCGCAACGGACACCGCATCATCGGGCATGGCGGCGACACGGTTTTCTTTCACAGCGATCTACACCTGGTGTTGGACCAGAAAGTCGGTTTCTTCGTCTCATATAACAGCGCCGGACGCGGCGACAGTCCCGGGAGAACAAATCTGTGGCAGGCGTTTCTCGATCGTTACTATCCTTACACGGCAAGTCCCGCAACCTCTGCGACCGCGAAGGAAGATGCGAAAGCCGTGGCCGGACGGTACGAACTCAGCCGCCGCAGTGAAACGTCATTCTTGAAAACGGCTACATTGCTGGGACAGTTTACGGTGGCGCCGGTTGACGATGGTGACATTGAAGTCGCGCAGCTCACCGGAACGAATGGCAAACCGAAGCGCTGGCAGGCAATCGGCCCGATGACGTTTCTCGAGCGTGGTGGTCAGGACAAGCTAGTCTTCAAACCAGATCAGAATGCGCAGATGCAAATGGTTTTGCCGTATCCGTTTTTCGTGGGCCAACGGATCGGCACGTTGCAAAACGGGCAGCTCCTTGTGATCGTCCTCGTTGTTTCGCTCGTGTTGATGTTGCTCACGTTGATACTGTGGCCCGTCGGCTGGTTTGTGAGACGACACTACGGGCACAAGTTGGAATTGACTTCACGTGAGCGACTGTTTCGAATTCTGGTCCGAGTGGTTTTTGCACTCGACCTGATCTTCGTTGCAGCTCTGTTCGGACTCACAATGTACGGTCTCCAGCACCTCGAAGTCTTCAGCGATCGTGGCACTCTCTGGTTTCGTCTGATTCAGATTGTAGGTGTGATTGGAGCGATCGGAACGCTCGCTGTTTTCGTCAACACGGCGCTCACGTGGTTTGGAAGCCGTTGGAGTATCTGGATGAAGATACAGTCGGCAATTTTGTTGCTGGCCTCTCTCGGCGTGCTTTGGTTCGCGTTCGCTGGTAATCTTTTGCGTTTTAGTTCTACCTACTGAGATACGGTTCTCTGTGCCACAAAGGTGGCACAGAGAAGAATTTCAATGAACGTCAAAACAGCAAAAACGCAGCCAGAAATACGCACGATCACTCGACTCGTCCCACCCGGCGGAAATCTGGTCCAGGGCCAGTCAGAGCTCGCAATTAATCCCAAACTCGCTGAAGCTGCGGACCGATTGATCAGTTCGAGCCGGAATCACTACAGCCCGGCTGAAGGTGTCGGCGAGTTACGCGAGGCAGTGGCCCAGAAGATCGCGCGCTTTAATAACATCGAGATTGACCCCACCGCGACGCCGTTGAAGTTGCTAATTACGCCCGGCGCAACTGCCGCGCTGATCGCTATCGCGCATACACACCTGAAAGATTCTTCGGCGCTCGTTTTTGAGCCTTATTATCCTTATCACCGCCGCATACTCGACGAGCTTGGCGGCCACTCGAATGTGTTGCCTTTGCATGGTGAGAATCTCGATCTCGATGTAGACGAATTGCGCGCACGATGTCGCGAGTGGAAGGATCGCCGGGAGTTTCCTTTACGTGCGATCATAGCGTGTAGTCCTGCGAATCCCACGGGTAAAGTCTTTACCAGAACGGAGCTCGAAGCGATTGCGGCGGTTTGTCAGGAGTTTGATCTGCTGTGTATCGCCGACGAGGTCTACGAACACTACGTGGTGGGCGAGAGAACGCACATCTCGATGGCGACGCTTGACGGCATGTGGGATCGAACGATCACGGTCAACTCGTTTTCGAAGTCGTGGAATATTTCCGGCTGGCGTTTGGGCTACGTTTACGGCGATCCAAAGCTGATCGCGCCGATGAACAACTCGAACAACGTCTTTTACGTTTGTTCGCCGACACCGCTGCAACTGGCGCTTGCAGAGGTGTTGATGTCTGACCCGAATTACTATGCTGCGCTACGCGACAAATTCATGGCGAAGCGGCAAACAGCAGTCGACGCACTGACGGAAGCGGGGTTCAGGATTTACGACTCCAGTTCGGCGTTCTATGTTTGGGCTCGCATCCCGGAAGGATTCGGGGATGCGATCGATTTCAATCAGATGTTGATAAGCAAGGGCGTTGCGGGCGTGCCTGGCGGTGCTTTCGCGGATAGTGATGCGCACGAGAATTACATGCGCCTCTGCATCGCGCGTGAAGATGATGTGTTGCAGGGCGCGCTCGAGAAAATACGGAAGGCTGTGTTGTCGTAAGATCGGTTTCACAGGATTTCATGATTACCATGATTGACAAGATGAATCCTGTGAATTCTGCAAATCATGTTTAATCCTGTAATAAAAACTCGCTCTGTTGCAGTCGTTCTCATCTTGCTGTTGACCTCAGCAGCAATCGCTCAAACAGCAAAGCCCGGGGCCGCGCCGCTCGAGTGGCGCCCGTTGCTTGGCGAATACGTTGGTCAGAATGAGACGCTCATCGTTCTCGAAAAGAACGGGAAGCTCCTTGCGCTGAAGCGTGGTGATCCGGCGTCGATCAAAGAAGTCTCACCTGATTTCTTCCTGCGCGATAAAAACAAAAAAGTCTCGCACCTGAAGATTGGTGGATTCATTTATGAACGCCGGGCGCTTGGTCCGGAAGAAGGCGCTGCACAACTCAAAGTAAAGCCACTGCGTCCAGTAAAGGAGTTGATCAAGGAAGCACTCAAGGCTCAGCCGCCGCCGGAGAACGGCGACTTTCTACCTACAGATCTCGTCGAGCTCAAAAAACTCGACGACACGATCAAACTCGACGTCCGTTACGCGACCAGCAACAACTTATTCGGCACGGAGTTCTATTCTCAGCCACGGGCCTTCATGCAGCGAGCTCCCGCCGAAGCGCTCGTCCGCGTCAATCGCAAACTGAAACCGTTGGGCTATGGTTTACTCGTTCACGATGGTTATCGACCGTGGTATGTGACGAAAGTTTTCTGGGATGCGACGCCGCAGGACAAGAAAATATTTGTCGCTGATCCGGCGAAGGGTTCGCGTCACAATCGCGGCGCGGCAGTGGATATCACGCTCTACGATCTCAAATCGGGCAAGCCGGTGGAGATGGTCAGCACCTATGACGAGACGACCGATCGCGCTTATCCCGACTACCCCGGGGGCACGTCACTACAACGCTGGCATCGCGATCTCCTGCGACGCATGATTGAAGGCGAAGGCTTCACGGTGTACGAAGCGGAGTGGTGGCACTTCGACTATAAAGACTGGCAACGGTATCGCATCGGCAATCAAACCTTCGAAGACCTCACACAGAAGTAGCCACAAAAAGGCACATAAAGCAAAAAGCACAAAAGGGAAATCAAGAATCACTTTTGTGCCTTTTGTGCTTTATGTGCCTTTTGTGGCGCAACGCAAACGTAATTTACGACATCTCAGCGGTTGTAATCGCGAGTTCGTCCTCAAGTCTTAAAATAGAAACTGAAGAACTATTCGGGAGGCTATTATGAGCCGTCGCTGGCTTCTGTCCCTGACGTGCCTTTCTGTCTTGATTGCAGGTCTCGCGCCACTCACACGTGCGCGCGGCGAGTTAAAAGTTAATGAAGCTCGGACGCGGTTTTTGTTCGAGAAAGAACCAGCTGAAGTACTACTCGCCGTTGAGAACTCGACGGGTGAAAGTCTGAACGCCAAAGTCGAAATCGAAATCCGGGATCCCCAAGATCGTGTCATCTCACAAGTAAACCAGGCAAAGTGGATCGGAACTGGCAATCAAACACTCTCGCTGACTCTCCCGCTCTACTTCTCAAAACTCCAGGGCACAGATCGCTGCGTCTTATGGCATCGCCTGCATTACCGTGTGACTCGAGAAGACCCCACAGATTCAATTGCGGAAGGCATTATTTCGTTATCGGAGATCACTCCCGATCTGTTTGAGCTACGCGTTGCCGCGAGCGAATATGCGCGCGAAGGTCGGCATTACAAGGCGCGCGTTTTTGCCGGCCATCCGGTCACGCACAAACCCGCGGCGAACGTTCGCATCGATGGTGATCTCACTCTTCAAGATGATGGCGACAGGGGTTTGAAGTTGCACAACTCAAAGACTACCGATGCTGACGGCTACGCAATGCTGGAGTTTGAGATGCCGAAGCGCTTCCCTCAATTTCCTCACACGCTTCAGCCTGCCGGAGGCGAGTTGAAAGTTGTCGGGAAACGAGGAGCATTCGTCGCCGAAGCGGAAGGTCAGGCTTTGGTCGATCAATTTGCAAATACTCTCATTACCACTGACAAACCGCTTTACCAGCCCGGACAGCTAATGCATGTGCGTGCCCTAATCTTCACACCCTCGCGACGCGCGCTCGCCAATCAAAACATTCTTTTCAAAATCGACGATCCTGAAGGCACCGGAGTCTATCGCTCGGTAGTCAAGAGTTCGCGCTTTGGTATCGCGAGCACTGACTGGACCATACCGGAGAATGTGCGGCTCGGTGATTACCGAATCCACGTGATGGTGGACGGCGCTACCGAGAATGAGGACTCAAGTGAGTCGCTGTACGACGTGCGTATCAGTCGCTATGACTTGCCGAACTTCTCCGTCACTGCACAGACGGATCGCGACTATTACCTGCCGGGGCAAAACGCGGAAGTCCGGGTACGCGCCAACTACTTGTTTGGGCAGCCAGTAAAGCGTGGTCACGTGCGCGTCGTTCGCGAAACGAGCCGTGAATGGAATTATCGCGAGCAGAAGTGGGACGTTAATGAAGGTGAGGAACAGAAAGGCGAAACCGACGCAAATGGAGAGTTCGTGGCCCATATCGATCTATCAGACGATCTCGATGACCTCGTCGAATCGGACTACCAGCGCTTCGAAGATGTGACCTACGCTGCTTACTTCACAGATCCAACAACCAATCGCACCGAGCAACGCCGCTTTGATTTGCGAGTCACCAAAGAACCGATACACGTCTACATCATAAATAACAACTACGGAAATAGTGCGTTGCCATTGAGGTTCTACGTGTCGACCGCGTATGCCGATGGATCGCCGGCCCGCTGCAAGGTGAATGTCACGATCGCAAAGAGCACTTACGACGCGGAGTACAACAAGAGAGATAACAGCAGAACGCCACTCGTAACGCTTCGCACGAACCGGTATGGCGTGGCAAAGGTAAACGGCGTCCGGATACCGAGCGCATTGGATGACGAACACCGGATCGATCTGGCGGTTACGGCTACTGACGCCCAGGGCCGTACGGGAAAGCGCACCGAAGACGTTACTCTCGACGAGACGTATAAATCGTACGTCGAGACAAACAAAACACTGTACGGTCCCGGCGAACCAATCACCGCGTCCATTACGTCGACTGAGCCCGACGAAATTCTTCTCGTCGACGTCATGCGGGATTCGAATGTCATTACCACAGAGCGTGTGCGACTACACCACGGCCGCGGCTCTGTCACTTTCCCCTATAGGCCCGAGTTTCAAGACCGACTAACCATCACCGCTTACCCGATTTCTCAGAAAGGCGGTCGCACTGTTGAGACCGCGACAGTCCTCTATCCACGAGACGTCGAGCTCAAGGTAAACGCGCGGACTTCTCAAACCACGTATCGTCCCGGCGAGAATGCACACGTCAATCTAAACGTGCGTGCACCCGACGGACGCGGCGCGGAGAGCGCGTTGAGTGTGGTTGTGTCCGACAAGGCCGTAACCGAGCGTTACCGCACTACACAGGAGTTTGGTGGAAACAGCTTCAATTACAACCAATCATTGCAACGCTTCATGGGTCTCGATCTGGAGTTTGCCGGTGTCACGTTGAGAGATCTCCTGCGCCTGAATAACGCAAAAGTCATTTCACGCGATCTGGATCTGGTTGCGGAAGTCATGCTTAACCAGTCTCGCGGATACTCGCCCGAGTTCTTCGGCGGCGACGACTACGACACTGCGGAGGCAGACGTCTTCGCGGAGTTGATCAGAAAACAGCTGGAGCCCCTGAAAGATGCGCTGATGAAGCGTTATCTTTCCCGGTCTCAATACCCGGCTAACGAGGCGAGTCTCAATAGTTTCCTGTTGGAGGAAAAGATCGATCCCCACAGTTTGCTCGATCCCTGGGGTGTTCGTTACCGGCCCGTTTTTACGCTGGATGGTCCAGCCGACGTACTGACATTGATGTCGGCAGGAGCTGATAAGCGCTTTGACACGAGCGACGATTTTTCAGTGGAGCGATTCAGTTGGCGCTATTTCTTAGAGCGTGGCGCAATGATCGATCTCGCCGTTCGCAAATATCACGAGCGAACGGGCGGATTTATTCGCGACGTAGCCGCTCTGCGCGATGAGTTGTCGAGAGCGAATGTGGATCCGGATCAGTTACTCGATCGCTGGGGCCAGCCGTATCGTTACGATTTCAGCGTTTACCAAACCAATTACGTGCTGACAGTTAAGAGCAGTGGTCCTGACAAGAAGTTTTCCGACGACAAGCTCTACGCTGGGGATGATTTTGATATCTGGGTGACGCCAATCGAGTATTTTGCGGGTACACGAACAAAGATCGAGGAAGCGCTCAAGACGACGACATTTCCGCAAAGCGAACAGGAGTTAAAGGAAGTTCTGCGCGCCTCCGGAACCCCCCTCGAGACTTTGCGTGACCCGTGGAACCAGCCGTATTACCCCACCTTCGTAATCCAGTCCTCGTATGTAGACAGCACACAATACGCGAATCGCGTCGGCAGCGGGCAGACACCGTCAGCGCGCGCCACTCTCACACCAGTCACACAACAAATCGCAATTATTAATCTACACAGTCCGGGGCCCGATGGAATTTCGCGAACGGCAGATGACTTTTTGGTAGGTACCTTTACCCGTATTCTCTCGGTGCAAGCACTCGGAGACTCGAAACCGCAAACAGTTCTTCTATCGGCAAGCAATGGCGCGATCAAGGGCATGGTCACTGACGCAATGGGCGCCATCATTCCGCGAGTTAAGGTCACTGCCCGGCAGATGGCGCAGGAAAAACGTTACGAAACCTTCAGTGATGACGAAGGAAAGTTTCTCATTAACGATTTGGCGCCGGGATTTTATGAAGTTCGTTTTCAAGCTTTGGGCTTTAAAGATCATCTGATCACGCAGGTGACCGTTTCCGTCTCTGGCATTACGGAGCTTAAGGCCGTACTCGAGGCCGGACAGATTACCGAAGCTGTAACCGTGGCCTCCAGCGCCGGAGTTGTCTCGACCCTCAGAACCGAAATGGTGAGTTCGTCAACTGTTGGCGCGCGATTCAGAGTCATTACAAAATCCGGCGGTTCATTTATCACGACGCCACATCTGCGCGAATACTTTCCGGAAACTCTCGTTTGGCAACCTTCAGTTGAGACAGACAAACAAGGCCGCGCCCGAGTCGATTTCAAACTTGCCGATAATATTACCACCTGGAAACTCGCCGTTCTCGGGTCGACTGAGGATGGTCTGATCGGAACGGCGGAAACGGAAATCAAGTCGTTTCAACCATTCTTTGTCGAACACGATCCGCCACGCGTGCTTACCGAAGGCGACGAGATTTCATTGCCGGTCGTAGTGCGCAACTATCTATCGCAGCCACAGAAGGTGGATCTGGATATAAAGCCCGAGGTCTGGTTCTCGTTGCTTGGACCAGCACGCAAGCGCACCGCGGTCGCCGCTGGTGACGCCTCGCGTGAGACGTTCAACTTGCGCGCGGTCAGTTCTGTGAAGGACGGAAAGCAACGCATCACAGCCACTGCTGTTGGTGGTAATGACGCGATTGAGAAGCCCGTCACTGTGCATCCGGATGGCGAAGAACGATCGGTGACGGACAGCGACATTTTCGATAGTTCCGCGACGCTACAGTTGAATCTTCCGGAAAACATGATTCGGAATTCCAATCAGGCGGAACTGAAGATTTATCCGAACCTGATGGCACACGTGATCGAGAGTGTTGAGGCGATCATGCAGCGACCGTACGGCTGTGGCGAGCAGGTGATCTCATCGACTTATCCGAGTCTGCTGTTGCTTCGTTATGGGAAGGCGAAGGGTGAAGATTCACCTATGCACGCGCGTGCCGAGCGCTATCTGAGTCTGGGTTACAGCAAGCTGCTGAATTATCGCGATGCGGACAGTGGTTTTACTTACTGGGGACATGGCAAGCCGGACGTCGCGCTCACGGCGTATGCGCTGCGGTTTTTAATTGATGCGGGGGAACTGATGACGGTTGATGAGGACGTGATTAGTGAGGCCCAGGAGTGGCTGATTAAGCAGCAGCAAGCAGACGGTAGTTGGGCTTCAGACGACTGGGATGATCGTTACCGCAGCCGGCGCGCTGCAATTCGCACCGCTTACATCGCCAATGTTCTTGCATCTGCTCACGGTGAAGAATCGAAAGAGAGAACTGAGGCGCTAAAGCGATCTCTCGATTATCTCGGTCGCCGTGTTGAAGAGATTCAGGAACCTTACATGCTTGCTTCCTACGCCCTGGCTGCGCTCAACGCCGGCGATTCTGCGCGTGCGAAGCCCGTCGTTGAGGAACTGTTGACGCTGGCGCATCACGAAGGCGGCACGGTTTACTTCGACCTCCAAACAAACACTCCTTTTTATGGTTGGGGCGCGGCAGGTCGCGTTGAAACAACCGCTCTCGTGATCCAGGCGCTCACGCGTTACTGCAACTCGCCCGGCGTCAAATGTGAGTCACACCATGAACTGACTCGTGGCGCGTTGTTGTTTCTGCTGAAACAGAAAGATCGCTACGGGGTGTGGCACTCGACGCAGGCCACCGTCAAAGTGCTCGACGCGATGTTGTCTTTGCTCGCTACTCAGTCAACGCAGCAAAGTAGCTCTGAAGCAATAGCTGAGATCTTTGTAAATGATCAGCTTGCACAGAGCGTCAAGTTACCTGCTGGGACGCGGTTGGTCAGTCCGATCACTGTCGACCTTACGAAGTTTCTCCGTACAGGACAGAATTCAATCCGAATCAAGCGTCCGGAGGGTTCGCCATTCGCGTCTGTTCAGGCGCTCGCCAATTTCTATGATCCATGGCCTTACAAGTGGAGCAGTAATTCTGAAATGCGATCGAACGATTTACGGTTGCAGACAAAGTGTGACAAGACCGAAGGAAAAGTAGGCGACGAGATTACTTGTCACGTCGAAGCCGAGCGTGTCGCATTTAGAGGTTATGGAATGATGCTGGCTGAAATCGGTCTTCCGCCGGGTGCGGACGTCGATCGGAGTTCGCTCGAGACAGCCATGGAAGGCTCAGGTTGGGTCATTAACCAGTATGACGTGTTGCCCGATCGGGTAGTGGTCTACCTTTGGCCAAAGGCCGGCGGCGTGAAGTTTGATCTCAAGTTTCGTCCACGATTCGGTCTGAATGCAAAATCATCAGCCTCAGTCCTCTACGACTACTACAATCCCGAAGCACGCGCCGTCGTCCCCCCAGCCACATTCCGGTTCAAAGAGTAGTATCCACAGATTACACAGATTCATTTATTTAATCTGTGTAATCTGTGGATTAAAGATTTGTGGCGTTGAAGGTGTCGCCCTGGCGGATGTCTCCGGTTTCGTAGCCTTTTCTGAACCAGCGCAGGCGCTGTTCGGAGGTTCCGTGAGTGAAGGAGTCGGGAACTACCATGCCGGTCGTGCGGCGCTGTATTTGATCGTCTCCGACGGCACTCGCGGCTCGTAATGCTTCTTCAATGTCGCCGGCTTCGAGCATGTTCTGATTCTGCACGTAGCGCGCAAACACGCCGGCAAAGAAATCCGCCTGCAGCTCCAGACGCACTGATAGTTGATTCGCTTGCACGTCGTTCGCCCGCGCTGACATTGCATCCACACGGTCTGTAATTCCGAGAAGCTTTTGCACGTGATGGCCAACTTCGTGCGCGACGACGTAAGCCTGCGCGAAATCGCCGGGCGCGTTGAATTGCCGTCGCAGCTCTTCGTAGAACGCGAGATCGATATAAACCTTCTCGTCACCCGGACAGTAAAATGGTCCAACTGCCGAGCCCGCAATACCACATGCTGATTGTACTCGGTCAGTGAAGAGCACGAGGGTTGGTTCGCGGTACTGCCGGCCATTCTTTCGAAACACGTCGGTCCAAACGTCTTCCGTCTTCCCCAGCACCACCGCAACGAACTGTTTCAACTCTTCCTCTTCCGCATTTTGCGGACGCGAGCTTTGCGTCGCGGGCGGTTGTTCGGAAGGGACCTGCTCGAGCAGTTGTGAAGGATTCACGCCAAACAGCAGCGCGAGAACCATTATGACGAGCGTTCCCAGACCACCACCAGCCGCTACTCGCCCGACGGAAAGACCACGTCGATCCTCAATATTTGAACTCTCCCGCTCGCCTCTCCAACGCATAGTGTTTGCTCCTCCTGATGCGTTTGCATTGTCGGCGAGAAAGTCCCCACGCTTTGTGTCGTTAGGACGATACTTTAGTTGTTTTTTAGTCACACGCCCGTTAGTGCGTTGGATTGTCCATCAGCTTCTCCAGTTTTGCAAAACGTGCCAGCATGTTTTCATAAATGCGATCTGTCTTTTCATGCAGGTGGGTCACTTCGAGCTCGGCTTTGATGTTCACTTCGTATTCGATGTCGGATCGCACGCGATCTTTCTCAGCCTGCCGGTTCTGACTGACAAGCACGAAGCAGGAAAGAAAGATGGCTTCGAGCGAGACGATCATCGTGAGCAATCCGAAAGGATACGGATCGAATTGCGGCACGCCTGTACGAGTGGTGTTGAGTGTGATCCAGATAATGAACCAGCCCGCATTGATCATCAGGAAAGGCATACTGCCGCTGAACCACGCGATCCAGTCTGCAATTCGTTGCAGCGGAGTGCTGTGCTCTTCCATCTCTTCGTTGACGTTGCGAGAGACGCGCGTGCGCAGCAGTTCGTCAGCTTTGCGCGTCATCGTGCTCATCGCTGCGAGCATGTTTAGTGCAGCCTCGGGGCGCTTCTGAAAGAGCAGTAACAGATCGTCACGATCGAGCACGAGCAGTTCCGAATCATTGAGCGCAATCGCGGTTGCTGTTCTTGGACCACTATCGAGTAGCGATAACTCGCCGAAGAGACTTCCTTCCTCGGCTATAGTGAGCACGATCTTCTGACCGGCTGTGTCTTTTATGTAGAGTTCGATTGAACCGGAGCGAACAACGAATAATGCTTCGCCGGGGTCACCGGTGTGGAAGAGTGTTTCTCCCGCGTTTAGTTTGATAGCATCGACGACATTGGCGAGTTCACGTCGATCGTCGTCTTTTAGAAAATCAAAGAATTCGATTCCGGATAACAGCGAGACGTCACATCCCATATGAATTCGCTTTCTAAGAAAGTAGTGCGCCGAATACAGGCGCCCGGGGACAGAACAGCAGGATGATAGGCCAGTGGCTCTGGTTGTGAAAGGTTTTTAGACCACGCCTCGTTTGAGAAACGGCTGTAGAGCGCTAGTGGGAATCGTCACTTGGCGAGCGCCATCCGCGCAGCCGGTGAGTGTGCACGCGTCGAAGTTGAAGCGAATTCCATCTCTTGTCAGGTTCCAACTCGGGAAGGTTTTAGCTTTTGGCGCCAGCGGCTCGATTAACTTGATCTCCCTTGTACAGTAGTCGGCGATAAACTCAAGATACTTTGTGTGGGAGTTGAAGACGTCGGCCAGTTTTAGCTCACGGTGAAACTTGAGGTCGTAATTCATGACGTAACTCATTTGCACCGAGTGTGCGGCGCCGATTCCGTAGTCGAAGGAATTGAGGTAGATGCTCAGGAACGAGTCGTTGGCTAACACGATTTCGTAGTCAACCTGGGCTGAGTTGAAGACGTCGTGAAAAGTCTTTTTATACTGCCGCAGATCTTCTTTGGATGGTTTTAGCATCCATTGGTAATGATCGACGGCGAGTCGCTTAATACGTTGATTGAGTTTCTTGATGTATGGCTCTTTTGGGCTGGTAATCTGCGGGTAATGCGCGTCGATTTCATAACGTAGTCGATCGCTCCTCAGGCGTACTTCACCGGGAACTATCTTCAACTGGCCCGTCTCAAAAACAAATTTCGACTCAGGGACTCTTGGAGGTGGGGGTGGTGGAATCACGGGTTCAGCCGGCTGAACCTTGATAACCGGTTTAACTGCGCCGGTGTGCCACGAGTGGCCAGTGACAATACCGCCGATGAATGCCAACAAGCCACCGATCAAAATTAGCGCGATACGTTTCGTCATGACTCCAGGCGACGAATGGTAACTGTTTTTAGTCGTGAGCCGCAGGGTGAGAGCCTCATGCTGGCGTGTGGTTCACCACAGTCTTGGACAGGATTACAGGATTTGCACGATTAATAAGATTCACGCTGCAAATCCTGAAAATCTTGTTAATCCTGTCCAACAAAGGTTGTAGAATCCTCAGCCGTTACACAATCAACGCGTTGAGGAGCGCCTGAATGAAGGTTACTTCGCTTGCTCTTCTGGTTTTTGCCATTGC
>DATNFX010000022.1:0-5929 GCA_035606195.1 Pyrinomonadaceae bacterium
TCGCGCCTCATCTCTCCTTTAAAGAGGACTACAAACTCCTCTTCAGTGGTGAGAGAGCGGTAAGCCGCGATTTGAAAGTCGCCCCATTCGGTGGGCAAATTGGCCACCGCGACGCGTTCAATCGTTCCCGTCTGAACAGAGTCGCAGCAGCTCTCCAAAGTAGTTTTTTTCGATGATTGGACTTCCATGGCTCTTTTTGAGGTCTAGTAATTATAGGAGGATGCTTGAGGAGCTACAAGCGGGCGATCCTTTATCCACAGATTACACAGATTCTATTTATCAATCTGTGTAATCTGTGGATAAAGCACCCCCATTATTCTGCAACGAAGCCCCGGCGCCGGCGTTTAATCTTCCGGCGTTTGCGATTGATTCCTAAGGCCGTGTATGCTTTTCACGAAAGTTTGGCCTGCCGATAGGCTCGCGACGAGGTTTTCTTCCAGTGAATAACAGTCTTAATCTGGCTTCAAAACCGTTCAGTAATCGTATTCTTCCGTGGGCTCTCACGGCCATCATCCTCTTTGTGTCGCTTATCGGCCTGATCTTTGTTGTAAAGCTCACGACCAACGCCAAGAATGAGGCCGGCGTCCTCGAGGCTGAAATTATCACGTTGAAACAGCGCGAACATGCCGCGCTCGAAGCTGCCAAGCAACTGCAGCAGGAGCTTTCCGCCGATCAGAAGCAGGCACTCCCGGCGGCTCACGCACTCGTCGATCGCAAGGCGTTTTCATGGTCCAGATTACTTGCCGATCTCGAGACGTCGCTGCCCGCAAAGGTAAAAGTCACACGCATCGCCGTACGTGAAGTATCGAGGCAGGCCGATCAAACTGTCGCCCAACTCGATATGGCCGTCTTCTCTCAGGACCCAGCCACAGTCAACGCCATGATTTCGTCGATGCATGAAGAAGGTATTTTTCAGGCTGAGATCCGAAATCAGAGTCTTCAAAAAGGGCGTGGCGAGGCCGGCACTGAGTATGAGTTAGCTGTGATTTACCGAGCGCCCTCCAGCTACACATCAGAGAATGTCGCCGCCGTAGATAAGACGAGGAAAGGAGGCGACCTTCCCAGATGAACCCTGAACCGAAGATGGAACCTCAGAGCAAATCAACGCGCGGGTTTAGCGTGCGTATGAGCGAGTTTTTTGATTCCCGTCGCGGAAAGATGTTTGGCATCGCAGAGGTCATCGCATTGGTCGGAAGTTGTGGCGTCCTCACCCTCGTGTTGTTGAGCTATCTTTATTTTCTGGTGCCGGCACGCTCCAAAGTCACTTCATTGCAGAATGATCGACAGCAGACACTGACTAATCTCGAGACGCTCGACAAACTGGTCGGCAAAGAAACAAATTCAAAAGAGACGGTCGATCGCATCGCCTTGAGTCTGGATCAGTTTGCAAGCAAGCATCTGCTGCGAGTCGACCAGGGTCGCCTCGATTTGTATGACGAGCTCAATCAACTGATTCTTAAGAACGGAGTTCGCAATACCTCTGGCCCAACCTACACGACGCTCGATCCGACGGGCACCAAGTCCACTTCCGGTAAAACTGTCGTGACGAAATGGCAGAGCTTCTATCCCGGAATCGCCGTGACGGTCACGGTGGAGGGTGAATATCAAAACGTCCGCCACTTCATTCGCGACGTAGAGCGCAGTAAACAGTTTGTAGTGATAAACGAAGTCGAGCTTCAGCGTGCATCTCAGAACAATCAACTAGCGCCTGTAGAGGAAGGCGGCGCTGGGGGTGGTTCGGGTACGCGCGCGTCGCTGGTGACGCTCCAGTTGAGCATGTCGACTTATTTCCAGCGCCCGGACGCTGAGGCGATTCAGCATTAACGACGATGCAAGTAGTCGATCTAAATAAGCCAGGCGAGAAGAAGAAACTGTTAATAGCCGCCGCGCTGGGGCTGGGCGCAATCCTGGTTCTCTGGTGGGCGTTATTTGGTTTCGGCAGCAACACTCGGCCGCCGGCGAGGACCACGGCATCTGCCACATCGCAGCAGCGCACTACACCAGGCACGTCTCGTCCGCCGGTGTCAGCGCCAGTGGCGGAAGTGCAAACTCTCGCGACTTTGACTCCCGTTGAGTACGTGCAGTCGGCCTATAGTGCTCCGGAGCCTAAACGAAACATATTCTCTTACTATGAGCCGCCCAAGGCGCCGCCCAAGGAAGTTGTAACTCCCACTCCGACTCCGACGCCTCCGCCACCGATCCTGCTCGCGACGGTTTCACCGTCTAATGTTTATGCGCGCACAGGAGACTTCAAACTCGAGGCAGCGGGTGACAAGTTCACTTCCGCGATGCGTATCTTCGTCGATGGTCGTGAACTGCCTACAACCTACAAGAGTCCACAGCAGCTCTCAACCACGATCAGCGCCTCGTTTATCGCAGCTCCGGGCACGCGCTCTGTAGTCGTGCGTACGCCTGATAACACTCTTTACTCTAATGCGCTGCCTATTCAGGTGGCCGCTCCGCCTGTACCTAACTACAACTACGTTGGCATCATCAGTCCTCATAACAGAGTGACTGACACGGCCCTCGTGCAGGACAAGAACAACAAGAACATCCTGACGGTTTATCGCGGCGACATTCTGAGCGGAAGATTTCGTGTGACCAGCATCTCGGAAAAAGAATTAGTGCTGACGGATACGAGTTTGAAGATCAAACACACGATCGCGATGAGCGAGAATGATCGAACCGGAGGTCCTTTGAGCCGTCCGACACCGCGAGTAGATTCTGAAGATGACGAACCTTAGCTCAAGCGACGACCACAATATATACGGTCTGCGATCTATCGCCGCGGCGTCGCACTCGCGAGCTGTTTCGGTCGCGTCGCGACGATCGGAGGGTGGTTACACGCTCGTGGCACTGCTGGCGATGATGACTGTCCTCGCTCTCTTCGCGATGGCAGCGGCGCCCAGTCTGCAGCAACAGGCACAACGTGAACGAGAGCAGGAAGCTATCTTTCGCGGTGAACAAGTTGCCGATGCTATCCGTGCTTTCTATCGCTCTCGCAGTGGCACCGGTCGCGGTGTCGGCGATCAAGCATTACCGAGATCGATGGACGATCTGTTAGAGGGAATTCCGATTCCCGGTGGATCGAAGAATCGTCAGATTCTTCGTCCTTCTGCGGCGCGCGATCCGATGACGCCTGAAGGTGAATGGCGTTTTGTTCTTCCTCGCAGTCAGTCGCTGATCGAGTTTCAGCAGTCGCTTTTGTTCTATACGGACAACGTCATCCCGCAGACGCGCGATCCACAAATGGCGCAGTTACAACAGTTTGCAGTTCCTGCCCTTGTCAACGTCACCAATCTCGGCTCCGCTTCGGCAACAAGCAGCGCTTCATCTGTGGACGAAGATGCGAGTGGTCCATTCGTTGGAGTGGCGAGCCGCAGCAAGCGCGATTCAGTGCTCACGTACTACGGCATCGAGCGTGAAGATCAATGGATCTTCACTCCCCTGTTTCGTTAGTACGAGTTGGACCACCTCTCACTTCCTTAACAGTCCGATCGTCTTCTCGCAGTTGCGCACCCCAACCTGCATCTCACTCAATTGAAGAGTCGCTCATCGCTCGATGAATAGATCAGGTGAGGATGGACCAGGCGAGTCTGCGCGAGGTCGCGACACTCGAACACGAGGCGATCACGACGCGAGTCGGTGTGAAAAATAATTTTACAATCGAGTAATAAGTTATTGACATCCGAGATAATTGCGTTTATATAGCAAGATGTTGTGCGCCGTTTACTCTAGCCCACAAGAAGGATGCAAACACATTATCTTGTGGTTACGAAGAAACAAAAACTAAACTCGAAATAAACTCGAAAGAAGGAGCACATAGAAGCTATGGCAACTAAAAAAGGTGGAAAGAAGGCCGCGAAGAAGGGCGGAACCAAGAAGGCCGCGAAGAAGGGCGGAACGAAGAAAGCCGCAAAGAAGAGATAACCCGAACCAGCAGGTTACAGCACGTACCTTCCACCGGCGCACACAAACATCTGAGGCCGACGAGGCCTTACAAAAGAAACGACGAGATCTTCAAGCGAAGCTCGTCGTTTCTTTTTGCTTTATCCACAGATTACACAGATTGATTAATAATATGTCCGTGTAATCTGTGGATGAGAGATTGATGCCAATGATATCTGTCGCGCTTGTAGAACCTGAGATTCCTCCCAACACCGGCAACATCGCTCGCCTCTGTGCTGCCACGAATACTCCGCTTCACATTGTTGGTGTCACCGGGTTCCGCATGGATGATCGCGCAGTGCGACGCGCAGGTCTCGACTACTGGCCGGAAGTGCAGCTCACGCGGCACAAAGATATCGAGGCGCTCTATCATCACTTGCCGCAGGCTCGCTTTGTTTATCTCACCACTAAGGCAGATCGGTTCTACACTGACTGGACGTTTCAACCCGACGACTGTCTCGTGTTCGGCCGCGAGACGCGCGGACTTCCCGAGGAACTCCTGCGCGCGAATTGGAGCAACTGCCTGAAAATTCCGATGCTCAACCCACGCGTCCGGAGCCTGAATCTGGCCACAGCCGTGGGCATCGTGCTCTTCGAGGCGCTGCGGCAATTAGGCAATCAGTGAATGTCCGTGGCTAAATAGCCCCAATGGTTGAAAGAAAAGACATTCGAAATATCGCCATCATCGCGCACGTCGATCATGGCAAAACGACGCTCGTGGACGCGATGCTGCGGCAGTCAGGTACCTTCCGGGAAAACGAACAGGTGCGCGAACGCGTGATGGATTCCATGGATCTGGAACGCGAGCGCGGCATCACCATCATGGCGAAGAACACCGCGGTGCGCTACCGCGACGTCAAGATCAACATCGTCGACACGCCGGGTCACGCGGACTTCGGTGGTGAAGTCGAGCGCGTTCTCAAGATGGTAGACGGCGTGATGCTGCTCGTCGACGCCGCTGAGGGTTGTTTGCCCCAAACCAGATTCGTCCTGCGAAAAGCACTCGAGGCGCGTTTGCCTGCGATTGCGGTCGTCAACAAGATCGACCGCGGCGATGCGCGACCGGCGGAGGTCGTCGATGAGATCTACGAGTTGTTTCTGGATCTCGACGCCACTGACGAACAGATCGAGTTTCCGATTCTCTATGCCGTCTCTCGTGAGGGCATAGCGAAACAAAAACTCGAAGACCAATCCGAGAACCTGCAGCCGTTGTTCGAACAGATCGTGCAATCCATTCCGTCGCCGAAAGAACTGCGCAACGACTCATTGCAACTACTAGTCGCGAATCTTGATTACAACGACTATGTCGGCCGCCTGGCTATCGGCAGGATCTTCTCGGGCGAGATCAGGATTGGCGATCAGATCGCAGTCGTCAAACCCGATCGTTCAATTCAGAAGACGCGCGTCTCACAGCTCTATGCTTTCGAAGGTCTGAAACGAGAACCGGTCGAGCGGGCGGGATTCGGCGAGATCGTCGCACTCGCCGGTATCGAGAACATCAACATCGGCGACACGATCACCACTTTCGACAATCCGCATCCGTTGCCATCGATCGCAGTCGACGAACCAACCATCGCGATGATCTTCGGCGTCAACAACTCGCCGTTCGCCGGAAAGGAAGGGAAGTACGTCACGTCGCGCCAGCTCAAGGAGCGGCTCGACAAGGAGATCCTCGGCAACGTCGCAATCAGAGTTGAAGAAACTGATTCTCCTGATCAGTTCAAAGTATCGGGACGCGGCGAGTTGCAACTCGCGATTCTCATCGAGATGATGCGACGCGAGGGCTACGAGCTTCAGGTATCGAAGCCCGAAGCGATCACGAGAAAAGTCGAAGGCAAGACGCTCGAACCGATCGAAGCAGTGGTTGTTGATTGTCCTGACGAGTTTATCGGCGTCATCACTGAAGCTCTCGGGCGACGCAAGGGACAGATGACGAAGATGATCAATCACGGCACAGGGCGCGTTCGTCTCGAGTTTGAGA
>DATNFX010000023.1:0-14020 GCA_035606195.1 Pyrinomonadaceae bacterium
GGATCAAAGCACAACAGATTTCTCAAGCCCGCGAATGCGGGTGATAGCCGATCGAGACAAAAGCCTAATGATTTTGGCGGCGAGCTGTCGCCCATTTCATGGGCTCGCAATTCGATTTAATTCTGATCCTGGGGCTTGCGCCCCAGGCTTTATGCTCGCGCCTGCTTCGCAGGCTACGACTGCACTTTTAGTGCAAAGCGCCGCCAACTTGCATTCTGTGATAGCGAACAGGAGCACCCCTTACCTCCCGTGTTTGCGGGAATTTCAACTGACCAGTGCGAAATACCGCGCACTTCTCGCATATCTCTGCTCAGAATGGCGCCGGCCAAACAGGAACGTCACCAACCACTTTGGATTGCTTGCTCACGAGTCGATAACTCTTGCGATAAGAGAGCGAAAAATGCTTTCTGTTTGTCGCATCGATCAGCAGTTTCAATTTATGCGACTTCGAAGTGATCCTGCCGGGATAGAAGCCCAGCGTGTATTGCCCGCGAAGCTCGGTCGCGATTTGCGTGCAGATCGCTGTTAGCTCCGGCTCACTTTCACTTTCTGCTGAATATGAGATTGCGCCGCTCACGCGCGACATCTCTGCCAGCACCGCGCGCCCGATTTCAGCCTCCGAGTTGTTCAGGAACGAACGGCGGCCTGTTTGTCTGGTGAGATCTTCGAACACCCAGCGTCGATAACCGGCAAACTGATCGACTCCTGGCACGGCAATGTGGATCGTATAAATCTGTGCGTCAAACTCGCGTAGACGATTTTGGAGATCGCCGTAACGGTGCTGGCCGGACGTGCCGGCGCCATCTGAGATCACCAGCAAACTTCTTTTGACGTTTGGGGACGCGTGGAGTCTGTCTGCCGCCGCATACAACACGTCATAAAGATTAGCTGGACCACCTGGACCACTACCCGAAAAATGTTTCAGCAAGTCATTGGTTGCGGGAATAAAGTCAGCAGTTACACTGCCCTTCGTCGTGTAAGCAGTGAAGAAGACCGTGTCGCCGAGGCGGAGAACTGAGACAAACTGGTTCAACGCTGATAAGACTGCCAAACTGCGTGCAGGTGCAGTTGGATCAAACTCGTAAACGATCCCGAGGGACACTGGTGTTGGCCCGACCGAAAAGTGTGCGATCTGCTGTTTGACGTTGTCGTCATAGAGCAAAAACTGCTCGGCTTTTAATCCCCTCACGTAGCGACCTTCGCGGTCGGTGACGATCACATTTACTGTGACCAGGTTACTGCTGACGACGATGGTTTCAGGCTGTTGTTGTTCCAAAGGAATTTGGGCCTGACCAACGGCCGTAATCGTCGCCAGCAGGCTGATGGCCCAGGTCATTCGCTTAATCCATCGCATGTTATGAGTTCTCCAAAAAAGACATTAAGACAGCCCTCAATACGTGCAACAGTTATGCCTGCCATTACAACAGCCAGTGCAAATTGGCGATCACTTAACCAGAAAATTCACGCAAATCGATGCGTAAGTTTGCGCAGTCGAGTGCTCGAATACAGCCCAATCTGCACCTGATTCACGGGTATATCTCTTGCTGGAAGAGAGAGTGTGTAAAGCTGCTTTTGGGCGCGCTTATGGTCCAATCTGAGACCAGGTTCGCTACAAGGAGGCGTCTATGCTTACCGAACGGATTAATTTGGGTTTGCCGCTGGCAGTGATTGAGTTGTTGGCGAGAATTGGCAGCATCGCCAGTATCACGCTGTTGATTTTGCTTTTCATAGGTGAAGCATTCCGTCCATCGGAGATCTCACCAAATGAGTGGGTAGGACTAACTTTCTTTCCAACCGGAGTGGTGATTGGAATGGTCATCGCCTGGTGGAAGGAAGGAGTGGGATCGGTAGTGACGGTCACAAGCCTGGTTGGATTCTATCTTGTGTACGGATATCTGTTCCGAAACCACATTGGGGGCTGGGCATTCATTACGTTCGCCTCCCCTGGTTTCCTGTTTCTGCTGCATTGGGTTTTGAGTAGCGCTGAAAAGAGATACGCTATGAGTTAGGAAATTCGAAATACGCCGTCCGTGAGGACCGAAGAAAGTTCTAATGGTTATTTGTCATGCCATGCCAAGGGAAGCGCATATACTTTTCGCCGGATGACATCCGCGACCTGGAAACTCTGCGACACGCACCGCGAAGAATCTGACCAACCACACGTCGCTGGTTGAGAAAAATTCAACGCTTCCTTTGTGAATTTGACGACTCGCAGTGAGAATTCGTCGTTGAGAGAGATTTCAGGATTGACAGGCCATCGGGTAATCCTGCCAATCCTACTAATCCGGTGACACTGCGCACTACCAACGCGGCTCAGAACGACGACCATAGTCGCCGCCGCCACCACGATTACCGCCGAAGTTACGTCCACCGCCACCGCCGCTACGATTTTCACGCGGCCGGGCTTCGTTGACCTTCAACATTCGACCAGCAACTTCCTTGCCGTTGAACTGTTGGATTGCCGACGCCGCTTCTTCCTCAGTGGACATTTCGACGAAAGCGAAACCTTTCGATCGCCCAGTGTCGCGATCTTCAATTATGCTCGCTGATTCAACCGTCCCCGCCTGAGCAAACAGTGCCTGGAGATCCTGAGTGGTAGTTTGGAAAGCAAGGTTTCCAACATAGAGTTTATTTGACATAGAGATATACCTTTCCTCATTTGGGAAACGAAAAGAAGCTGCGAATCAGATTTGGCTTCGGTGAACGGTAGCGTTCGAAGGGATCAGGTTCGGATGCTCTTAATCAAGAGCGGCTTCGAAGTGTAAAACAAGCCTGCTCTCGAACTATCCAAACGTCCGGCGCTGGTTTTGGTGCGCGGGGCGCATCACCGTCGATGCGCGAGAGAAGGATTAACGGAGCCCATCATGCAT
Source organism: Pyrinomonadaceae bacterium (assembly GCA_035606195.1). Classification (GTDB taxonomy): domain Bacteria; phylum Acidobacteriota; class Blastocatellia; order Pyrinomonadales; family Pyrinomonadaceae; genus PSRF01. The sequence continues at coordinate 2,871 of DATNFX010000023.1, forward strand.
TATGCTGAGACAAGTTGCAAGTTCATCAGGAAGGGTTAATTAAAACGATGTGGTATACTTCAGTCCGGATTTTATCAGTTCTTTAAAAACCACTCTCGACATCGGGATCTGTGCTAGCTTGCCCCTCCTTGTGCCGTCTGTTTGTTTTCAAACCTGACTATGCCAAAGGATCCTGATGCACACAGCACCAAAACCGCATTTGAATAATCATGAGCAAGCGGAAGAGATCTCACGATTCCGAGAAGTTGTGGTAGCTGGATTGAGAGCGAAGCAACTTCTACGCGGTTCAAAACCGCGGATCGAGCCGAATCCCTTCAAGCGCAAAAATACGACCATTGCAGTGGAAGAAGTCAGGCGAGGCTTGATTACTTTTACGCCACACCCTCTGTCCCATGCTCACCAATCCATAGCCGCAACAGACGCCGGTGGGCCCATTCCGATAACCCCATCAGAGCATAGTGCATTCAGCAGCTTTAACAGCGGCGAGGGACCATGATTGGATTGCGCATGTTCGTTAGACCCGACAACAGTGGTCAGGTCGAAAATAATGTTTTCTATAGCCAGCGCAGCCATGGTCCAATATATCGCTGGCATTATGAACAACACCTGCAGCGGTGGCACGTTGCGCGTGTACACGAGGTCGGCGGCACTGTGCAGGAATTATGCGCTGCGCACTGGCGTTCCGTTCCCCAGGCGCTCAAGGCGCAATTGAGCGAACACTATCTTGAATAGACGCTTTCGCGTGCATAGTTGAATGGGCTGAGAAGAGACGTGGAGGTTTAGACTCGTTCGAAATCGCCAGCAACTGCGGAAGGCCGTGACTGGGGGTCTTTACAAGACTATTCCGCGACTCTCTTTCCGCGATTATAGTGACGTTTACGAATGCGCATGAATCAGTCGACGTAGGCGATCTGCGAACAATACATCCATTTTCTGTGGTTCTATGACCGCAGTTACCTCACCTTCGCCGAACGTGGGATGTATCAGCGTCTGTCCTTTGCGATACGTTCGAGTCCGATCGTATGGGACGCCTATCCTGGAGGATGCACTGGAGATTGTGCCACCGCGATATACGACGCGTGAGGCACACATTGGACAACTCACCCGCGTGATTCTGCCTATCTTGCTCACGGAAACTACGACATGCCCGCGCTCCTCGTTACAGACGAGGCATAACTGGTCGATGCGATCTCCGATTTTGAAAAATGTCTTCTCTTCCATGATCCTGCTTAAAACCTCTCTCGAATTTTTAACCTCTGACCTCTGAACACAGATCGCTAATTGATATCTTATCATTCGTGGGAGCGGCTGTCTGTGCGCTAGGCCGCTTATAATTTGAGTTGTTGGTAGCCTCACCACCGAAGTGCTAATCTCAGAAATCTCCCAGTAAGACAATTCCGAAGTTCCACTGCGTGAACAGTGATCACGCACGGATGGATCATCCAACGGAACTAGCGAACGCCATCAACGCGGCCAAAAAGCGAATGCGACTGCTCCGATCAGCAGCGTATACGACACTACATTGTTCCATCGCAATGGCTCGCGAAAAATCAGAAACGCAAACGCTGTAAACACGACTAACGTTATACATTCCTGCATGATCTTGAGCTGTGTCAGACTGAAGTAGTTTGAGCCGATCCTATTCGCCGGAACTTGAAATACATATTCAAAGAAAGCAATGGCCCAACTAACAATAATCGTTGCAAAGTGCGGGGCCTTTTGTATTTGGGATGTCCGTACCACGCTACGGTCATAAAGGTATTCGAGATGATTAGAAGCGCGACTGTTTTCAATACCCTGTTTCCCTTCCCGAGTTAGTTCGCGATGTTAAGACACATGTATTTAAAGCTTAGACTCACTATACGCAAACATATGTCGCAGAGCGATGTTGTCGGATGCCTCTACCCTGGCACTGGCGAAGTCAATCATGATCCATATTCCTCGACCTACAGCTCTGCGACCTCGCAGAACACCTTGATTGCGCCGTTAGGGTTCGTAAGCTTCGCGAACAACTCTTGATAATTTTCTAAGCCGCGGACGGGATGCGTCAGTAAACGCGAAAGCCAGCCGGGATACTCGGCCTCCGCTTGAGCGAGATCCTTAACGCCCGTCTCAAAGTACTCACGATTCGCATTCACAGTTCCAACCATCACTTTGTTGCCAAGCACGAATTCAAGATTGATCTTGTCAGCGGGGACCTCGATTTTCCGATCGCCGCCGGTCACGCTCGACAGCACGAGCACGCCATTCTTCCCGAGTGCTTGCATACTGTCGAAAACTACTGGCGAGAAACCGGTTGCTTCAAAGATGATGTCAAATGGTCCGTACTTCTTTGCGCCATCAAGAATCGACAGCTCGTCCGTCGATTGATACGTGGCGCCGATCGCCTCGATAAGATCAGGATTCAGGTAAGGTTTTGGCGTCTTGCCAAACGTAGTCACCTGCAATCCCTTCAGACGCAGAACCAGAGTGGCAAGCAGACCAATCGTTCCCGCACCCATGACCGCCGCACGCTTCGGTTTCCACACTCTAAGCCGACGTTGAATTTCATAAGCCTGAACAATCCCTTTCTCAACGACGGTTGTAGGCTCAAGCAAGACGCCGACTTCCTTCAGACCTCGAGGAATTTTCACGATGAATTCAGCATCGTCGACGTAATACTCACTCATGTAACCGTGACGCAGGTTGATGCCGCGCTCGAAGTACGTATCGTCAGTCGTCATGTCGTTTGTGCCAATGAGGTCGTAGATGCTTGAACCTGGCCGGCGTACGGTCGCGACTACGTAATCTCCAGGTTTCACTTCCGTGACGTTTGGACCAACGGCTTCAACCTGGCCAAAACTTTCGTGGCCGATGATTAGGAAGTCATATCCATGCGGCACCTGGCCATACTCAGCAGCATTGATTTCCTTGTCTGTGCCATCCACTCCCACGCGCAGCACGCGCACCAGCACACCGCGTCCATTCGGTATATCACTGACTTTCGGCGCCGGCAGTTCCGTCAGGTGGACTGTGTTCGGTATTCCCGGTCTAACTGCGATTGCTTTCATGATGATTCCTCTATCTAGCTGGCGGACATTGCGAGTTCAGATTGCACTCCGATGCGGGCGAGAGCTGATAACACTCGATTAGGTTCACCGAGATCGCTCCAGCCGACCTCTCCAACCCTCATCACCATCAGATCTTCTGGCCGCACCGCGAGTACCTGATGAGAAAAGTTGGAATCGTCGATGCTGGAATAGAGTGCTGCGAGAGCTTTGTGTTCATTCGCAGTTTCGAAGGTCGGCGTGATTGCTGCGAGGGCTGTGTACAATTCCGGCATGGCAGCCCGTGTCATTTTCAATAATGCGTCAACACACCCAACCATCACGAAACTGTTCCACAAGCAGCCGCGTTGCATAAGGGAAGTTGCCAGATTCAAACTCGGCTTTTCCCAAAACTTTCGTACCCGCGTAATGGATTTTTGTGCGCTCGCGAGAATGGAAGGCTGCGGCTCAATCCAACCGTACTCTGTTTCCGGTGTCGTTGGTGTAATTCCAAGGAGCATCACAGTCGCCGGTTGGATCTCGACGGCATCAACTGCCACGTCGATGTGCGACATGAATTCTTCGTCATCAGCGAAGAAGTGGTCCGAAGGGAACAGCGCAACGACTGCTTTTGGCGATTTGGACGCGACGCGTAGCAGGGCATAAAGAATCGCCGGCGCTGTTCCCTTATTCACAGGTTGTTCGACTAGAAGATTTGGTGAGATTTCGTGGGCCAGTGGTTCATAGAACCGGCGATGCTTCTGCGTTACGACGATCAGAGTGCGCCTGGGCTCAATCGATAAGGCGACTCTTTGCCTGGTCTGATTGAGGAGCGTGCTGCCTCCGATGACCGGAACGAACTGTTTCGGGCGATTATCGCCACTGATCGCCCGCGTCATCGATTGCAAACGCGTTCCGTCTCCGCCCGCTAATATCACTGCCCATCTATCTCTCATGTTGATTGCGTCCTTGTGATGGAGTTCGTCAAACAATCATGAGTCGGGCCACGAAACGATTCCTTACAAAACAGGGCCACAAAAAGCACATAAAGCACAAAAGGCACAAGAGCGGTTTCCTGTTTGTGCCTTTTGTGGTTTATGTGCCTTTTGTGGCTCTATTCACCGCTTTGTTGAAGAAGCTTCGCGACCAGGCCGGTCCAACCGGTTTGATGGCTCGCTCCCACGCCTGAACCGTTGTCGCCGTGGAAGTATTCGTGGAAGGGAATGAGATCGCGCCAGTTGGAATCAGTTTGAAATTTTGCGGCCGCGCCAAACACTGGCCGTCGCTGATCAGCGTCTTTCAGGAAGATGCGTGAGAGTCGTTTTGAGATCTCGCCTGCGACTTCCCAGAGCGTCAGCATCTGACCTGAACCAACCGGACACTCAACTCTGAAATCTTCACCAAGATAGTGATGAAACTTTTGTAATGATTCAACCAGCAGGTAGTTCAAAGGAAACCAAATCGGGCCACGCCAGTTTGAATTGCCTCCAAACAACCCGGTGCTCGATTCCGCCGGCTCATAATCTACGCGATGCTGTGTGCCATTCACTTTCAACATGTACGGGTGGTCCTTATGGAAACGTGAGATCGCGCGAATGCCGTATGGCGAAAGGAACTCATTCTCGTCGAGCATGAATCGCAACACACTCCGAAGTTGATCCTGGCTCACAATGGAGAGCAAACGCCGTTCGGCATTTCCGGGCGTTCGCATGCACGCGACATTCGCTGTCAGGTCGGGTCGGTTCTGGATGAACCATTCCATGCGTCGCTTAAAATCCGGCAGACGATCCAATAGCTCCGGTTCCAAAGTCTCGACTGCAAACAACGGAATCAAACCGACCATCGATCGAACCTTCATCGGGAACGGTTTGCCTTCCGGCAAATGCAGTACGTCGTAAAAGAAGCCGTCCTGCTCGTCCCACAGTCTGATCTCGTCGTCGCCCCGGTTATTCATCGCGTGTGCGATGTAGAGAAAGTGTTCCCAGAATTTGCTGGCCACGTCTTCATAGGAAGGATCTTCTTTCGCGAGCTCCATCGCGATTGCAAGAAGGTTGAGCGCATACATCGCCATCCAACTCGTGCCGTCTGACTGAGCGATATGGCCGCCGGTAGGCAGTGGTGCACTGCGATCGAAAACACCGATGTTATCGAGACCGAGAAAACCGCCCTGAAAGATGTTCATGCCATCAGCGTCTTTCCGATTGACCCACCAGGTGAAATTCAACAGCAGCTTTTGGAAGACCCGCTTGAGGAAAACCGTATCGCCCACTCCACGTCGCTTCTTCTCGATCTTGTAAACGCGCCACGCAGCCCAGGCGTGAACTGGCGGATTCACATCGCCAAACGCCCACTCGTATGCCGGTAGCTGGCCGTTCGGGTGCATGTACCATTCGCGCAGCATCAACACCAATTGCTCCTTGGCGAACTCTGAGTCAACCAACGCCAAGGGCACGCAATGAAACGCAAGATCCCACGCCGCGTACCACGGATACTCCCACTTATCGGGCATCGAGATAACGTCGGCATTGTGGAGATGTTTCCACTCGTGATTGCGACCGCGTACGCGCTCTGCCGGAGGCTTAGGTGTTGCCGGATCACCATCCAGCCACTGCTCGATGACGTAGTGATAGAACTGTTTCGACCAGAGCATGCCTGCGAATGCCTGACGCATGACGAGCCGCGCATCGGCCGAGAGGTGTTTGGGAATTACACTGGCGTAAAACTCGTCGGCTTCACGAAGTCGATCGGCGAAGGTCCTGTCGAACTGTGCGAAAGCTTGTCGACGGTCGAGCTGCTCGTTCGTTAATCGCAAGCGGATTGTTGCAGATGCGCCGGGCGCGATGGTCAGCTTGTAATTTGCGGCGGCTTTGGTGCCTCGCTGCTCAGGGTTGACCGACTGGTGATTGCCGTGAACGATGTAGTCGTTGATGGCGTCTTTGAAATAGCGCGAACCATTCGTGAAGTTGAAGAGACGCTCAGTGTTCGTATCATTTTCTGTAAAGAGCAGCTCGGGCGTGCCATCACAATACAACCACCGTTGGGCAAGCTCGACATCATTGAGTTCGATAAAATCTTCGCTCGTGCTGCGTAAGGATGGCTTCGCTGTCCCATTCTGATTCCAGGACCATGTATTGCGAAACCAGATCGTCGGCAGCAGATTCAGCGAAGCGTCTTCCGGGCCGTGATTCGTCGCCGTGATCTTAACGAGAATATCCTCGACATCAGCTTTCGCATATTCGACAACGACGTCGAAGTAGCGATCACCATCGAAGATACCGGTGTCGACCAGCTCAAACTCGGGTGCAAGCTTTCCTCGCTGCCTGTTTTCTGCGACCAACTCGCCGTATGGAAACTCTCCTTGCGGATACTTGTACAGATACTTCATGTACGAGTGAGTCGGAGTTGAATCGAGGTAGAAGTAATATTCCTTGACGTCTTCTCCGTGATTTCCTTCGTTACCGGTCAGACCGAACAGTCGTTCTTTCAAAATCGGATCACGACCGTTCCAAAGTGCCACCGCGAAACAGATTTTCTGATGACGGTCTGAGATTCCGGCGATCCCGTCTTCGTTCCAACGGTAGGCCCGCGATCGGGCGTGATCGTGCGGGAAGTAATCCCAGGCCGTGCCGTAAGCACTGTAATCTTCACGCACGGTGCCCCACGCACGCTCACTAAGATACGGTCCCCATCGCTTCCAGTGCCTGGTGCGTCCTCGCGCCTCGTCCAATCGTTTCTTTTCTGCCGTCATAATAATTGGTCTTTGTCGAACGTACTGTACGTTCCTTATTTTTCAATTAATGCCATTACGTGGCCGTCTGGGTCGCGCGCTAGCAGACCTTTACTAAAACCTAAGCTCTTATCGTTCAGCGACACCACACCTGGTGAAATAAACCGAGAGTTCTCTGCGAGCAAGCGCCTGGCAAACGTGTCGGCAGTGTTTACGATGAGACTGGTCTGCCAGTGGAACAGATCCGACGCACGAGCATCCGCAGGCGCGGGCCGCCCATCACGCGGCGCAAGGTATTCGAGAAATTCGATACCCGGCCCCCCGCTGCCAGCTCGAAGACTCGTAATGCGTAACCTTGCGCCGAACACGTTGTTCAGGTGTTCCTGCTCTGTGCCGTAGTTCTCGCTCGTGCCCGCGATGTGCAGACCGAGCATATCTCGGTAAAACTTCAGACTCGCGTCCGTATCGCTGACGACAATGGCCGTATGATCGATTCCCAAAAACAGCTTGTCCTTCTGCTGCCACTTCTGATCGCCCTTGCCTTCAGGAAATTGCAAAATCTCGAGCCAGTGCTTATCAGGATCGCGAAAGTAGAAGGCCGCAATGCCACCAGCGTTCTTGTTCCAGTCCGGTATTCGCTGTGGACCAGTAGAGGCGTGTTCCACTTTGTTTTGGCGCAGCAGCGCGTAAGCCTTGTCCATGTCGCTCGTGATGATGGCAATGTGTTGAAACCAGCGATCGTTGCTGCGGGAATCTACGGGAACGGGCCGGCCCTTCGGCGCCAGGTACTCGGTCAACTCAATGAACTCATCGCCGAGCCGCATTCGCACGACGCGCATCCGCAAACCAAAAACGCCCTGTAGACGTTCGTAATCATCACCCGTTACCTCGACGTCCGAAACTTTCTCGAACGACAAAACTCTCGAATAGAAATCAACCGAAGTGTCCATGTCCGAAACTGTCATGCCAATTGCGCCCACCTGTTCGACCACCGGAACAGTCACGTCGCTGACGAGGAGGGGGACGCGCGCGACGTTGAGTACACGCGCGTCCGTCGGCAGGTACTGGCCCGTCGTCGTATGAACGAAGACGCCCAGCGTAAGCAGTAAACCGAGAAGTGTGACTTTGATCCGCTTCATTTCATTCGCTCCAACAGGTGATCGCCGACGCGCAAGGCGTTAGCCATGATCGTCAGAGCTGGATTCACGGCGCCGCTCGACGGAAAGAAGCTCGCGTCTACGACATAAAGGTTGTCGAGTTCGTGTGCTTTGCAATTGCGGTCGAGTGCGGAAGTCTTTGGATCGTTGCCAAAGCGCACCGTGCCATTCTGGTGTGCCACTGCCGCCAGCGGCAGACGTTGGCCGAGATAGAGATTCCGCGCAAACAGACCTTGATGACACTCGTGCCCGTGAACGTCACAGTTCGTCTGCTTCATTGCTTTTTGCAACCGCGCCTTCAGGCGATCGTGACCCGCGACATTGTTTAGCTTGTAACTGACGCGGATCTGACCGTCGCGATCGACAATCACACGATTGTCCGGATCGGGTAAGTCTTCCGAAGTCAGCCAAAAGTCCAGCGAATGCTGCGCCATGAGATCGAGCGTCCAGCCCGGAGCGATCGCCGGCGCGCCGGCTTTCAATGTGTCGGCATCGAGCTTGCCGACGAAGGAGATGTGACCCATCGGATAGTCCCAATCCCTGGAACCGAAATAAAAGTCGTTGATTGCAAGTGTCTTTTGAAAGATTGTTGGATTAGGACATTTTGACAGGGCCATGAGCACCGAGTTGATGTGGCCCATGTAGTGACGCCCGACTACATCCGAACCGTTCGCGAGTCCATTTGGATGACTATCGTTAGCCGAGCGCAGTAGCAGCGCCGCGGAATTTACAGCGCCGCACGAGACAACAACGACATCGCCCGAGTATTCCTCGCGCACACCATCGCGATCGACGATTACTTTGCTGACTTCGCGCGCGTTCCCGTTCGTTTCCAGGCGCATGACCTTCGCGTTTGTGACGAGGCAGACGTTTTCGTGTTTGAGAGCAGGATCAACACAGATTGTCTGCGCATCGGACTTTGCGCCGATCAAACAGGGATGGCCATCGCACGTGTTGCATCGAATACAGAGACTAGTCCGCGCGTTCTTTTCGTCGAGCCGAATTCCCAACGGCACATGAAACGGCTTAAGCCCGGCGCGCTCCAGATCGTCGTGTAGATGCTGAATGCGTTGTTCGTGACTTACGGCTGGATATTTGTACGGCGCGCTGGCCCATGGCTCAGTCGGATCTTCACCTCGATTGCCGTGTACCTGATAAAGGTGTTCAGCCTCGGTGTAATACGGTTCCAACTCGTCATAGCTGATGGGCCAGGCGGGAGAGATGCCGCCGTGATGACGAATCTCACCAAAGTCTTCTTTTCGTAAACGAAAGAGCGCAGCGCCGTAGAACTTGGTGTTACCGCCGACGAAATAATTCGTGTGCGGATGCAGCTCCTTACCTTCGCTGTCGCGCCACGCCTCTTTCGTGTTGTATTTCGCCTCGAGATTTACGGCGCGCGGGCTCCAGTTGTCTTTCTCACGCGGAACGTAATCACCGCGTTCCAGGAGAAGAATCTTCTTGCCGGAGGGCGCGAGTTTGTATGCGAGCGTGCCGCCACCCGCGCCCGAGCCGATGATGATTACGTCGTAGTGATTGTTGCTGCTCATGATGCACTCCAGGCTTGGGGAGTTACTGCACGTTCATGGATTGCATTGACGAGTTCAACGGCGCCGTACCGAAGTTCACACTAAAACGCTTGCACCAGATCGTGACGGCGCGGTACTTAGCCAGATCCGCGTTTGCCGGCAACTCGTAATTCTGATCGCCGATGTTTCCTTTCATAGAACCCAGGTCGACGAATTCCGCTTTCGTAACTGTGTCGTTGTCCTTTGCGTCCTGAGCGGCGACGAGATAGACGTGCACGTCGGGACCGTTCGATGTTTGAAAGTTGGTCAATCGCAGCGTCTTCTTGCCGTCGGCAAGCTGAAACACCGTAGCCATGCCTTTCGTTTCATGTGCCCCGCTGTGAAACTGTCCCGAAGCGAGTTGATCGTGAGCAGCGGACGCAGTCGGAAACTGTTCGTTGACCTTTTGATTGATGAAAAGCCGCTCGGGCCTGAATGCATACCAAGCACCAAAACCAGCAATGATTAGGACAAATAGAACCACCTTCAATCTGTTCGACATATTTCAGATTCTCCCTTCAGATTTCGTAACCAACTGTTGGTCGGGGCTGCGGGGAAATCCTTACAAGGTAATGTTGCACTAGTCTAAAAACTCGAATAGCATGACCCGCCAAACAGAACTTCAGCGGAAATTGATTGCCGCTGGGCCTCCTTTAACCGGTTCAGTCCCAGGAACCAAGGAGCTAATTCGATGAGCGAAGCTACCCCCGACATTTCGCTTGTTCAAAACGACTCTTCTCAACCGAGAACTCCAGAAGTAACTGCCACGATCGCAAAAAACTCGCCGTTATTGATCTTCATTGCTTATCGCCGCGGTCCAACAGAAGGTGACAAATGTGCACAGTGGTTGAACAACAGGTTGAAAGGAAAGGAGCTTGTGCTCGACGCGGGCCGCAAAGCGCAGATTCAAACGTATTTTGATAGGTGCGCCCCGGCTATTCACGACTGGACTCAGAAGTGGAAAGGAGATCTTCGCACTGCTCGCGCAATGATTCTTGTCTGCTCCCGGAGTACCAGGGCGCGCCGCGCTCAGGCTGACTGGTTGTACGATGAGATCGAATGGTGGGTTAAGCACCGTCGCACGGCTCCGATATTAGCTATGTCGCAGGGCGACGATCCTTCAATGGTTCCTAAGTCAATATCCTCGCGCTGGCCCAAAGCACAAAGAATAAACTGGGCCGGTGACGCCGAACCTGAGGAGCAGGAGGGCGTAATTCAACAAATAATAGACGGCTTAATAATCAGCGAACGAGGCATTAATTATGAGGAGCTTCGCCGGCTCAAGCTCAGGAATCGCGCACTGCTGGCCCTTACACTGATCGCTGTAGTCCTTGCTGTGACCTCGTACCTCTTCGCACGCTCTGACAGAATCCAGAGGCAGCAGGCTGAAAGGAACTTGCAACTTACGTACGGTCCAAATCTCCAAGTAGCTTATAAAAGCTTTTCGCAGGGTGAAATCACTGAAACGAAGAATATTCTCCTTGCAATCCCTTCACAATTGCGAGGGTTTGAATGGAACGTACTCCGGAACCTTGCCGACCAAAGTGAACGAACTTGGACCGAACACGAAGACATAAATACTCTCGACTTCTCTCCAGATGGCAGCGAACTGGTGCTGGGTCGTGCTGACGGCCAACTCAGCTTCCAATTGATTAATTCGCTCTCTCAGGATAAC
>DATNFX010000024.1:0-11168 GCA_035606195.1 Pyrinomonadaceae bacterium
AGCGTGATGAAATGTGTGCGTGCGGTCTCGCGATCCAGGGCTGCGACCGTGACAAAATCGATCGACGGCACGAGGGCAGTCGGCTTCGGCCGCGTTTTGAACATCCGCTGTGCTTCGGAAATGCGGCCCTGAATCACTGACGGAGTCAGATTTGTTATCGGCCCGGCGATCTTCTTCTGGCTGTCTGCCTCAATCACCGGCAACGTGGGGCCGACCGTGGCTGGATTGGCAGGCGGGAGCTTTGTCGTCGGAACGGGCAGCTGTTGCTGTTCCTGATTGGTCGCGGTGACAACGCGGGGGCGAACTGCGCTACTCTCCTGTGCCCGCATCTCGATGGAGGCAAAAAGAACGGCGACAACAAAAAGGGCGAGACGGGCAGAATACTTCATATTTTTCTCGGAGACTTACAGGATAAAACTCGCGCGCCGGGGGGCGGAGCGTTGGGTTAGATTCACTCATGCCGCCTGCGGTTGTCAATCATTTTCAGCCACAAAAAGGCACAAAATGCACAAAAGGTGATTTTGAAGTAGCGCGTCCTGCTTTTAGAAAATTCTTTTTGTGCTTTATGTGCCTTTTTTGCGGCTAGTTCTTTTTTGTGCCTTTTTGTGGCTATACTCGGCGGCTGAAACTGAAGGGAGCGTATGCATGCAGTATCACCCACCCATCCGCTTGGCTCTAATTGTGTGTTTATTGGCAGGTGTTGCACAGCAGATGATCAAACCGACTAATTATCCCCCAGCGCGTAAGAGCGACCAGGTTGACGATTACCATGGCACAACGGTCGCCGATCCTTACCGCTGGCTTGAAGATCTCGATTCACCAGAAACACGACAGTGGGTGGAGGCTGAAAACAAGCTCAGCTTTGGCTTCCTGGCGTCCATTCCAGCCCGGAATACGATCAAGGAACGTCTCACCAAACTCTGGAATTATGAGAAGTACGGCATTCCGTTCAAGGAAGGAAATCGTTACTTCTACACGCGGAACAGCGGGCTCCAAAATCAGGCTGTCCTATACACCGTGACCGGCCTCGACGCGCAGCCACAGATGGTGCTCGATCCAAACACGCTTTCTGCGGATGGCACGGTCGCCGTGTCGGGCATGCAGGTGAGCCCGAATGGAAAACTGCTCGCGTACAGCTTGTCAGCGTCAGGTTCCGATTGGCAGGAATGGAAAGTACGCGACATCGAAACGGCTAAAGATCTTTCTGACGATCTGAAGTGGGTGAAGTTTTCCGGCGTCTCGTGGACGCGCGACGGCAAAGGATTCTTTTACTGCCGTTACGATGAACCTAAAGCCGACATGCTGAAGGGCACGAACTATTTTCAAAAAGTCTACTATCACCAACTCGGAACAGATCAAAAGCAGGACGTCCTCGTTTACGAGCGTCCGGATCAAAAAGACTGGCTGTTCGGGGGCTACGTTACTGAAGACGGCAATTATCTGATCATCACGGTCTTTCAGGGCACTGACGTCAAGAGTCGCATCTACTACAAAGATCTGAAGTCGAAAAACTCGGAGGTCGTTAAGCTGCTCGACGATTTCGATGCCGCTTACAGTTTCATCGGTAACGATGGATCGCGATTCTGGTTTCAGACTGACCTCGAGGCGCCGCGTGGGAAGGTTATCGAGGTCGACACCGCCAGGCCCGCTCGAAACAACTGGAAAGTCGTAGTTCCTGAAGGCAAAGAGACGCTACAAGCGACTACTGTCGTCAACCACAAATTCGTTCTCAACTATCTCAAAGACGCCTACACGCAGACGAGGATTCACGACACGTCGGGCAAGTTCTTGAGTGAAGTTAACTTTCCGGGAATCGGTTCGGCTGAAGGCTTCGGCGGTAAGCCTGGCGATAAAGAAACGTTTTACTCGTTTACGAGTTTCACCACGCCGACCACGATCTATCGCTACGACATGACGACCGGCAAGAGCACGATTTTCCGCGAGCCCAAAGTCGACTTCAACACGGCTGACTATGAGACGAAGCAGGTTTTCTACACAAGTAAGGACGGGACGAAAGTGCCGATGTTCCTTACCTACAAGAAGGGACTTAAGCTCGACGGCAACAATCCCACTTACCTGTATGGCTACGGAGGTTTCGCCATCTCGCTGCCGCCGGCTTTCTCAGTCGGGATTCTCGTATGGATGGAGATGGGCGGAGTCTATGCGCAGCCGAACCTTCGTGGCGGCGGAGAGTATGGCGAAGAGTGGCATCAGGCCGGCATGAAGCTCAGAAAGCAGAACGTGTTTGACGACTTCATCGCTGCAGCGCAGTGGTTAATCGACAACAAGTACACGTCGACACCGAAGCTCGCGATCGGTGGTGGCAGTAATGGCGGATTACTTGTCGGAGCAGCGTTGACGCAGCGTCCGGATTTGTTTGGCGCAGCGTTGCCGGCAGTCGGCGTGATGGACATGCTGCGGTTTCAGAAGTTCACGATCGGTTGGGCGTGGGTTTCGGATTACGGTTCGTCTGAGAATGCGGAAGAGTTCAAGGCGTTGTACGCGTATTCGCCGCTGCACAACATCAAGCCTGGGAGAGCGTATCCGCCGACGATGATCACAACAGCGGATCACGACGATCGCGTCTGGCCGGGCCACAGCTTCAAATTCGCCGCGGCACTTCAGGCCGCGCAGGAAGGTCCGGCACCGATTCTGATCCGCATCGAAACCAAGGCGGGCCACGGCGCCGGCAAGCCCACCTCAAAGCTCATCGAGGAGTCCGCCGACCGCTGGGCATTCCTGGTGAAGACACTGGAGATGTAAAACTAGATTATTGCCAATTGCCGATTTCCGATTGCCAATTTTGATGTTGAGACGGTGGTAACATTTGGCAATCGGCAATTGGCAATCGGCAATCCGATCATTGAGACCATGGGGCGGGCTTTCGGACCCAGCGGAAGCTTCGCATCTTTTCCTGCAGCTCAGGTGGCAGTGGCCCTGCATCGCTCGCTTCGGTATTTGATTGTACGTGCGAGAGTTTTCTCATGCCGGGGATGATTGTGCTCACGTCGTCGTTGCCGAGAATAAAACGCAGTGCAAGTTCCGGCATCGTGATCTTTGTGCCGCGCTCACGATTCCATTCCTCGAGAGTCTTCTTCACGGCGTCTGCTCGCTCCACGCTCGGAATCAGGTTTTCAGGAACGAAGTAAGTATTGCGCCAGTCACCCTCGGGCCACTTGCTGTCTTTTGTCAGCGTTCCCGTCAACGTTCCTTCGTCAAAAGGCACGCGCGCGATCACGGCAACATCCATCTCGTGACACGCCGGAAACAATTCATCTTCGGGATTCTGATCGAAGATGTTGTAGATCACCTGTACCGCATCGATCTGGCCGCTCCGCACAGCGCGCACTCCATTCCACGGTTCCCAACGATTGATGCTGATCCCGATCGCATTGATCAACTTCTGACTGCGCATGTCGTCGATGCGATAGAACCAACGATCGTCGCGCATCCACTCGTCGTTCCAGGTGTGGAACTGCATCAGGTCGAGCTGGTCCAATCCCGAGTTTTCCAGACTGCGATGAACATACTCCTCGACGTGATCCGGTGGATAGGATTCCATTAGTTTGGATTCAGCGAGAGCAGGCCACTGTAGATTCTTTGGCGGGATCTTGCTCGCAGTGTAGAGACGCTTTCCCGGATTGGAACGCACGGTCTGGCCAAGGAGACTCTCGCTGCGACCATTACCGTAAGCGTGCGCGGTGTCAAAGAAATTGCAGCCGCGCTCGACCGAGGCTTGCAGCGACTGCAACGATTCATCGTCGTTGGAGTTGGTCCAACCAGCCATGCCCCACATGCCGTAACCGATTTCGCTGACTTCCCAGCCAGTGCGTCCGAAGCGCCTGTATTTCATGTAAATCAGTGTAATCGGTGGATGGCTTTGAAACAACTACGCCTCGAAACCCACAATGGGCCTCGAGGCGCAGGGGGAACAAACTGAATTGAATCTTAGTTGTTGCCGGTTGTTGTGGATCCGCTGTTCGTGATCACGATGTCTTTGTCAGAACCACCAAAGGTCACGCCGGTCAGTTGCGTCTCATCGCCATTCACTGTCGAACGCAGTTGAAAGTCATTTGCTTTCTTCTCACGCGGTTGGACTTTTGCCATTGCCTGAACAACTGTCTTACCGTTTTTCGCGATCGTGAGTTGACCGGTCTCATCGTCGAACTTGACTTCGTAGTTGCCTTTCTTCACGAGGGTGCCATTCACCTTGACGTCGTTTTCGAAGGTCACTCTTTGTTTACTCACTTTGGCGAACGCCACAACACTCGTCAGAGCGGCCACCATAAGAATTGCCACCATCCTGTTTACCATTGACTTCATCACTACTCTCCTTGCTGTATCGTTAGATTCTCTCTTAGCTTGATTGCTCTCTCTGCGACTAAACACCACTCGCAGTTGTCTTATGACAAAAACTTCTTCTCGATAAACGTTGCTTCACAATAATCATTAACACTGCCATTTTTTGTTACCGTCCATCGAGGTCTCTTACAACCACGGGGCTTGGTACGCAGCCTCACCGGGAAAGGTTCCGTCTTTACCCTCTCTATACGATCTCTATACAAATCTTTACATTCCCTTACAGTTTTTCCGCGGATGTTTTGCTAGACTCTGCCACCCTGTACTAAATCACATACATGTGAAGGAGATTCTGGATGAGAAAGTTGATTTATGCTTTTGGCCTGACAAGCGCGCTAGTGTTTGCCCTGGCTGCGCATGCGGCTGCGCCAAACTTCGCCGGAACCTGGACGCTTGATAAGAGCAAGAGCCAGGGTCTCAGTCAGCGTTGGCAAAATGCCGATAGCGTTACAGTGAACATCACGCAGACTGACAAAGAGATCACACTTGATGAGAAAGTGACTGGTGGCGGCGGTCCTGGCGGCCCCGGTGGTCCTCCTGCGGGTGGCGCTCCTGCCGGTGGTGCACCTCAGGGCGGAGGTCCAGGTATTGGCGGTCCGGGTCGCGGCATGGGCGGTCCCCGAACCTACAATCTCGATGGCAGTGAAACTTCGGGTGAGATGGGACCAGCAAAGTTCGTGCGCAAAGCGACGTTGTCGAGCGACGGTAAAACTCTGGAGTTGACCAGCAAGACGACGTTCACACGCGATGGGAACGAGACGACGCTGAACTCAAGCGACAAGCTCTCGCTTTCAGCCGACGGCAAGACCTTGACCATTGTTCGTCACAGTGAATCACCGCGCGGCAACCAGGATTCGACGCTCGTTTTCACTAAATAGCCTTAAGCCGTAATAGGTCCTATATGTCCTATAGGACCTATTACAGCCAATCTCGCGTGACGTCGCACCAGAGCGCGAGGCCGCGCCACTCGTTGAACCTCGCGTAGTAGCGCGCGATCTTCTTGTCGTTTGCCTTCCGGCCGTTATTCCTGAGTTCAAAAAATCGTGCGCGCGTCCACGAGTCGAGCGCCAGCCCGTCGTAACGTCCCAACAGCTTCAAGAGATTTTCGGCTGCATAATCTCCGACGCCCTTCACGCCTTTCATTTGCTTCAGTAGATCACGTGTAGGCAAATCACTCGAAAGCCATTCCTCGACGTTCAACTCACCTGAGGCCACGCGGTCCGCGAGCTCCTTCAAATACGGAGCGCGATAACCGGCGCGCACTTCGTTGATAAAAAATGTCGCCGGCATCGACGCCAGTGCCTGAACTGTCGGAAACGCTCGCCGTCCATCACCCGTTTCGCGGCCAAGGTTGTTGACCATGCCATGCACCATCTTGAGTGTGAGTGCCCAGGAGCAGTTGGTCGTGCAGATCATCTTTACCAGATCTTCGAAAACGGTCGGAGAGCGCAGCAGCCGGCCCGCGCCCTGGTTCCCGATCCAGTTGAACTCCGGATCCGCGGCGGTAGCGTCGTAAAACGGCTTCAGATCGTCGTCGAGGCGAAGTATGTGGCGGGCGTCGCGCAGGACGATGGCAGCCTCGGATTTATTGAGGGGCCGCGATGGATGCACGCGAACGTAATTCTTTAGTTCACTGAGAAAAATCGTGACTGGCGGCTTTTTCCCGATGTCGATGACACGCGACAGTTCCCATTTTTCGAGTCCGAAAGGCGGTAGTTGGTACCAGCCGTGGCTGGCGACGGTCCGGCGGTAGCTGAAGTTCGGAGGGGTCGGTATTTTTAGGTCCATCGGTGTGGCATTTTAGCAGTTGTGAACCTTGTATGGTTCACGTTCGGTCAAGCTGAAACTTGACACTCCGGCACTCAGGGCATAGACTGGGCGGACTTGAAAAAACAGTGTGTGGAAGGCTGTACTCCTTAGTTCCTAACACTTGGAGCTTTCGAGGAGAGCGTGGTCAAACACTAGACCACCAGCAGTACTCCGGTGTCGTACGCACCGCTTCCGAAAACAAGTGAAGCCGGAGCTTTCCGGCGTCGGTTTGTCGCCCCACAGGGCAGCTAGCAGGGCACCCCGTGGGGCGGAACCATTTTAAAGCGAGCGACGCCCACCTTCCTTAGTATAGGACCTATTCACCGCACGTAAATCGGATTTGAGATTATCCACGGCAGGTTTCCAAGCTCCGGCAGGTAGATTTCGGCCCTGTAAACGCCGCGATCTTTGACTGGAATCTCCCGGCTTGTCATTCCGTCTTGTCCGAAAAGAACGGCGCCGTCCTTAAAAATCGTCACACTCGCGGGAATCGGGCTCCGAATCTGAAGCTTTGTGTCGGCCCCCAGTGAAATCTCATCACCCTGAATCTTTCGTTCGCCAGGATTTTCCGCCTCGAATACAAAGCCGGAACTATCACCAAGAAAATCAAAACCGATAAAACAGTGACCAGCGCGGATCGCTTCAACCAACGTCGTTGCATCCAGCGGCTTATTCTGTTCGATCAAGACGTGTAGCCGCACGAGCCGAAAGCTAACGGCGTAAGGATCGAGTTGAATCCCCAGCAGTTTCTTTCCGGAGCTGTCGTTCAGACTGACGCCGATGTTGGCGTGTGAATCATTGCCACCGGTCGCCGTGAGTCGCGCGCGCGTCAGTGCCTGGTCCCACTTCTTCAGATTCTCATCAGGTCTTCGGAAATAGAGAGCAAAGATCAAATCAGGATAAGCGCGTTGCGACCAGAGCACGTCAAAGAAAGCAACTACCGGATTAGCCTGTTTCGCATTCGTAAAGACGTTGTAAACCTCGACACCGTTCACGCGTGCAGTGTCCCAGTTCTTGAACTCCTGCGGGTACGCAACGATCGAGACATCGCCCGGAAGAACCAGCAACCGGTCGCCGTTCTCAGCGCTCTTTTCATTGCCGTTAATGAACAGCACGCCGCCACGCGTTCCCTGCAGCGTCATCGCAGCAGTGTCAAACTCTTTCTCCGTGTGCTCGGTCATGATCACAAACTGCAACTGATTCGTCTGCGCTGCAGAAATGATCTCGCTGAACGTTCCCGCGCTGTGACCACCGAGAAAGGAGTGCACATGGACCACACCCTTGTATTCTTTGAAGCCGTTAGTTTGTGTGGGCGTGCGTTGTGACTCGAGTTGTTGAATAGCGTTGCTGAGACGGCGGAGTTTGAACCTGCGATAAGCGAACGGAATCTGCGAGAGGAGCAGAAGAAAGAGGATGACCAGAAGTATGAACTTCTTCGAGCGCATTAGTCGACGAAGTCCACCGAGGCAACGTGCGCGCTGATGCTCCTGCCGAATTCCGCGACTTTGACGTGTTCCGGATGAACCGTGTAGGCATCGAGCGCCGCGCGATCTTCGAAGACGCCCACGAGGCCCGTGTCATACGAGCGCGGCAAGAAAAGCGTGTCAGAGCCAACCGACAAACTCTGAATCCCAGGGACCAGATTCTTCAGATTGCGTAACAGATTCACATGCTCTTCGCGTGCAAACTGTTCGACGTCGTCGCGATACTTCCAGATAACAATGTGTGTCAGCATAAGCCACAAAAGCCACAAAAAGCACAAAAGGCACAAAAGCACAAAAGGCAAAAGACATACAGGAGAGCCTCGGCATTTTAAACCTTATTTTGTGCTTTTTGTGACTTTTGTGCTTTTTGTGGCTTAGAAGCTGAACCTCACTCTGAGGCTAACCACCCGATTGCCGGCTGATCCGCCACTGGGGCCGAAGGAGAAGGTATTTGAACCGGAGGGAGATTTCAAGAAGAACGGTGAGCTCATGTTGCCGACGGGATTGCCTTTGTTCGTTCGATTGAAGATGTTGGCGACATTCACATAGAAGGTCAGCGCGTAAGGTCGCTGGACTGGCGGTTTCGCCGGAGGCTTTTGATCTTTCGTGGCATCCGTTGTTTTGGGCGCACCGGGTGGCGGCGTTTTTGGTTCGATTGCTTTTCCGAACTTGAACGTTTTGGATATGCTCGGGTTTACAGAAACGTAGCCTGGTCCACGTCCAAAGTTTCGCGGAATGATCGTCTGTCCCGGTGAAGGTGTCGGATCGAAAGCACCGAGCGGTGTGACGATAACTCCGGGCTCAGTCAGATCCGTGGCGAACGCGGGCCGTTCGCTGAAGTAGGTGTCGCCATTCGTGTCGCGGCCGGTGGTGATGTTGAAGGTATTACCGGAGTTGGCAAGCATAAATAAGTTGAAGTTGATTCCACCCGGCGCCGAGTAGCTGCCGCCACCATACATGAAATTCAAACCGCCGAATGAACTACGCGCATACTCCTGGCTGAAATCGTAAGCGTCGGACGGCGAACCCGTCTGACCGCTATCAGTGCTCCTGCTCTTGTTCAAATTGTAACCACCCCAGAACTGCACCTTCTTCAGTGTTCCGTTGATGTTGACACTCAGCGTGTTGGAGACTGAATGGCCGTTCGACTGGTATTCCAGAACGTTACCCGCATCGGCGCCAAGTGGACGCACGCCACTGTTCGGCACGCCGGGAATGAAAGTTCCACCGAGCGGCGCGTTGATATTGGTCAAACGCAGTGAACGATCGCCACGACCGTACATGTACGTGAGCGAGAGTTTCAAGTTTGCAGGAAGCACTCGCTCAACCGTGAACATGAAGCGTAGTTGGCGACCCGTGTGCAGATCGTCTGATTTCAAGCGACGTAACTGCGGCTGAGCAAAAGCATCAAGCGCTTCGATTGGCGGAACAACCGGGAACAGATCCAACACAGCGGGACTCGTGACGAGAAACTGTTGCTGATTCTCTCCATCGAAACGAGTCGTTTGCAACGTGATGTCTTCAGAAGTGCGGGAGTAGAAAATACCGAGGCCGCCGCGGAAGACGGTCTTGGGTGGACCAGCGGGAGCAGGACCAGCAGCAGGTGCAGGCGCAGGCGCAGGTGCGGCGGCGGTAGCGGCTGGCGCCGGGGCCGGCGCTGGTTTGGGAGCAGCCTTCTTGTGTCCGAACACTGGCGACCATGCGAAGGCAATGCGTGGGGCGAAATTATAATGACTATCAATATTGCTCTGATTCTCGTAACGGAATCCGGGTGACAAAGTGAAGTTGGGCCGCACTCTCCATTCGTCCTGCATGTAAAGCGCGACGTCAAATTGCTTCACGAGAGCCTCAGGATTACCGCCCGCTATCGAAAACTGTGTGGCGCCGCCACCGAGCAGCCGAATCTCAGCGGGACTCATCCCCGCGCGAGAAAACGCGAGCGTGCGGCGATAACGTTCAAGACTACCCACATCAATGATCTCAGGTTGACCATTCACGAGTATTACCTGATCGTTCGCGTCCAATCGTGGACCACGGCCGCCCGCGAACGTCCATGTGCCGCCGAAGTTCCCCGGTGAAACACTGTCGATCTTCACATGACGTAAGCGCCCGCCTACCTTCAGAAAGTGATTGCCGGAGGTCCACGAAGTGAAGTTCTGAAGTTCAACACGATCCGTATCGTTTGACGATGCACCAACCTGCGAGCCACCGCCGCTGAAGGAGTCGAGCACGTTCAGAGCAAACGCATCCAGCACACTCTTCTGGTTAAACCGGTTGCGCGTGAATTGAAACCGTGTTTCGTTGATAGTCTTCTCATTGATCATCGCGGTTTCCGTCAACTGCATGATGAAGTAGGTGCGCAGTCCGCGATAGGCGCGGGTGGGTAGCGAGTAACCGCCGATGCCCTGCAAGTCCTGGGTCGTCCGGTTGTAATTAAACCGGCCCACGAGCGTGTGCATCTTGTTGATCTTGAAATCGAACCGCCCATTGCCGTAGTTGTTGACGTCGGGAGTCACAAACGCTTCGTTCACCGCCAACGGTTTCAACGTCACCGGATCGAGTATGGTCGCGTTTACGATTGAATTAGTATCGCTCGCATAACGTCCGAAATAGACTGAGAACGACGCGCGCTTCGGAATTACCGGACCACTGAGACTGAAGCCGTAACCACGGTGTTGATAAGGCGCGCGTTTGGTGGTGAAGGGATTGCGCGAGTTCAAACTCTCGTCGTTGAAGTCGAACGAGCCTCCGCCATGCCACTTATCTGCGCCCGGCTGTGTGTAAATCTCGATACCGTTCCAGCCCGGAAACTCGTTCTCAGCCGAAAACGGATTGTTGTTGATCCGAACTTCGCGAATCGCTTCTTTGGGAGGAATCTGTCCGTTCGAGAAACCATCGACTTTGATCTGGGCCTGGCCGCCCGCCTCCGGATCTGTTGGCCCGGCCATCGCTTGTAACGCCGAAGCCAGTGCTTGGGGATCGTTGGGTAGTGCTTCAAGCTCTTTTCCACGCAGCACGATGGCATTTTGGTTGTTGTCAGCGTCAGTGCTGATGTTGCGATCGTCGACTGTTACCTGCTGGTCTTCAATAGCGACTTCGAGTTGCGCATCGAGCGTCTTGAGCTCGTGCGCTTTGATCTCGACTGTCTTGTCTTCAAAGACACTGAATCCCGGCGAGTCGATTCTCAGCTGATACTTCCCGGCATCAAGACGTCGAAACTCATAAACACCGGCTGAATTGGTGTTGGCGGTGATGCTGACGCCGCGCGCGTTGCGCAACGTGACCTTCGCCCCGACGACGAGACTGCCGAGCTGATCAGTCACCGTGCCCTTCAACGCACCCGTGGCTTGTTGCCCGACCACGAGCGATGCAAGGCTGAGATATAGAATTGCTACAAGTAAGCGAGCCACAGATTTCATGGGTTAGAGCGGATTAAGGATCTAAGTCATCCACGTTAGTGAACAAAACAACTAAAAAGTTGCACGCTCTTACACGTTTGGGTCGATTGAGAGTTGC
>DATNFX010000025.1:0-28669 GCA_035606195.1 Pyrinomonadaceae bacterium
GGTGGTCTGCCAAACGTGTCATCCGCGAGTCAATAAATCTTCTTCCGTCACGTGATGAAACTCATTTCCTAACCACTTAAAGACGAGCGTGGGAATTGCCGGCTCGGAAGTTTGTGCGCGCCGCTAAACCACTGAGACACAAACAGAAGTTTGTGAGGGTGGACGTGTGTCTGCCACTCAATTGGCCCAGACGAAGAGGAGAAACATGAAACCCGCTATTTTTCAAATATTCAAAACCATGGTCGGTACTCTGCTATTGGTAGTCTGCCTGTCAGGCTTAACCATGGCCCAGAGTGTTCTGAGCGACGATGCTCATACCAGTACGCTGCCGAAAGATCTCGATACAAACTACGGCACAAACCCGAGTCTGACTGTATCTGCAACTAATACGATTTATCTGAAATTCAAAATCTCTCCCGTACTCCCACCTGACACGCAGGCTTCAGATGTCGCGAAGGCGACGCTGAAACTTTACGTCGGAAACGTTTCCGTTCCGGGAACGATTGACGTAGTCGAGCTCGCAGACAACTGGAGCGAGAAGACGATCACAGCGCGCAATGCGCCGGCCCTCAATAATCTGGTGTTCAGCGGGGTCAACATCGATGCGAACAAGAAGGGCCAGTATCTGTTAGTTGATGTAACGAGTGCGGTGCGCGATTGGCTCAATAGCTCGGGGAACAACGGTCTTGCGCTCGTGGCGGGCACAGGCACCTCCGTCGCATTTGACAGCAAGGAGAATCCGCAGACGAATCATGAGCCTGAGTTGATCGTGACGTTGAATAAAACCGCCGGCCCACAAGGACCACAGGGCCCGGCAGGCCCGCAGGGACCCGAAGGATCACAGGGTCCTCAGGGTGCGACAGGCGCAGCTGGACCGCAGGGACCAGAAGGACCGCAAGGCGCGACCGGCGCTGCCGGACCACAAGGAGCAGAGGGACCACAAGGTCTCCAAGGCCTACAAGGTTCGCCCGGCGCTCCCGGCGCCACCGGTCCTCAAGGCGATAAGGGCGATAAGGGCGACAAAGGTGATAAAGGCGACACCGGCGCAACCGGAGCTCGCGGTCTGTCCGGGTCGCAGTTTGATCCATTACTCGTTGGGATGCTTCGCTGGGATCTTATCCGGCCCAACAGTGCGACCATCAATTTGCCGGGCAACGCATTCGGCACTGCTTTCGACGGAGAGAACATTTGGATTGCAAATCTTTCCTTGAACAGAGTAATAAAGCTTCGCGCCAGCGATGGTGTTGTACTCGGCACCTTCCCCACTGCTAATGGACCGGCAGGTCTTGCCTTCGATGGAACCAACATCTGGGTGTCGACTCTTTCCGGCAATGTCACAAAGCTGCGCGCCAGCGACGGGACGAACCTGGGAACATTCCCGACTGCAGGAAGCGCCAGCCGGCTCGCTTTTGACGGAACCAACATCTGGGTTGCGAATTTCACCGGCAATCGAGTGACGAGATTACGGCCTGACGGCACCACGATCGGAATTATCCCGGCGGCTCAACCGTTTGGAATAACCTTCGACGGCGCCAACATGTGGGTTGCTAATTCTGCTAATGACACAGTCTCGAAGATTCGTGCTTCTGACGGTGTGGTGCTTGGAACTTACGAAGTTGGCGATGGGCCGAGAGAAATTGCTTTTGATGGAAAGAACATCTGGGTGACGATGTTCAATGTCGGCGGCAGCGTGTGGAAACTCAGGCCAAGCGACGGAACGGTGATCGGCGTCTATGCAGCCGGTCTGAACCCACACGGCATCGCTTTTGATGGAGACAACATCTGGGTTGCGAACACGGGGAGTGGTACCGTTTCGAAGTTACTTGCCAGCGATGGGACGCTGCTCGATACATTTCCCGTGGGCATCCAGCCCGAAGCCGTAGTGTTTGACGGGAAGAGTATCTGGGTGTCGAACCGGAATCAGAATACGATTTCGAGAATCGGGATTCACTAACGCTTTGCTCTAACGTTTCAAAAGGCACAAGACCAGCGGAGGTCTTGTGCCTTTTGTGCTTCTTTGTGGCTGGTGTTGATCGGTATACTTTGGTGGTTTTTAAGAGATATTGGTCCTTGCTAAAACAAAAGTCGAATTCCTATGCTTGTTAAACTTTTGCTCCTGTTTTGTGTGGCGTCGCTCGCGAGTTCACTCACACTAGCGCAAACATCGAATGCGACCGCTCGCAAATTCGATGAGTTCGGCGACATCCAGGCGTCCGATCTAATCGCACGACTCGATGCTCTTGCCGTGGTGCTTTCCTATGAACCGAGTTCGAAAGCTTTTCTGATCGTTTATCGAACCAGGCGCGACTTACCGGGGCTCAGTAACAGATACGCTCACCAAATGAAGTCTTATCTAACAGCGCACGGTCTGCCTTCCGAACGCATAGTTACGGTGGACGGTGGGGTTGCTTCGAGTCTTTGGCAAGAGCTGTGGGTTGTTCCGCCGAACTCAGCACCAAAAGCGCGCGAAGACGCATACGACAATTCCTACCAGCCTTCAGTGTATAAATTCGACGACCATTATTATCAGATTGGTGAGGATCCAAATGATCTCAGCTATTGGCCCGTCGCGCCGGCAAATCTAATCGGCTATTTAGAAGCTTTCGGCGAAACCCTCTTGAAGAATCCTAAGCTCGTCGGCTATCTCGTCGCGTTTCGCGACGCTAAACGCGACAATCGTCAAGCGACGAAACGCATGTTGCGAACCGAGCGAAACTTCTTAATCAAAGAATTTCACCTCGAACCATCGCGAATAAAGAGTGTTGATGGAGGATATCGACCAGCGCGGACCATGGAGTTATGGATCGCGCAGCCTGGTTATCGTCCCATCATCACTTCGTATCGCGTACGCCGGAGTTAAGATTCACGCTCGCTAATTTCCTCCACCTGTCACGACATACTGCACCATATAACGACGCAGCTTATCTCGGTTCTGTTTGAGATACGCCGCGTGGTCCTGCGCAATGCCGTCATCCGGTCGCGCAAGCAGAATATAAGACTCGAGCAGACCTTCGTCATCCAGCTTCTTGAGTCTCATGAGCGAGGGACTAAGTTTCTTTTCTTTCTTGTCAGCTGTTGCTACTGAGATGACGCTGCGCAACGCATCTGCCTCTTCAGCCAAACTATGACGATAGGTTTTCTCGTTCGGAAATGTCTTCGCAAACTTTTCCTTTCGCCAGGTTGAACGAGTAGCTCCGTAAGAGATCCACGCGAAGGAGCCGTCGTCTTTGCCGCCTAGCAGAGCTCCGGCATCCAGGTTGATCTTGGCGTCTCCTTTTTCGTCGAAAGTCACATCCGTAGGAATAGCAATATCCGGATGAGCGAGTTGGGTTTGTGTTGCCTGAGCCCACTGGACCAAACCGCCGCGCGCAAAACGATTGTATGGCTCAACTATGAATGCTTCGATGTAGCGGTCGCGGGCCTCGTCGGTTTTGCGTTGCTTCATCAAAGGCGTTGCCGAATAGCGGTAGGCAGTTTCTTTATTCGGATCGATGGCGATTGCTTTTTGATACCAGACCTCAGCGTTTGGGTAGTCCGCTTTCTGCAAGTAGATGTCGCCGCAAAAGAGCGCTGCATGATAGAGCTTTGGATCGAGTTGTAGCGCCGCCTGGTATTTCTTCAGCGCTTCGTCAGACTTTCCCTGGGAGAAGAGCGCCTCGCCTTCTTCCATTAAGTGATTCGCCTCGCTGTTTGACGTAAAGCCCGGCGCGTCGGAACCGTCTTCAGGCAAACTAAGTATCAGCGCGTCGAGTTTTGGCTCCGGATAATTCAACGACTTTGCTTTGACGAATGCTTGCCGCGCGCGAACGCGAAGCGCTTTTCGGGTCGCGCCGTCTTTCGTGTTGTGTCCCTGACCGAGGAGTGCAAAGGCGAGGTAAAACTGGGTTTCGCCGTCGTTTGGCTCGGCGGCTGCGATTTTTTCGAGTAGAGGCAAGGCTTCGGTGTAATTGTTCTCTTTCAATAATGCGCTGGCTTGCCGTTTCAAGTCAGCGGTCCCCTCGGTTTGGGCCTGAATTGGGGAGGCGAAGGCGACTGAGAGAAAGAGTAAAGTGAGTAAAGTGACGAGCAACTTTCGGTGAGACATGATCCAAGACTCCTTAAATTGAGCTCCGGGCGGAAAATCGGCCCTAGAATAATCCGGCGGTCGTTTTCCCACAATGTTGGGTCTTAGCCGTTATTCAGCATAACTTCTTCGATCTCTTTCTCGACCGCCTTCAGCCCGTTGAGCAGAACGTTGCGATGGGCCGGATGTGTGGCGCGCTCGAGTTGTTGAAGCAGTCTCGACCTGGATAGCTTCAGCGATTCGAGCCGCTCCTTAAGCACTCGTTGTTCTGGTGTAGCCTCAACTTTGGAGGCTTGCTGCTGGCGTGATTCCTCTTCCTCGATTTGATCCGCAATCGCCTTGCTTTCCCAGCCACGAGCCATATGCCGCTATTATGGTCTGAAAGTCGTTACGGAACAAAAGGAAACAGACCCGTGAAAACAATTCCCAAGCCCGAACCGCACGAGTATGCGCCTTATACAATCATGTACATCGGATTGTTGCCGGATGACGGCCTCATCCTGAAGCATCTCGAGGATAACTTACGAGCGACGACCGATTTCATGCGCGCCGTGCCCGAAGAGAAACTCGTGTATCGCTACGCGGACGATAAGTGGACCATCAAAGAGATCCTTGCACACCTCATTGATGACGAACGGATTTACGCATACAGAGCCTTGCGCTTCGCCCGCAATGACCAAACCGAGCTCCCCGGGTTCGAGCAGGACGATTACGCCCTTGAATCCGGTGCAAATGAGAGGTCCCTCGACGATCTCCTCGAAGAATTTGCCGCCGTCCGCAGATCAACCATCGCTTTATTCAACAGTTTCGACGATCGCGTATTGACCCGATCCGGCGTTGCTAGTGGAAATGTGATGAGCGTCAGGGCCGCCGCTTACCACATCGCCGGACATGAATTGCGTCATTTGAATATAATTAAAGAGCGTTATCTTCCTCAATCCCCCTCTACTTGAAGGGCGTCATTATTAATGATGGTGTGGTGTACTAGTGAGGGTCTTTTGTTTGTAGGTGTTTTGTTGTAGGCGTTTTCTCAATAACTGGGTTTGCAAATCCCGCCCACGGGAGTGGGCGGATCGTTCAAGTCCTTTCTATAAACCCCGCACACCAACACGGTTGAATCCCGCCCACGGCAGTGGGCGGATCGTTCAAGTCCGACCTATTCATCGAACAAATAAATAGTTAGGACTTGAAGTATCCGCCCACTTCCGTGAGCGGGATTAGAACGTGGGTTTACGAATGAGTTTTTAGAAAGGACTTGAACAAATCCGCCCACTGCCGTGGGCGGGATTCAGGACGTTTGGTGCATATCGTAAGCCACTCGCGGCGCTCCAATCCTGGGCTGAAATTAGCGAACGCCTTCGGCGTAATTCAAACTGATGCACTACTCTCAGAGTCACAGAGAACACAGACGGGTCACAGAAAAGAGTTCAAATACTTTCGGCCGCTGTTAATTACTCGCGATGATTCCGCGTTTATTCTCCAGTGACTACTGAGAACCCACTGATTGAAACTCGCGGGCTGACGCGCCGCTTCGGAGTACAACTCGCCGTCGACTCGTTGAACTTGTCGGTTCCGGCGGCCGGCGTCTACGGCTTTCTTGGACCAAACGGCGCGGGTAAGACTACGGCGATCCGCATGCTCCTCGGTCTGATTAAACCAAACGCCGGCGAAGTCTTCTTGTTTGGACAACCGCTCGTGGCGAATCGTTATTCGTTGATGAGACGCGTCGGAGCATTGGTGGAGACGCCTTCGCTTTATCCTCACCTGACCGGCAGAGAAAACCTCGAAGTTACGCGCCGTTTGCTTGGCGCTGCGCGCACGCTCATCGATCTCGCACTCGATACAGTCGGCCTGACGAAGGACGCAAACCGTCGCGTACGCGAATATTCACTGGGCATGCGCCAGCGTCTCGGCCTCGCTCTCGCGCTGCTCAACAAACCCGAACTGCTGGTCCTGGATGAACCAACCAACGGGTTAGACCCAGCCGGTATTCATGAAATGCGCGATCTGATTCGCCGTTTGCCGCGCGAATCGGGTATCACGGTTTTCCTCTCAAGCCACCTCTTAAGTGAGGTGGAACAGATCGCGAGTCACATCGGAATCATTCATGAAGGCCACCTCTTATTTCAGGGCATGCTTGCAGAACTTCAGGCGAAGCAGCAAACGGAGCTCACTGTGGGCGTGAAGCAACTCGACGAGGCAATCAATTGTTTGCAACGTGCTGGTTGGACCGTGCAGAGACGTGCCGGCGAGTTGCTCACCGTCGCCGCCCGTTCGTCAGAGGATGCGGTGCGCATAAATAGCTTGCTCGTCGATCATCGTCTCGAGGTCTTTCATCTTGCCCTCGCACAGGTTTCGCTCGAAGACATCTTTCTAACCCTGACACGCGGCCAGGCTGCCGCAGCGAGGACTGCATGATGTCGTTGTTGAGGGCGTTACACGCCGAACTCCTGAAACTGAAACGCACGCTGGCTTTCCGCGTGATCTTTGTTCTGCCTTTGCTGGTAGCGCTGCTTCAGTTCTTCATCGTTTGGCGCACAAAGAAATTCCCTGCGAGCTTTGATCTCTGGCACACGCTCGGTACAAACTCACTCCAGATCTGGGCGGTATTCATGATGCCGCTGCTGATCGCTCTGGAAACGGCGCTGCTCAACGGCATCGAACACAGCGACCGCCAGTGGAAACACATCTTCGCGCTTCCGATTCCGCGTCACGCTGTATACGTCTCGAAGGTGGTAGTGGCCCAGGTCTTGATCTTCATCAGCACTTTGATTCTTTCGCTACTGACAATAGTCGTCGGCATCGTTGCCGTTCATTTGCGTCCTGAACTCGCAAATGCCGGTCCGATTCCGTGGGGCTGGTTTGCAAAATACACCTTGCTGGTTTGGGCAGCGGGTTGGTTAATCATCGCGATCCATACGTGGATCAGTACGCGCTGGTCCGGGTTTCCTATTCCACTCGGCGCCGGTATTGGCGGAACATTCTTTGCGCTCTTCGCCGCGAGCGCGTCAGTGGGCAAGTACTATCCGTGGTTGTTGCCGATGAATCTCTTTATCGACGGCAGGTTCAAAGCCGCAATCGTGCTGGGCATTGCTGGCGGCATCGTCGCAACGCTCGCCGGTTGTTGGGAATTTGTACGACGCGACGTGATGTAAACGGTTGATGAGCAGGAGGCAGATCAATCCGTCTGCCTCCTGTGCTACTAACGTTGTTATCACGGTGCTGCGCAGTCGCACCAGCCTGGCCCGCAACGCCCGCAGTCAGTGCAGACGCACACACCGCAGACCTGCGTACCGGCGCAAGTCGTAGCGCAACAGGTCCTGGGCGGAAAGGCGAATGCTGCTGCCGGCAACTTCTTATCAGCGTCGAGAACCTGGACGCTAAATGGCAGATTGCCTCGAGTGAGTTTCGTCGAGTTCTTATCAATCAGCAGCGTATCTACCGCTTCCATCGTCTCCTTGCCTTCGCGCTGAACTGCTTGAAATACGCGTAGTTCGACCTGACCATGGTCGCGAATGTAAGGAGTGATTGTCAGTTTTTCTCCGTCCTTTTCCACCTTGATTGTG
This sequence comes from Pyrinomonadaceae bacterium, assembly GCA_035606195.1. Classification (GTDB taxonomy): domain Bacteria; phylum Acidobacteriota; class Blastocatellia; order Pyrinomonadales; family Pyrinomonadaceae; genus PSRF01. Next base: position 7,630 of record DATNFX010000025.1, read on the forward strand.
CCGCCATTGAACTCGGTTACGTTAGCCGAGTCGCCAGCCGCGAAGGTGAATCGAAGTTTCACAGCTCTTACGGAATCCGTACTGGCTTGCGCCGGTGGAGATGCGGGCGTGCCGTAAGCCCAGACAATCAGCATGAACCCAAACACAGCCAGCAGAACTGTTCCTCTAATAATGCGATGGATCTTAATCACTGAAGTGCTCCTTTCGTAAGGGTTGTCGTTTTTGGGAGGGTGAATTGTCCGGCATCGAGGTAGGCCGGCTGGGCTGGCGTGCGAAATAAACCGTCGGGTGGGCGAACTATACTCTCAATAATCCGGGTATTCAACTAAGTGACAGCCAAAATTTGGGGGTCGTACTTGGACACGGTCAGTACCGTCCGCGGTAGCGGATGGGTGCATGCGCAGCCTTGTTGAAGCCTACGGCATACCCATCCGCTACTGCGGACGGTACTGACCGTATCCAAGTGGATTCATCTTTTGAGGCACAGCCCACGCATTTCCATCCTGCGATTCGGCGTGTTCGTCCCTGGAAAATGCTGAAAATCACAATTCTGCTGTGGTACATATCCGCTAATGCTAATTTGACTTAAAATTCTCGACGGCCAGAACCCTTTTCAAAGTCTCAGACGGCCGATCCGGATCTCGTATGTCAACCAATGCGACCACGCGCCAGACCCTCAACAAGTGGGCACTGATCTTCGGTGGCTGGACCTTCCTTGCACTCTTGTTCAGCGGTCCGCCGATGATTCAGGCCGTCAGGGTACGCCGAGTTTCAGATGGCTGGGATACCGTCCTCGGAGAACTGGTTTTTGCTTATCTCTGGCTTGGCTTAACGCCTTTGGCCATCTGGTTGAGTAAGTCCTTTCGTATTGAGAGCGGGCAACGATTCAAAAGTTTCACTATCCATTTTCTCGCCTGCGTAGTCTTTCTATTACTTCAAGTCTTGCTTTTTACCGTCATTTCCATTCCCTTCGGCTGGTACTTACAGATTAGACCGTTTTGGAGTCGATATTTTCTTCTGGTCCTCAACTTTACTCCGTCAAACGTGATGTTCTATTGGGGCGTGATCGTTATAGAACATGCTCATGATTACTATCACAAACTGCAGGAACGTGAACTCAGAGCTTCGCAACTCGAGGCGCAGTTGGCCCAGGCACAGCTTCAGGTCTTAAAGATGCAGCTTCATCCTCACTTCCTCTTCAACACGCTGAATGCGATCTCGGCCCTGATACGCGAATCGCCTGACGAAGCCGAGGAGATGGTCTCGCGATTAGGCGATCTCCTGCGAATGACTCTCGAGACAGCAGGTCTACAGGAAGTGCCGTTCAAAAAAGAGCTTGAGTTTCTCGGGCACTATCTCGACATCGAGCAAACACGATTTCAGGATCGTCTCAAGATCGAAATGGCAATTGAGCCCGAAACGCTGGATGGCTTAGTGCCGAGTATGATCTTGCAACCGCTGGTTGAGAATTCGGTTCGGCACGGCGTAGCGCCGCGGCCTGAAGGCGGCTGCATCAAGATCAAGGCGTGGCGCGATAATTCCCTTTTGCGACTCGAGGTGGAGGATGACGGCCCGGGACTCTCTGGTGATACGCCACCGAAAGAACGAGTGGGCTTGACCAACACACGTGCCCGCGTTAGTAATCTTTACGGAGATGAACACGGCCTCAAACTCCGTCATGCTGATGGTGGCGGACTAGTCGTGAGTCTAAGCATTCCGTTTAAGACTACGTCTGGCAACTCAAAAGTTTATGCGTGACGGCTTCGCCTCAAGAGTCCGAAATCGTTCTTGGATCGGGTCAGTACAGGGAGCGGTAGCGACCTGGTCAGTGATTAGCATGCGACATTTCCTAATGATTCATAACTCCTATGGTTCGACCAGGTCGCTACCGCTCCCTGTACTGACCCGATCCAAGCGTGGGATCCTCCTTTTGATGCAAAGCCATGCGTGACGCTAACCCATCGAAGATTCGAGCCCTAATCGTCGATGATGAACCGCTCGCCCGCAGAAGAATAAAAAGTTTGCTGGCGCACGACCAGAGCGTCGAGGTGATTGGCGAATGCTCGGATGGGTACAAAGCAGTTACTTCCATTAGCGAGTTGAATCCCGATCTCGTTTTCCTCGACGTCCAAATGCCGGCGATGGATGGTTTTGAAGTGATCAAAACTATCAGCGCCGAACAAATGCCCACAGTGATCTTCGTAACTGCCTACGATCAGTATGCGTTGAAAGCCTTCGAGGTAAACGCTCTCGACTATTTGCTGAAACCATTCGACCGGAGACGCTTTCAAAAGACTCTCGAACGCGCCAAAGCGATGATTAGAGGACTGAAGAATGGCAACTTCAACAATCAGCTTCTGTCGTTGTTAGACGATTTGCGCCGCGAACAAAACATACCCGACCGCTTTATTATCAAATCCGGCGGCCGAGTAGTGTTTCTCCGGGTCGAAGAAATTGACTGGATGTCTACGGTGGGAAATTATGTGCGCCTCCAGGTCGGCCGTGATTCTCACCTAATGCGCGAAACCATGACTGGAATGGAATCGAAACTTGATCCGGTCAGTTTTATGCGTATACATCGCTCGACGATCGTGAACCTCGATCGCGTCAAAGAAGTGCAACCGTGGGCGAAGGGTGAGTACGTTGTCATCATGCGCGACGGCACTCGACTCATCATGAGCCGTCGCTATCGCGAACGATTGAACGAGCGACTGACCAAAGCACCCTGATCACCTGCCGTTCATCCCGCCTGCTTCATGTCCGTCCCATAAACTCACCGGAAATCACAATTCTAATGCGGCAAACAGAACACCGAGACTAGATTTGACTCGTCTCCTCGAACTCAAACGCGGCACTTCGCAGGCAACGCAAATCCACCGGGGAAGATCACTTTGAAGTCGCCCTAACTTTAAGGAGGAACAGCCACCCCTAAATCCAAAATGTATTTGTGACTTGGTCGTTTGAGGAACTATCGTGGGCTCGCAAAGGGAGACGGTGATGCCCACGGTAGGGGGCTACTCCTTAAACGATCGAAAGACGAGGCCACCCGTACGCGTGTGGCCTCGACTTTATTTAAGGCGGTGAGTTTGACTTGTCTCCACGTTTCGGCTTAGAAACATCTCATCAAATCCAACATCGAGGGGCCATCACAATGAAGAAGCGAATCCAGGCGATGGTGTCGTGCGCAGCGGTGCTCAGTTTCGCACTCGCGTGTACAACCGCGCCAACCAATCTGAACACGAACTCCGGTACCGCCAACAACAGCTCAGTTGCGACGGAATTGAAGCCGGCCTTTGACTCAATCACCGCAAACGACATCCTGCAACACACCAAAGTGCTGTCTGCGGATGAGTACGAAGGGCGTGGTCCGGGAACAAAGGGTGAGGAACTCACTGTCAAGTACCTAACCGAACAGTATCAACGCCTCGGCCTGAAGCCCGGGAATCCGGATGGCACGTATGTTCAGAAGGTTCCGCTGGTCGGATTCACGGCCGACCCAACTGCTTCCTTCACTGCCGGTGGCAAGCAACTGAATTTAAAGTTTCCCGAAGACTACGTCGCGGTTTCACGCCGGTTCGTTCCCGAATCAAAGGTTGAGAATTCGGACATGGTCTTTGTTGGTTACGGCGTAGTCGCGCCGGAGTATGGCTGGGACGACTACAAGGGTTTGGACGTGCGCGGCAAGACGATCGTGATGCTGATCAACGATCCGCAAGTTCCTGATCCGAACGATCCAGGGAAGTTGGACGACAAGATATTCAAGGGCAAAGCAATGACGTACTACGGCCGTTGGACCTACAAATACGAGATTGCAGCGGAGAAGGGCGCTGCTGCCGCAGTGATCATTCATGAGACCGCAACGGCCGGTTATCCCTATGAAGTTGTTTCCGGGAGTTGGTCTCGTGAGAACTTCGATATTCAAACGCCCGACAAGAATATGGGACGGGCGGCGGTGGAATCATGGATCACGACCGACCGCGCTAAAGAGTTGTTCACCGCCAGTGGCCAGGACTTCGACGCGCTGAAAAAGGCTGCCCTCTCGAAGGACTTCAAGCCCGTTCCTCTCAACGCAAAAGCAAACATCACGGTTAAAAACACGCTACGAGAAATCAATTCAAATAACGTCCTCGCGAAACTCGAGGGATCCGATCCGGCGCTGAAGAACGAGTACGTAATCTACACGGCACACTGGGATCACCTCGGACGCGATCCGAAACTGGCCGGCGATCAGATTTACAATGGCGCAATCGACAATGCCTCTGGCACTGCCGCATTGCTCGAAATTGCCGAAGCATTCACGAAGCTCGCCAAACCTCCAAAACGATCCATTTTGTTTCTCTCTGTAACAGCCGAAGAGAAAGGGTTACTCGGTGCAAAGTATTACGCTGAGAATCCTCTCTATCCGCTAAACAAAACGCTCGCGAACATCAACATGGACGGCGTTAATCAGTGGGGCAGGACAAAGGACATCACGATGGTCGGTGACGACAACAGTACCTTGATCGATTTGTTGCGTGAAGCTGCCAGTTCACAAGGGCGAGTAGTTAACCCCGATCCGGAATCAGAGAAAGGCTTTTACTACCGCTCAGATCATTTTGAATTTGCGAAACAGGGAGTGCCTGCGCTCTACACAGATGCAGGTACCAACTACGAAGGGAAAGATCCGGCGTACGGAAAGCAGAAGCGGGACGAATATACAGAGAAGGACTACCACAAAGTTTCTGACGAGGTTAAACCTGACTGGGATCTCACGGGCGCAGTTGATGACGCGCAGTTGCTGACGATGATTGGATATCGAGTTGCGCAGGGCGACAAGTTTCCGGAATGGAAAGCAGGTTCAGAATTCAAAGCCAAGCGCGACCAGATGATGAAGGGCTCGTAGCGTCGAGCCGAGGGAACTTTCGGAGTGTGTCGGGTGTCAAACTGCTATGACGCGCCTGCTCCTCCTTGTCATCGTCATTACAACGTTCAGCGGCTGTGCTCGACCCGGCGATCATGCCATCAGCCCGAACTGTGAATGGATCGAATCTGATAGTCGTACGTTGAACCTTGCCACGTCCGCGGATCGACGTCACCTTCGCTTCGACGCTGTGACTGCCGAAGACATGGCGATACGCTGGGCCGATCAGCGTTTTGGACATCGCACGGAGTGGGACCAGCGATGTCAGGAATGCATGGAGACGCTTTTCACCGGTCTCGCGAAGACTCACAGCGTTGACGTCGCCACCGCTCGTCAATACAGCCGCGAGAGAGACGTCGTGGTGGATGCAGCAGTGATTCTTGGCTTTGCGTCTATTTACGTCGTGGCGGCATATCTGCTTGCGGGCCGCATCCGGAAACGATTTCCGCCGGGCGAACCCGGGTTCTGGGTGATGGCTCTGACTATGGCAGGCGGTGTTAGTCTGGTGGGAGTGCTAAGCGGGATCTTTGGATCGATCATCGTTGAAGAGTACCGGCTGAACACCGCTCATCTGAGCTTCAGAATGTTCCGGATCCCGTTTAGACAACACTGGGTTATTCTGTTCGTGGCTGGCGCGATCATTTTCACCTTGGCTGCGCTGATCCGTTATCGCAAAAAGTTGGACACAGCATGAAGGCAATGCTTCCGAAGATTCTTTTGATCGGCTCATTGTTGGCGAATTTTCTGTTGGTAATGGGCTTTCAACCCGTTAGTGACCCGGCCCGTAAGATCGATTCGTTTGGAGCTGTCGACTGCGACGACGCGATGGCGCGGCTGGACTACTTCGCCGCAGAGCTCGCGAGAGATCTGGAAGCTTTCTTGCACAAAGTCCGAAATCCCGCCCACGGCAGTGGGCGGATTCGTTCAAGTCCTTTCTATAATTGCATCTCCTAAATCAATTTTTAATCCCGCTCCACGGCAGTGGGCGGATACTTCAGGTCCTTACTATTTATGCTGTTCGATGAATAGTGAGGACTTGAACGATCCGCCAACTTCCGTTGGCGGGATTCAAAACTCATCAGTGACTTTTATATAGATAGGACTTGAACGAATCCGCCAACTTCCGTTGGCGGGATTCAAACTTATCAGTGACTTTTGTATAGATAGGACTTGAACGAATCCGCCCACGGCAGTGGGCGGGATTTAGGACTTTCGTGCAATGCCGCAGCAGTGACGTTTAACTTACCGCGCGACCACTCTTAGCGTCGTCACCAACGTAGCAGTTGCATCTGCACCGACCCACACGTCAAACACCGCGGGTTCCTGCACCCAGGCTTTCGCCGCGGCGCTCCAATAGGTCAGTTCCGACTTACCCAACGTGAAACGAACGGTTTTCTTTTCGCCTGGTCCAAGCGTGATGCGCTCGAAGCCTTTGAGCTCGCGCACCGGACGTGAGGCGATTCCGAAACGCTGGTGAATGTAGAGCTGTGCGACTTCGTCACCAGCTCGACGGCCTGTGTTCTCTACGTCCACCAACACTTCTGTGCTCTCGCCCAGTTTCACTTCCGGTTTGCTCACGCGCAGGTTCGAGAAGCTGAAGGTCGTGTAACTTAGACCATAACCGAACGGATAAAGCGGTGACGTCGGAATGTCCCAGTAACGTGAGGTAAAGTTTTTCTTAGTTTCCGGTTCTTGCGTGATGTTGTGTGCGTAATAGATTGGGATCTGCCCTGCGCTCCGTGGCCACGTCACAGGGAGTTTGCCTCCGGGTGTCGCATCGCCATAGAGAATGTCGGCGACGGCGTTTCCACCTTCGCTACCCGGATGCCACGCCTCGAGAATCGCAGAGACGTTGGCGGCGGCCCATGAGATCTCGAGTGGACGGCCATTAATGAGCACTAGCACCACTGGTTTCCCGAGACCAGCGATCGTTTTGAGTAGCTCAACCTGCCGGCCGGGTAGATCGAGTGTTGACTGGGACGCAGCCTCGCCGCTCATCTCTTCATGTTGACCAAGCACGAGGATAACGACGTCCGACGAGCGCGCGAGCGACACGGCTTTCTCAAACTCTGCCTGCTTCTGCGCCTCGCTCCAGGCCGCCGGCCGCGCACCCTGCAATATCGCGAACGGCGACTGAAAGGCGCGCGCAATGTCGACACCGGCTGCATACTCCACCTTTACTGACGGCCCGACCTTCGCGCGAATTCCTTCCAGCACGGTTACTGCGCTCTTCACATCGTCAACGAAACTCCACGAGCCTCGGATGTCGCGCTTCGAATCTGCCAACGGTCCAATGACTGCAACAGACGAGACTTTCGAATCGCGTTTGTCGAGCGGGAGGAGGTTGCCTTCATTTCGCAGCAACACCATCGAACGCTGTGCGGCCACACGCGCCAGTCGCCTGTGTTCGGGATCGTTGTGAATCGTCGCTACACGTGTTTCGTCAACGTAAGGATTCTCGAACAGACCAAGCTTGAACTTTGCTTCCAGAATGCGGCGGACTGCCTCGTCAACCTGATCCTTAGTCACTCGGCCTTCCTGGACCAGCTTCGTAAGACTCGTCGCGTACGCGTTAGAGACAGGGTTCCCGGGAAATGACATCTCGAGGTCAACACCCGCAGTAAGCGCGCGATAAGCTGCGTCCGACTTATCTTCCGCAAAGCCGTGCGTAACGAGATTGCCGACGGCGTCAGCGTCGCTCACGACAAAGCCTTTGAATCCCCACTCCTTGCGAAGCACATCTCGTAAGAGGAAAGCGTTTCCCGTCGCTGGCACGTCGTTGAGATCCATGTAGGCGGACATTGCGCTTCCGACGCCCGCGTCGACGGCGGCTTTGAAGGGCGGAAAGTAGACGTTGTAGAGTTCCGCATCCGCGATGTAAGCAGAGTCGTAGTCGCGACCACCATGAGCCGAACCGTAGCCCGCGAAATGTTTCATGCACGCCAGCAAGCGTCCGGGGCTCGATGGATCCTGGCCCTGAAAACCACGCACGTGAGCTGCGGCCATTCGCGAACCGAGAAAAGGATCTTCGCCTGCGCCCTCAACGATGCGTCCCCAGCGCGGGTCGCGCGCGATATCAACCATCGGCGCAAAGGTCCAACGAATTCCGACCGCTCTCGCCTCACTCGCCGCCACGCCTTGCGCTTGCTCAACTAGTGCTGGGTCCCACGATGAGGCCATCGCCAACGGCACCGGGAAAATCGTGTGGAAGCCGTGAATGACGTCAAACCCGAAAAGGAGCGGGATCTTCAGTCTCGAGTTCTCGACGGCAACTTTTTGAAATCGATTGATGATCGCCGGATCGGTGATGAACAGCAGAGAGCCAACCTTGCCCGCGCGAATGTCGGGCTCCACCATTTCCGGTTTCATGAACTGCGTGAAGTAGAAGAGTTGATTGAGTTGGCCCACCTTTTCGTCGAGCGTCATCCGCGACAACAGTTCGTCCACTCTGCGATCGATCGACGGCGACTTTGTATTGCTCGCCAAGCGAGTGGTTCGTGCCACTACTGGCAAGTCAAACAAGACCATCACGAGCGCGATACCGGTGCAGAGCAATACAGCGAGGAGTTGTTGCTTCATGGTTCGGGACATAACCGCATTGTGGCATATTGCCGCGATTAGCTTCAAAGCTCAATTTCTTCTCTGTGACTCTGTGGTTGTTGTATCAAGTCAGGAAGAGGGGCTTGCCCCCGCTGTATCGCTTTCCAAGTTAGAGCGGGGGCAAGCCCCCTTCCTGACTTGATACAACAACCACGGAGACACGGAGAACACAGAGGTTGCACAGAGAAATCCAAAGTAGGCGCCAGTGACACTATTAAAACTGCATTAGCTGTCCTGGTAATCTGCTTGACATTTTGACATCGTTACCTTTAGTAAAGAGGTTAGATACCTAGCGCCAAACCACTGGTCTATTTTTTCCAAAGGAAGTCTGATTTGAGTCACCCCCGTCTTTCATTATCTGTCCGCGCGACGACCGCCCGCGCCCTCCGACCCACGCTTTTACTCTTCTCCGTTTTGTTGTTTGCCTGCTCAGCGTATGGCCAATCCGTTCCTGGTTTTCAGGCGCCGGATAAGCCGAAGGTGAAGGACGATACTCCCAACACGGTAAAAGCTCTGCGTGGCGAGGTCCCTTTCAGCAAGATTTACGGGCACTTGAAACTCAACGCCGCGAAGACCAAACGACTTGCTCAGCTAAGTCCGAGTGAACAAAAGAAGAAGAAAGACGACAAGGTCTTACGCATCGGAGTTGTGCGCCCCCTGGTAACGCCGCTCGATCCCGTATCGGATAGCGAGCTTTACACCGTGGCGGAAGGCTACATTCGCGTTGCGGGCGTCGTGTCTGAAGGAGCGGTTGCGGTACGAGTACAGTTCAAAGACATGTCGTTGCCGGCAGGCGCGCGAGTGTTTGTCTATTCTCCAAGTAATCCGAATGAATACTATGGCCCATATGAAGGGCGCGGCCCGTCACAGAATGGCACGTTCTGGACACCTGCAATTAAAGGCGACACTGCAGTCATCGAGTACTTCACACCAGCGGGCAACGACTCAACTAAGTCTCCATTCAAAGTCCCATCGATCGCTCATGTTTACAAAGACGTATCGGCGATCGAGGCGCCCGCGGCCTCATGCGAACAGGAAGTAACTGCGGATTGGCAAAATGTCGCGAAGTCAGTGGGCCGGATCGATTTCGTCACTGGAGGTTTCATCGCCTCGTGCACAGGCACCCTCTTGAACAATGCAGCTAACGATCAAAAACCGTATTTCCTGACGGCTCACCACTGCATCAGCACTCAGGCCGAAGCTCAATCAGCTACCATCTACTGGAACTACAACACCGGCGATTCACCTCCAGGCGGCACGCCTCAGACGAATGGCGCGAATCTCCTGGCTACGGGAGCGACAAGTGATTTCACTCTTCTCTTTTTGACGGGCTTTGTGCCTGGCGGACTTTTTTATTCGGGCTGGGATGCATCGGCGTTCAATACCACTGCAGCAGCCACGGGCATTCACCATCCCCAGGCATCTCACAAACGCCTCTCTTTCGGTAATGCAAAGCAACCGAGCGCGGGCAACTGTCCGCCGGGAGAGCAATGCTTGCGCGTTGACTGGACTTCCGGTGTCACGGAAGCCGGATCATCGGGTTCCGGAATCTGGCTCGGCAACCCATCCGATCCAGGTGGACCAAAGTTAATAGGTAATCTGACCGGAGGCCTCTCCTCTTGTGGTGGCCTTCCCTCTCAGATGTGGGATGTCTATGGACGATTCAGCGTCACCTACCCGAGTATTGCTTCCTTTTTAGAGGCCAATACCTGTGTAACGTCGATCAGTTCAACCAGCCAGTTCATCTCAGGCGCCGGTGGAAGTGGCGCCTTCGACGTAACGATCTCGGGTACTTGCAACTGGACTGCTGTAGCAAGTGACTCCTTCATAACGACGCAATCAAACGGCACGGGAAATGGGATCGTAACCTTCACCGTCGCGCCAAACTCTGGACCGCAGCGGACCGGTACGATCGTTGTTGGCGGAAAGACTTTCATTATTACTCAGGGTGGCGGTGGTCCATGCACGCCTGCGCCCATCAGCATTGGTCAAACCGTAAACGGAAATCTCACCACGAATGACTGTCCGGCAGATGACGGGACTTTCTACGACGCTTACAGTTTTAGCGCCACAGCGGGTCAACGGATCGCGATATCGATGTCGTCCGCCGACTTCGACACGTTCCTGCTTCTGAATCGTCCCGATGGATCATTGCTGGCCTTCGACGATGACAGCGGCGGCGGAACAAACTCCCGCATTCCATCGAACGGCTTCATTACTCTGCCCACGACCGGCACCTATACCATCTGGGCCAACGCTTTCGATCCCGACGATACAACGGGGGCATATTCGTTATCGATAAGCGTCCCCGTGCTGCGAACTCTTACGGTTGCATCTTCTAATCCTAGTAGTGGGATAGACGTGTCCGTGACTCCAGCCGACAACAACGGCCGCTCAAGCGGAACCACACAGTTCACGCTGACCTATGATCAGTTCACTACGGCGATTCTAAATGCGCAAGGCACCGCCCCCGGAAACCTGGTTTTTCTGAAGTGGCAGAAAGACGGCGTCGACTACACGACCTCAAATTCAACCCTCATTACGATGGATGTCGATCACACGTTGACCGCAGTGTATGGACCAATTCCAACGTACACACTAACGGTCAGTTCGACGAATCCCAGCAGTGGTGTGCCCATCGAAGTCAGTCCTAATGACATCGGTGGCTCAGGCAACGGGACAACGCAATTCACACGAACTTATCAGCAGTTGACTTCGGTTGACCTGAAGGCGCCTCTTAACGGCGGTGGCACAAGTTACTTTCTAAAGTGGCAACGAGACGGCCAGGACGTGACGACGAGTCGCTCGGTAAGGCCGTTCATGAACAACAACCAAACCTGGACTGCTGTTTATGTCACCATCCCAACGCCTCCACCGCCGAGTCCGACGCCGACGCCAGTTGGTCCACCTCAGGCCGTCGCTTATCAAATCGATCCCGCACACACTGGATCGCAGTTTGATACTCTGGCTCCGCCATTGACGCAGCGTTGGTCGCGCGACCTGGGAAGCTCAGTCTCGTATCCATTGATCGCTCTTAATAAGGTTTTCGTAGCGGCGGGAACAAAGCTTTACGCACTCAACGTTTTCAACGGTGCGACAGTATGGGGACCGATCGACATCGGTCTTTATCCTGGCATTGCGTATGAGTCGGGGCGCGTCTTCGCAATCAATAACAGTGGTCTGCTGCGCGCATTTGATGCGACGACCGGAACCCAGGTGTGGTCGCGACAGCTGGGGGGTCAGCAATTCCTGTCGCCACCTACTGCCGTTGGAGGAACGGTCTACATTAATGGGGATCAAACTTTCCACGCCGTATCCGTGCTTGACGGTGCCGTGAGATGGAGCGTGCCGTTTATTGGTAGTGACCACAGTTCGCCGGCGGTCACAACGACGGCAGTTTATTACACGAACTCAGGCGAGGCGTTTGCTCTTTCACCAGCTAATGGCAGCATAATTTGGCGCACTTCGTCGCAGAGCATTGGATCATTTGGAACAACGCCGGTTTTCTACAATAGCCGTCTTTACATACGCAATAACAACATAGGAAACGTGGCTCTTGACTCAGGAACCGGCATTCCAGTTCTCGAGATCCCGACGGGGCCGGCTCCCGCATTTCACGGTTCCACAGGTTTCTTCCTGAACGTCGGTCCTTTCAATGTGTCCAACTTAGAGGCGAGGGACATCAGCACCGGCACATTGAAATGGTCATTCGCGGGCGACGGGACTCTTAGCTCGGCTCCGATTGTAGTGAATGGCGTAGTGTACGTGGGCTCGACCAGTGGAAAGTTGTTCGCCGTCGACGAAAATTCAGGAGCGAATTTATGGAGTGGGGCGGTTGGCGCAGCAGTGAATCGTCCTGATGAGTTTGAGAGTTCCAATCCACTCACGGGAGTCGGTGCTGGTGAAGGATTGCTGGTTGTGCCGGCTACAAACTTAGTTGTTGCTTTCCAGGCCGCGCCTGTCCCGATGCCGCCTGTACTCTATGCGGAAGAAGGAACTAACAATGCGCTCGCGGTTGATTCCGTTACGTTCGTGAGGGGACCGTTCCGGTTACCAAATCCGAATAACTTCAGTAGCGATCAGCGGACACGAATAGTTCTTTTGACCTCCAACCTCGGACTGAGACAGTCCGATCTCAGCGACCCGACAGCGCTGGGTGTCGAGATAGCGGGTGTGAGTTTGCCGGTCGAAAACGTCGGGATCGTTTCGATTCCCGGACTCATCACTTCTTACATCGTCGTGAAACTTCCCGACAACGTTCCCACCGGACTCCAGGAAATAAAGATCAAGCTGCACGGCGTCACGAGCGACGCGCGCATGATCACCATCTCGCCTTAACTTGGAGATTCGCGAAACTCCGTCGATCCTGTGGACATCTTTTTGCCACAATGTCGTAGTAGATTGCTGCGCGAAATTCCCGACACTTCTCCCCTTACAACTCGTCGTTAGCCCCGGCAGTAAAATTTTTTTCACTTAAGGAGGTCGCTATGTCAGGACTGCGGGGTCCCGTTCGCTCTTCACACAGAATCAAGACAAGAACGTTCATCGGAATAACTCTTTCGCTCACCGTAATCGCGTCGATCTGCACGCTACTCACCTTTCCACCTGCGCTCGCTGCGTCGATTGTGAGTGATGACTTCAATGACAACTCACTCGATACCGGCAAGTGGGACACTAATCTGTTTAGTGGTTTCACCAACACGAATGTTCCGTTAGCTGAAACCGGACAGCGTCTGGAGATTGGTCCATTGCTGCAAAATGTCAGCGGCTCCAGTTATCGCGGTGTTCGCACGGTCAGTTCGTACAATTTCAGCGGCGCTTACAGTTATGTGGAACTAGTTCAAGCTCCCAATTCCAACACTGCCGCCGATGCGATGTTCACAATCGGCAATAGTGTCACGGCCTACTACCGGATCTACGTGTCGGCCGGCAATCTCATTGGACTGAGGAACATTGGCGGCACCAAGACTACACTTTTTTCGACAGCCTATAATTCGACTAACCATCGATTCCTGCGCATCCGTAACGACTCGGGCAGTGTGTATATGGACACAGCACCAGGCAGCAGCGGAGTGCCCGGCACGTGGACGCAGCAATACACCGAGACCTGGAACTCCTCGATTTCCACGTCAACGATCACCTTCGAGGTCAAAGGCGGCACGTGGCAGGTAGAAGCAAACCAACCGGGCACAGTCATCTTCGACAACTTTGTAGTGGCTACTCCTGATTCGCCAACACCTACTCCCACGCCGACACCAACCCCGACTCCGACACCAGAACCAGGTGTTTCATTGAAGATGGTCACTGCTAACTTGCAACACGGCCAATCGACGGATGGCTCTTTTGCCTACGGCACCCAGGCAAATCAGATCACAGCGACGAGTGATCTGGTTAGTGCTCAGGAAGTTTCTATAGGTGATATTCCGAATTGGGATAGCGCCTTTACTGCCGGCGGGTTCACTCGAGTCAAGTCCAAGATGCACGCTAACGGAGGCGATGGTAACGCTATCTGGGCGAAATCTACTCTTACTGTAAACGCAACGTACGAACACGATCTGGCGAATGGCGTGAATCCCACGAGCGGTTCGTCCATTTATGGCTACGACGGTTTCTCGGACATTCGTCGCAGTGTCATCGCAGCCAAGTTCACTCATAACTCAAAACAGTTTTACGTCGTGAGTGTTCACCTGTGTCCTTCACGTTGCCGAGATAACAGCGGTACTACAGAGTCAGTGCAACGAGTGACACAGATTAACGACTTGTTGGATTGGATCGGTAGTACTCTGACAGGTAATCTACCTATATTCATCCTCGGAGACTTGAACACGACTACCGACACTCCCAAACAACCTTCGGGGTATCAGTTTGATTTGTTCACTGGGGCAGGCTTTAGTGACCTGTGGCAAACCGGATTAACGAATAGCCTGGCAGAAGCAAATTGGGGAGACAGGGATGGAGATTCCGTTGCCGATATGCCGCTCAGCACGGCGACTCGAACGTCGGATACCCGGCGCATCGACTTCATCCTGTACAAGGCTAACAGTGGTTCGATAACACTGACGAAGATCTCGGTGCCTGATGGTCGTGCTCAGTGTCCGCAATCATTGACGACGGGCGGGAATTACAAGCAATGTCCTTCGGTTAGTCAACTGTGGGACATTCCGGAAGATCAAGGTGTTCGACTGTCAGATCATAACTGGGTCTACGTCGAACTCGGTTTCTAAAAGGATGAACTGTAGGGGCGGCCCTCCGTGGCCGCCCGGCGTCGAATCGATCTCTTTGCCAATTGACTGATCGATCATGTCGCAAAGGATCGAGTCCCACGCCGGGCGGCCACGGAGGGCCGCCCCTACAGTACGTTCGATCGAGTTAAAGAGCCCAGGCTGCTTTTACTCGTCGTTCAGACTCCTCCTCGATACGCTGAGCGAGCTCCGCGTCTGACTGTTCCGTACTTGCGTTAACGAGTCGCTCATAGGTCAACAACGCATGATAGGCTCGTGCTTGTGCTTCCTTGTACTTTTCAGGAAGCGCTGCCTGCAATTCACTGTAGAGAAGACCATGTGTGCTACCACCAAAGAGCATTGAAAGCGCCTGCTTTGCCTCGTTGCTCTTAGACGCATTAGCTATTTCATCCGGATCGACACTAAGGTCGTAGTACTCTAATTCCGTGACCTCAGGATCGTCCGGCTGGTTGAGCACTCTTGCTTCAGACTCACCAGTATCCTTCTCCCAGCGAGTGTAAACTCCGAGTTTCGATTTCTTGCCGTCCTGCATCTTAATCTGCCCGATGACGTGCAAGGGAGCGTGCAGATAGTTGGTCGCGTCCGGCACAAACTCGTCAGTTGTGTGCATGGCATAAAGTCTTCCCGACGCACCGGTACTGCCGAGAATACTCACCAGGTCGCAACGGTTGCCATACATTTGTTCGTAATCAGGATTGTCTGTCATCCAATTTGTTCTGCCATCGTGGGCCAACGACATGATCATTGGAAGCAGATCCACACTCGAGCATAATTGCGTCCGGGTCTGCGTTGCTGACTTCGTAAAGTCACCCTTTGGATCATAGACGATGAGCGGCACGCGAATGCCTTCTTCGTACACGGTGCCGCCTTTGCCTTGTAACCCGTGGGAACTGCCATATTCACCATGATCGGAAGTAAACACGAAAATGGAAGTGTTCAGAACTTCTTCGGGAAGACGATCCATGAATCTTCCAATCGCTGCATCGACGTAATGCATACATTGAATGTACGAGTCGAGCGCCTTGCTCCAGTAGTGCGGCGGAGCGATGGCCTTGTGCTTCTCACATGGTTGACCTGGCTCAGCGTGATAGAGAGGTGTACAGGCATAGTTGAAATCTACCGGCGATTTGACGGGAGTGTAACTATGTTGCTCGTCTGATTCGTAAATCCCGCCCATCTGATACTGGAATACCTGTTTTACGACTCGCTGCGCCTTAGGCTTGCTCACCAGGTCCTGCTCGTCCTGCCAGTTTGTAATTGCGGTCTTAATGTCCGGCGCGTAGTGTGGCTCTGGCTCGGCCTCGCCTACGATCTCCCTGTACTCTCGGGCAGGTTCTTCACCACCGGGTATCTGGTTATAGACCTCGTTGAATCGGTTGGCTTCCATTCCACCCCAGAACCACTGTTTGTCATGAGGATTGACGAAGTTTACGGAGAGGAAGAAAGGCTTATCGTGGTCCGGGTTCCTGGGGTCAGCACGCTGCCTGAGCCATTCGGAGGCGTCGATTGCAATCGTGTTGTCGTCGTCAAGTCCCTGTCCGGCGTAACCGACATAATCACCATCCGGCGTGTGGCTATCGAAGCCGTATCTATCGAGATCGGCGACATGGTATGACAAGTGCCACTTGCCGAAGTATGGAGTATCGATCTGTGCTTCCTTCATCAGCTTTCCGATAGTTGGAAATTCATGGTCCAGTTCGGGCTGGAGCAACTGCTCGGGCTCGTAAGGGGGCATGATGTCCTGGGACGGGAAAGTTATCAGCGTCAGCATCGAATAAGTTTGATAGGCATAGAGCCCGGTGTAGATGGTTGCACGTGCGGCAGTGCAATCGGAGGCAGCCGTGTAGTAGTTGGAAAACTTGACGCCGGGGTTCCAGAGAGTTCGCCAGAGATTTGGCATGTAGTTTTCAACGAACTGGTCTGGGGAGATCGGATTTGACTTGTTTGGGGGAAGATTCATCGGGAAGCGCATTTGATCGACGGTAATCAAGATGACGTTTCGTTTCGTTGGGGGATTAGTATTTGTCGGGTTCTCCATGGGATTCTCCTTTCAGAAGTGAAGAGAGGGTAATGGCTGGTTTTTTATTTGATATTTCTATCCAACTATTAACGCGAGAACCACCTCGGAAAACCACCACGGTGTGAGACAGGAAATTTGGGTCGCCGGAAGGCTGGCCTTAAAAGTCAAGCTCATTCTTGGATCGGGTCAGTACAGGGAGCGGTAGCGACCTGGTTAGTGATCGGCATGCGATACTCAGGCATTGTTGACCCAATCACTGACCAGGTCGCTACCGCTCCCTGTACTGACCCGATCCAAGAATGATTTCGGACTTTCAGGCAAAGCAGTCCGTTAGCTCATCGATGATCGTTTCACTTGGTATTGCATTCGCAAGTAGATGGAGAATTTGGACCATGGGTTCCAGTCCTAAGGGAGCAAGTACTGAGTCGAAGCTGCTCGCTTGAAACGGCTCATAGTAAAACGTGAACGCCTTACGCTGAACCACGCGGCTCGAGGTGCCATTCTCATTGTAGACAGTCGCGTCGCCAGTCTCGTACGCCTGGTAACGCTGGTATGCTTCTGCGGGATACGTTACGTCGTATTTCTCAATCGATAGGCCGACCACTCCGAGTGTGACACCCAAAGCATTGGCGTACTTCTGCTCCTTGCTCTTGAGCACTTTCACAGCCGCATCGAACAACCCGGCGCGAACCGCTTCAAAATCGCTGACGATGTAATCGACTTTGATCAGATCAAAGATCTTGCAATCAGCCGCCGCGCTTACGATCCTTTCGAACAGTTCGCGATGCTTGTAACGAATGGCAACCGTTTTCTTGGTCTCGAATCCGGTGAAATTCTCGGTGGCCTGTGTGCCAGACACTTTGAAGTCGTAGACGCGATTCTGGGTAATGAAATCGATGAACACATCGTTCGACTCGATTCCCAACGATTTCATTCTCTGAATCAGATTGCTGATCTTCGTGTTGACCTTTTCATTACTGGCAGACGCGTTTGAACCGTCGTCGTTGACGCCGAACACGACGACGAACGCGTCCGGTTTCAAGTTAGTCAGCACGCTGGCCTCGATCGAATAGCCTTCGCTGGAGTTTCCCAGGTTGCCGGTATTGATTTCCAGGTGTCGTTTCTGCGCGTAATAGCCAGTGTTGCCGTAGATCCGATTACCGGCTTCCTGGCCCGATACGGTGATCGTCGCGAACAGCGACAGGAATAAAAGGACGCACTTCTTCATCGTTTGCTCTCCTTTTGAGTTTGGAAGTGAGAGGGGAGACGGTGAAGTACTGCTAATCTGTAGACGCTTGAGAGGCTGGTCTGGGTTGTCAATCAAAGAAAAGAAATGAGCTTCCTCGGACTGTTCGTCTGGGCGGTTCCTGTTTTCTCACCGATCAGACGAGTCAACTGGTCCGGCTTGACGATCTCAATCCCGAGCTTGTGCAACGCCTTGAGACTAACCGACACGACGGGCCACCACATCGGCAGGGGAACTGCGCGGTAACGCTTGCTGATTCGCAACGCCAGGTCGGTTCCGCTGAGATCCTCCGGTCCGCAAACAGTTTCAATTCGCACGCCGGTCTGGTGCTCAAGGATCAGTTCGGCTGCGACCCGGCAGAAGTCGTCAACATACATCGGGGCAAAGAACAGATTTGCGTGGCCAAACAATGCCGGAACGATTCGCCACCGGCGGCCCATCGCTAACATGCGATCGATTCCCTCGTTGCTCCCACCTCCGTAGATCTCTGCAGGACGAATGATCAGTAAACTCTCCCAGTCCAACTTCTGAAGCGCGTGCTCTGCCGCAAGCTTCGACTCGCCATATGCTCCACTGCTTGGCGTTGCACAGCGCGTACTAATGTACACAAACCGGCGACAACCACTTTGCCTCAATGCTTCAGCGAGTCGAACTGTTCCTTCCAGATTGATCTTCCAGTATTGCTGTTCGTCGGAAGCGTGAGTTACTCCGGCAAAGTGAACGACGAGATCAAAAGCGGGCAGGGCTTCGTCAAAACCGGATTCGAGGTCCAAATCGATCACGTGCAACTTCGGATCGACGAGCGGAATTTCTTTCCGGTGCCGGCCGCACCAAAGTTCCAGGTCGCTATTCAAAAGCAACTGCCTCAACACGCCAACTGCGAGAGGCGACGAGGCGCCGGTAACCAGAATTCGCATGAAGTTTGATTAAGACGTCCGTCGTTGCGGCCAGATTGGAATACGTAATAACATCGAAGCGTGACCGAGCCCCATTTTTCACTAGTAGTCCTTTGTTACCGAAGCGGACAGAATATCATTCCCTTCGTTGAACGTTTGCAACGAACGCTGTCGCGCTGCAATTTTACGTGGGAGCTCGTGCTCGTGGGAAACTACGTCGAGGGGAGCGATGACGAAACTCCTCAAGTCGTCAAAAAACTCGCCGCAGGCTCCGACAACATCCGCACGGTAATTCGTCCCAAGCAGGGAATGATGGGATGGGACATGCGAATGGGTCTCGACGCCGCTCGCGGTAAGTACATCGGCGTCATCGACGGCGACGGGCAATTTCCCCCCGAGTCAATCATCGCCTGTCTACTGAAATGTGAGTTGGAAGATCTCGATATGGCGAAGACGTATCGCGTCATACGTGACGACGGTTTGTATCGGCGCTTCATCTCGGCGGTGTACAACGGTATCTTCAGTCTGCTCTTCGGATTCAAAGTCCGCGACGTCAACTCCAAACCCAAGATCATTCGGCGCGATAAGTACGAGTTGTTACACCTCGAATCCGACGATTGGTTTGCCGATGCGGAGATCATGATCCGCGCGCGCGAACTCGGTCTCAAGATTGGTGAAACACCCGTGCATTTCAAGAGCAACGACATCAGGGGTTCGTTCGTAAAGCCAAAGGCGATCCTCGAGTTCAGCTCGAACCTCTTGAAGTACAGATTCTCATCTCGGCAGAAAACGAAAAGCCATCCGCAGATTACACAGAAAATGAACAATTAAAGATCTCTGTAATCTGTGGGTAGCTCAGTCATACTCGCCGGGCAATACAAACCGCCGAAACCCCAAACGGAATTTTGCCGCGTTTCAGTATGAATCGCTCCGCAGCGAACAACTGGCTAAATGGTCCATTCATCGGCGAGATGTTTATTCCGTATTCGGTATCCGCGCGCAAACCCAACCAGCGCATCACCGAACGCACGACTAACACCGGTACAAAGAAGCTGATGTTTGCGTAGCTGGAACACTCGACGGAAAACCCTGCGGCTTCGACTGCCTTCAACAAACTCGGCAACGTGTAGCGACGCCGGTGATTGCTCACATCATCCTGAACACCCCAAAGAAACATGAACGCCGGCACGAACAAAAGGATGCGTCCATCCGGTCGCAGGACTCGTCTCATCTCTCGCAATCCGGCAACGTCGTCGTCAAGATGTTCGACGACGTCCAGTGCAGTGACGATTTCAAAAGACTCATCTTCATATGGCAGTTGCTCTGCTGCTCCGAGCGTGACCGAGTCCAAACCACGCTGGCGGCAAAACTCCACTGCCTGTGGAGAAATGTCAACGCCTTCCGCCTTTCCGTAGTCAGCAAGCATCTTGAGATTCGCTCCCGTACCACACCCGACGTCGAGAATCCTCGGATTCGGGTTATTCAGCGTCGTGCAAATTCTCTCGATCAACGACTGAATAATCCGCCGTCTCCCCACATACCACCAGTGACTCTCCTCAACCTGAAACAGGATCGGATAGTGATGCGACTGCATTTCTTTTGGCAGCTCAGCGGCGATGGTGTTGTTCATAACTCTTCCAGGCGTGCACGGAGGGTAGTATTATCCTCACATCCCAATTCCCCCCTTGCATAAACCTTACCTGAGGACGCCGCTATGTCAAACCCAGAATTGCACAGCCTCGCTGATTATCAGCAGTTTGTAACCAACACGATTAAGCTCTGGACACGTGAACAACGAATTGCATTAGCTGCGGCCACGGCCGAGCGTTGGCTTCCTGTCTACGAGTCGTTCTCCCAAGAAGAAGAATGGGGTGATCCGTCGATTCTTAAGCGTGCTCTCGAGGCCGTTTGGAACTGCGCTCTTGGTAAAAAACTCACATCCAAAGATCACAAGCTGCATAAGAACCGTGTCAATGAGAATTGCCCGCACACAGATGACTTCGCTGTCGATATCGAGGAAGTGCAAGCTACAACTGCAATGATCGATTACGCGTTAGATTGTTGCATCAGCGATGACAACACCGGCGATGTTGTGAATGCAATGGCATACGCCTTTGAAGGTGTAGCGCCCGGGAT
>DATNFX010000026.1:0-12594 GCA_035606195.1 Pyrinomonadaceae bacterium
GGAAGCAGTAAAGAAAGACAGATCGATAAAAACTTCTTGTGCATCGCTGGTATTACTGAGCAGCGATGACAACGTAGTCTTTGCCACTGTACAGGCGCACACCGCCCGCATCCGCAGCCATCATCAACGGGCGAGGCCGTCGCAATGCCTTGTCGTTAGTGACCGGCACCGAGAGTAAATCTTTTCCGGAAAGATCCATCACCGTCATCTTTCCTTCGGTCGCAAAACCAAAACCATAAGCGCCGGGAGGTAACGACTCACCGTTGAGTGAAATCGCTGAATCGGTGATCAGGAAACCAACGTACTTCGCTCTCACGTCGGCGGAGTAACCGGAGGTATCGACCAGGCCGGAAATCACGTAGCGATCTTTTCCGAAGCGTGCGGCCGCGGAATTGCGCATCTGAGTTGGCGCACTGAGGCCCTGGAAATAGAAACCAGTGGGAACGACGCGGGTCAGCTCGGCGCCGGCAAGGATTGCTGCGCGCTCCTGGGCCACCGCCGAGCCGGCGACCAGGAGCAGTGCCGCAATCAGAGAGAAATGTTTCAGCATGCGTTTCATAGGATTCACCTCGCGGCACACAATACCCTCGGAAACGTGTGCGAGGCAAATCTATTGGACCTATCGCTTCAAAGCAATCTCGACGCGCTCCGCATCGCGACCGATCCAAACCCGGCGTCCACTATCAGCGGTGAGCCAGATCTGCGAAAGGAAATATTCCTCGCCTTGCTTGCTGAAAACCAGACGCGCGACCGCGTTCGGATCGCTCGAGGTTTGCGTGACCGGCGCGTGCAGGATCACCGTCGACTTGCTGTCCTCGCTGCGAAGCGTCACAACATCGGCCGACATGCGCCTGATGTTATAGACACCCGCGTGCAGCGTAGTCTTCCCTGCGGAAAACTCGAATGGGATGTCAACCCTTGCCTTGCTCGGCGCCTGCGCCTGCGCGTTCATCATCGCCAACCCCAGGAACATACCGAAAATTGCAATCATTCTATAAATTTTGTTTTTCATAGAACCTCCTTCACGACTAAACGCGACAGTCGCGAAGAAACGGGCTCAAAAAAGTTCGAACCTGAAAAGGCTGCGCACCCACCCGCTACCGCGAGGTGGTTCTGACTGTGTCCAAGCGACATTCTGGACTCTGAAGCAAAGCAGAACCTTACTTGGACACGCAGCCTTTTTGGTTTGATTACGAGCGGGGCGAATCTCGCCCCTAACGTCCGAAGTGATGGACGCACGATCGATCAGTACTCGGACTTACCTCTCCTCATGTATTATCTTCGGCTTGATTGGTATGCCAAAGAACAGATGAAAGACCATAGAATAAGAACCTTCATAGTCGACTCTTTCACCGACACACCATTCAAAGGCAATCCAGCGGGTGTTTGTTTCATTGGTTCGCAGTTGGACGACGAAAGGATGTTGCAGATCGCACAGGAGCTGAATCTCTCTGAAACGGCTTTTCTTTCACCTCTGGACTCGCGTAACGCTTTCGCAATCCGATATTTTTCACCCAAGATGGAAATCCCATTATGCGGTCACGCGACTCTGGCCTCCGCCAAAGCTATTTTCTCAATACATAAATTGAACGAAGTTCACTTTATAAACATTCAGAACCTGGACTTGTTCGCCAAGCAATCAAACGGCCACATCGTAATGGAATTTCCAGTTTACGAGACGCGGCCCGCCGATGCTCCCCCTGCTCTCCTCGCTGCTTTAGGAATAGAAGCTATCAAGAACTCAGCCTACAATGAGGAAACCAAAATATTATTGCTGGAAATTGGAAACACAGAAGAACTGGCCAATTTAGATCCGGATTTTACTGCTCTTCTTTGCTCACATAATTCCATCAACGGTGTCCTGGTTACGGCGCCGTCCGAAGGCGACGACTACGATTTTCATTCGCGGTACTTCTGGCCCTGGAGCGGCACAAATGAAGATCCTGTAACCGGCGGTACTCATACGTTTCTGGCAAAGTATTGGGCGTCCAGACTAGGCAAAACAAAATTGAAGTCTTTTCAATCGTCCAGGCGAACGGGTTTTATGGATGTAAAATTGGTTGATGGCAAATTGCAGATCAAAAGCCAGGCAGTCATCGTTTTCGAGGGCCAGCTTACGGTCGAAGCGCAGTCGTGAGACCTAGCCATCCAGCATCCCGTTCACTTTCACTGAACTCGGCATGAGGCAGAAATTAACGAAGCACACGGTCGAGTTTGCCGGTCGTGACGTTCCAGAGCACGACCGAGGCATTGCCGCTGCCGGTTGCAAGCGTGAGTCCATCGGGAGAAAAGGCCAGTGACGTAACGGTGA
This sequence comes from Pyrinomonadaceae bacterium, assembly GCA_035606195.1. GTDB lineage: Bacteria > Acidobacteriota > Blastocatellia > Pyrinomonadales > Pyrinomonadaceae > PSRF01. Next base: position 2,312 of record DATNFX010000026.1, read on the forward strand.
GGTCGTGTCCTTTGAGCGTTCGCTTGGCTCTGCGTGAAGGAACATCCCAAAGAATTGCGGTGCGATCGTCGCCGCCGCTTGCAAGTGTTCTGCCATCGGGCGAAAACACCAGCGCATTGATCACCTCCTCGTGTTTCTTCAGATCGGCGAGTGGCGCACTCGTCTCCAGGTCCCATAAGACAATCGAACGGTCTATCTGGGCGGATGCCAACGTCTGACCTGAGTCGTCAATCGCCAGCGCGGTCACTTTTGTTCCGGCATTGATCGTTCTCTTAACCTTTCCTGAAGTAAGATCCCAAACCTGTATCGAACCGCTTTCATCAGCGCTAATCAGATTGCGGCCGTCATCAGAGAGCGCAACCGGTAAAGTTGGATCAGCAAGGCGCAACGGAAGCAGCTTATTCGAATGGTTGGCACGATCTGTCACACGTATTTCTTCACCAGTGAGCTCTGCGATGAAGTCTCCATTTGGTGAGACGGCAACAATCGATTCCGGGAGACGCTCGCCGGCGATCGCGTCTTTGGTTCCCCCCGTTCTTGCATCCCATCGTCTGATTCCCTCGCCCGGAATCTGGGCCGACACAGTCGTGCCGTCTCGGGAAAAAGACACCGCCGCGGCGCGCTTCGCCGAAAGCAGGAAACGGCTGTGACGCATCGATTCGGCGTCGCCAGCTTGAGTCGGTTCAAAAGAATGTGTGACTTTCCACGTTCTCGAATCCCGCAATTCGACCTCAGTTCCCGACTGCAACAACGCACCATATTGCGCGGGAAGAAGCATTAACCACGACACAGCTTCGCCCTCGTGAACATTAAATCTGGCCAAGCGATTCCGATTCAGCTCCCACATCTTTACCGTACCTGTGGCACCGGCAGCTTCATACTGCAGACTTCCCAGCAATAGAGCTTGTCCATTTCCCGCAAACTGCAGGCATGTAACGGCGTCATTGCGGCCCACCAAGCGATTGAGTTGTTTTCCGGTGGAAACCTCCCACAGCGTGATCTCACTCTCGCCATCAGGCATGCGGCCTTTAATGCTCGCGACAGCAACTTGTTTATTATCCGGCGAGAACGCGATTGCAGCGGGTACGCCGCTAAGCTTTTTGATAGACAAAACTTTTTTGCCGGTGTCGACACTCCAGAGTTGTACGTCCTGATTTACAACCGCCGCGAGGGTTTTTCCATCTGGTGAAAAAGTCGGACGTTCGAGACGAACAGCAAACCAGGCGGTGCCGCCGCGCGTCGTGAGGGTGGAGTCTTCCAGTTTGATTTGCTTTTTTCCATTTTGGCCATCAAGTAGCTTCAGCTCCACCTCCATAGTGTACGCCAAGCCGCGACGAGCGAGTCGCGGAGTGAACTCGCCGTTCCTATTGAACTGTGAAAGATCTCGTTCTAGATAGCGTTCGATCACTGCCAGCGTATCCCCCGCTGGTGACCAGGCTGCTTCCACACTTTCAACACCTTCATTCCCAACCGTAACTTTCCTGATGAATTCTCCTGTTTGGATATCCCACCACTTGAGTTCCGCCTGTACCTTTTCATCGCGGTCCCTCGCCGAAGACTGGATCTTTGTTTCACGAAACTCCGTACTGAGCGTGATAAGGGATTTGCCATCAGGTGAGAGTGTCAGCGACCAGATTGGACCATCGAAACCGGTGATTGTGCGTTGCAACTCACCGGTTGCAGTTTGCCAGAGTTCGACACGGCCAAAGCGTTTGGCGGGAGAGTCTTCACTCCTGGCGACCGCAGCGATCTGTCCATCCCGTGAAACCGCAACAAGCACTTCCGGCGCGTTGCGAGCTTCGACCCTGGGCGGACCAAGCTGGGCTGAGGTGCCGGTGACGCAAACCAGTACGCCGAAAAAAAGCCTGAGACACATACGGCCGTGCGACTATACCCTCGTCGAATTTAGCTACAGGAAGCGAACCTCTAAAACCTACGGGATGATGCGGATCGTGCCGGTATTGCTCAACCTCGAATGCGCCAGGATCTGGATCGTGTACGTATTCGGTGGGAGATTATTCGGTAGTCGCACGACCACTTGCGTAAACTCGGAATTCGGAATCGGGCGCACATCCTCGGCCGGCACACTCGCAACCACACTAAAGCCGTTTATAAACCTGACGAACACCGACGACGACATCTCGCCAGGATTCAATTGCAGGTTGCGAACATAGAACGCGACGCGGGTATTCCGATCCACCACGTTCGGCCAAAAGTCCGGAATACCTTGAACACGGAACGGATCCCTGACTGCCAGCAACGCGTCAACAGCCGCAGCCTGACCCGGAACCGGACCAGACTCCTCGAGCAACAACTCGAGCAGGTCGTCGTCAACGATTGTGCCGAACCCCGAATTTACCTGGATCGCCGCGCCGATAGGATTCGAAAAAGCAATCCGGAAGTTTTCATTCGCTTCCGCATTGTTGTCACCGCAAACCTTTATCGGAATCGCGAACGCAGTGACAGTGGGACTAAACGTTAGAGTGCCCGACGCTGATTCGTAATCAACACCCGGAGTACCACACTTGTTACCGCCGGTCGCGGCCAGGTTAGTCGTCGCAAAGTTAACGCTGACTGCACGCCCAGTAGCAGCTGAAAGGTTGATGATAAACGATGCTTCGGTGGTACTGCCGGTGTTGCCTTCCTGCACAGAAACGCTGTTAATGAATATCACTGGAGTTGTGTTGCGATCTTGCAAGGTTACTACGAGAGTACTCGGTGCTCCCACGGCCTCGAGATTCGCGTCGTTGCGCAACAAAACCGTGAACGTTTCGTCGGTCTCGGTCGTGGAGTCGTTTGTAATGGGGATCTGAATCGTCTTGCTTGTCTCACCGCTGTTGAACGTAAGCGTGCCTGATGTAGACGTGTAATCCTGCCCTGCGATCGCGGTGCCGTTTGCAGTTGAATAGTCAACGCTCAGATTACCTGTCGTACCACCGGTACGCACGACCGTTACGGATAGCGTCCCGACGTCTTCGATTACCTGCATTGAGGTCGCAGTAAATTGCACACTACCGGCCGTGCCACTCGCGTCAGCAGCCGAAAACTCCGACGTATTTCCGTTGGGATCAGTCGCTGTTGCAGTGATGACGCGGCCGGCGGGTAGACCAGCGGGGATTGTCGCATTGATGGTGGCATCACCGTTAGCATTCGTGTTGACTGAGGCTGTGCCGAAGAACACGGCTCCCTCACCATTTCCCGAAGGATCCACAGCCGCATTCGAATAGAAGTCGATCTGGAATGTGATGCCGGGTAGCGACTTCAGAGTTCCCTGAATGATCGTGCTGTTACTTGACGACAACACGCCCGTTATCACAGGAAAATTCTGAAGGTTATTTACACCCGAATCCAAATCACTATCGTCGTTGGGAGTAACACCATTTCCGCCGAGGTCAATTCCCAGACCGGTGTTTGAAAAGATCGAATTGCCGCGGATTGCGTTGCCCTGGCCGGAACCGGTGATGGCAACACCGGCACCGCCGTTGAAAGCAATCTTGTTGCCAGCGCCAGTCTGCGTGCCTCCGATTATGTTATTGACAGCGCCAGTAATAAAAACACCTTGCCCCGTATTTCCGAGAGGCGCAGTTCCCGTAGCGTTCAATCCAATAAAGTTGCCTTGAATGACGTTTCCAGCAACCGATGAAAAACCGAGTTGCACACCATTAATGTTTCCTGAAATAACGTTGCGCGAACCAGGTACATCACCACCAACCAAATTGTTGTTGGAGCCGATAAGAATGCCGATGTTTGTCGTCCCGAGGGCGCGACTGCCGGTTACGTCCGTGCCGATGTAATTCCCCTGGACGGTGACGGGCGCCGAGGCGCCAAAGTTGCCGAGAGACACGTTATTGAAACTGTTTGCAGCAATGATGTTTCTCATCTCGGGTGTGGTACCGCCGATCAATGCACCGTCACCCGCAATAACACCACTACCAGTGTTACCTAACGCGAGTGTTCCGGTTATATCTGTGCCGATGTAATTGCCTTGTAGTCGACTACCGGCGCCGCGAATGGTGACGCCGTCTCCGTTACCCGAGATGACGTTCCTGGCTTCGGCAGTGGTACCACCGACAAGGATGTTCGAGCCAGTCGCTAAAACACCGCCAGAATTAGGAATTTTGTTTACGCCGTTTAGGTCCGTCCCGATCCGATTGCCTTGAATAACCGTACCGGTTCCACTAGTGGAGATTGCAAAGCCGCTGCTAATCCCCGATATGACATTGCCCGCTCCCGGCGCGCTGCCACCGATGAGATTGTCTATGGATGTTGGCTCGGGAATCCTGATGCCGCCGAAACTGCTGAAAGGTGCTGTTAAGGCGGCCGTTCCGGCGGCTGTAGTTCCGATGAAGTTTCCTTGAATGACGTTAGAGTTGCCCGAGTTGATGGCAATTGCACTATTTCCATTTCCCGAGATAACGTTTCGCGCCGCGGCGGTGGTTCCGCCGATCAGGTTATTGGAGGAGTTCGTCAGTTGAATGCCCCAATTATTTTGGCGAGCGGTCGTTCCATTCGCAGCGACGCCAAGATAGTTTCCCTGAATCACATTGCCGTTACATCCATTCAAATTTATCGCGTTACTACCGAAGCGACCGATAGACAATCCACGCACCGTGGTGCCGCCGGCTTTAATTACGAGACCATCAGAGGCGTTGCTCGACGAGCCATCAATCTCAATCAGCGGTGTACCCGCATAGCCTGGCTGCGTAGTGGCATCGATAATTACTTGCTCAGTAATGTCAGGCAACGCAATTAGCGGGAGAATTGTCTTCACCCCCGGACCGGGAATGTTGAAAGTGATCGTGTCTGGGCCAAGCGTGGCGTTCGCGTTCGTAATAGCCTCGCGCAACGAACCCGCGCCGTGATTGTTCGTATTCGTCACCACAAAACTCTGACGCGTGGCTGCGAAGTTTACGATTTGACTCGTGCTCAGGCTGTTGAACGTTGCGCTTGCCGGCGTAAAGTTGAATCCAAGGAGCGACGGTGTCACGGTGTAGTTGCCACCGCCGATTAGCTCGAATGAATAATTACCGCTGCTGTCTGTAGTTCTCAGTCCAACCTGAGATCCGGTTAGCGTGACTGTGACGCCCGGTAGAACGGCGCCGTTTTCTGTTATCTGTCCACTGATTGTATAGAACGGCGAATCACTTTGCAGGGCAGCAAAGTCCTGAACCTTGTCGCTGTTGAGATTGTTGAAAGTCTGGGTTGCCGGCGTCATGGTGAAGTGAGGCTTGCTTGCACTAACTGTGTAATTGCCTCCTTCACGCAACCGTGAAAACGCGTAAGAGCCGTCGCTTTCAGTCAATACGGTGGTCAACGACCCACCATCATTCAACACAACTTCCGCTCCACTGAGAGGCACATCGCCACTATTCAACACGCGGCCGCTGATGATGTACGAAGTCGACAACTTCGAAATGAACGCGTCGCTGGCGCCACGAAGGAAAGGTTGATACGAGTTTGGAGTAACAGCGAAACCCGGTGAACTGGTATTGCCGGCGACGTAAGCGTTGCCCGCAGTGTCAACAGCGATTCCGAATGCTTGACTAGGTTGAATGGGGGCGGGGGACGCAGGGTTGCCAATGAAAGTCGAGTAAACCAGACTGTTACCGGCTGTATTAACCTTGGCGACAAAGGCTTCCAAGACAGATGACGACGTTGTGCCGAGATATAAGTTTGAAGGTCTCAGCGGATCGATAACAAGCGCAGTGGGTACACCGCCACCGAGGCCTTTGTTTACCGTGGTCCATGTTTGCCCGTTGTCTGTACTCTTGAAAACGTTTGTGGTTGCGAAGTTGGCCGGTAACAAATAAAGGGTTGAAGGGCTCACAGGATCGAAATAGATCTTGCCGAATCTGGAAGGTAGCTGAGTCCAGGTAGCGGCGCCATCGGTGCTTCGAAATAGCCCCTGGTCAGTAGTCGCATACACTAAACCCGCCGTATGCGGACTGACAGCGACCCAGCGAGCGGGTGAATTCGGCGACACGATAGACTGATTCCATGAAGTCCCGGAGTTTGTGCTTTTATAAACTGCGCCGGGGATCGCTGCGTCAGCAACATAGATCGTCGAATGGTTCAGCGGATCGACAACTATCGAGAAAGGAATTACAGGCGGCGCATTTGGTATCAGCGCCCAATTGTCTGCTCCATCTGTAGTCTTGTAAATGTGACTGCCGGGTGAACAGCAGGGAGTCACACCCAGATAAAGTGTGTTCGGGGCAGAAGGAACGATAGCGAGACTCGAGAGATCAGCGTGAACGATTCCATTACTGCGTTGAATCCAGGTAGCGCCGCCGTCCGTGCTTTTGAAGACACCGGTGATGGTTTGGAAACCAGCAATCGCTATGTACAACGTATTGGGAGCCGACGGATCCATAACCATCGCAGTTACGTTGCGATTCGTAAGACCGTTGTTAATTGCCGTCCAGGTTCGGCCACCATCGGAAGTCTTGAAAACGCCGACGGCCGTACCGACATAAACGGTTGAAGGCTGCGTCGGGTGGATGACCATGCTGGTGATCGTACTTCCACCGAAACCGTAATTGTCGTTGCCCCAACTCGAAGCGGCATCGGTACTCTTGAATATCGGGCTCTTGGTGCGAAGTGAACCTGGAAGCAATGGAAAATCGAGAGAGTTGCTGGTTCCGGTTATGTAGACGTTGTTGGCAGAGTCGATAGCAATGTCCGGACCAAAATCGCTTCCTGCTCCACCAAGGTACGTGGAGTAAACCAGTGAAGATCCATCGCTGCTCAGCTTCGTTACAAAAACATCTCCGTTTCCGGTGGAAGATCCTCCGATGGTTGGTTGAATAGGATTCTTCGTGGGAAAGTTCGTCGAATCAGTAAATCCGGTAACGTAAGCATTTCCAGAAGAATCGGCAGTGATTCCCTGACCGTTGTCAGTACCATTACCACCCAGAAAAGTTGAGTAAGTCAGCGCGCCAGCAGGGGTGAGTTTAGTGACGAAGGCGTCCCCGTTGAAGCCCCCACTAAATGTTGGTTGAAATGCGTTCGCAGTCAAAAAGTCACTGGAATTAGTGAGTCCTGTTACATAAACATTACTGGAGCTATCGATCGCCACGGCCAGGGCATTGTCGGATCCACTGCCACGCAAGTACGTCGAAAAGACAATCGAGGGCACACTTGGATTCAACTTCGTCACATACGCGTTACGGTTATCCGAGCCGGGTGAGCCCTGGACAGCATTCACAGTCGGAAAATTAAGCGAGTCCGTCGAGCCTACTATGGCAGCGTTTCCGTTTGCGTCGACTGCAATGCCGTTGGCGACGTCGCCATTATTTCCGCCAAGCAGAGTTGAAAACAATAAGCCTGAACCTGAGGCGTTCAATTTAGTGACAAAGGCATCGGCGTTAAAATTCGAATTAGTGCCCGCGTATAGATTGGAGGCATTAGCAGGATTAGACACCAGGAAACGAACATTTGAATTCCAAAGACCATTACTGGCGCTGGTCCAGTTCGCTCCGCCATTTGTTGATTTGATAACTCCGTTATCGGAAACCGAGGCAAACACGCCTGAAGAATTCACCACTATCCGGCCGACCCCACTTGAAGGCACACCGTTCGTCAGTGGATCCCATGATGCTGCGCCGTTGGTACTCTTAAAAACAGTGCCTGGAAGACTGGTGCTGGTGTAAATCGTTTGAGGGCTGGCTGGATCGATCGCTATCGAGCCTATGTTCGTCACACCGGAACCAGTCATTCCCGTATTCATTGCGGTCCATACCGCGCCGCCATTTGTCGATTTAAATAGACCGTTGGTAATAGTGCCGGCATAGATCGTTAACGGGGCCGTCGGATCGATTGCGAGTGTACGAATACTCGGAGTGGTCGCTACACCGAAGTTGTTTTGAACGATCCAGTTCGCGCCACTATCCGTACTCTTGAACACACCATTCCCCGCGCCTACATACATTGTCGACGGCGTTACCGGATCGATCACGATCGTGAATATGTCAAAGAAGCCGACCGGTGACGTATTTACGCCAGTCCATGTATTACCACCATCGGTCGTCTTCTGGAGGCTGTTGAAAAAGGCGACGTAAACGGTCGAAGAGTTGGTCGGATCGACAGCGATTCCGTTCGCTCCGATAAAACTCGGCGAGCTGCTGCCCTGCGAAGGCGTCTTGGACCAGATCGTTCCACCATCGGTGCTCCGATAGAATCCGTCTGTTGTCGGAGCGTAAATTATGTTGGGCGCGGTTGGAGCGACAGCGAGAGATTGGATATCTCCAACCAATCCCGAGTTCAGGTTGTTCCAGTTTGCGGCGGCATCGGAAGTAGTAAAAAAGGTGCTGGTTGTCTTTAACGGGTTTACTGACGGAAAGTTGTTTCCCTCGCTGGTTCCGGTGACGTAAGCATTTCCACTTGCGTCAACAGCAATGCCGTTACCACGAGTGCTGTTGCTCTCACCCGCGAGGTAAGTCGAATAAACAAGTGAGCTCCCGGTTGGATCGAGCTTCGTGATGAATGCTCCGCCTCTGGCAGCAGTAGTCTGGAAAGCGCCGGGCGTGGTCGGGAAACCGCTAAACTCCGCCGTGCCTGTGACGTATGCGCTTCCCTGCGAATCGACGGCAATTCCATTGGCAATGTCGCTGTTGTTGGACCCCAGCAGCGTTGAATATGAGAGAACGGGATCGATGATCAGAGCTTTGCCGGAGTTGAATCGATCGAGCTTGAACCTGACTTCGTTTCCGTTAACGACATACGTGCCTTTCACTTCGCGACGACTACCGTTTTCATCGAGCTGGTAAATCACCGGCTTGTTCAGTGAAACTTCACCGTGCTTCAAACTGAATAGTAATTTTCCGGTCTTGTCGAGACGAACTTGATCTGCGCCTTCGACGCTGAATCTGATGAGTTTTGGATTTGCCCCAGGACCAATAACGAAGTCGTATTCGAGTTCTCGCTGGGTGCCGTAATACGCGACGTCGATTCCCGGATAGATGTCTTTGAAATACGCCTTTCTGTAAGTCGGAATGTTGCGCCGCCACTTCGCGGGATCATTGCCGATGAAGTAGTGGATTTTGCCTGGCAATTCCTCCTGACCTTCAACTTGAGGCGTTGCGCTCGCGCCCAGCATCTTCAAGCGCAGGACCGTGCCTTCGCGCACGTCTTGATCCTTGGATTTCTCCGCCTGGATGGTGCGCGGCTTTTGCACTCGCAGAACAGCTTCGGTCGAGGTTAGAAACAGATCGTAACCCGGTCCGTGGGACAGGAACTTCACCTGTTTATCGATCTGTCCTTTATTAAGCTCAAAGCTGAGCGGCAACCTGCCGAAACTTTCCGCGACTCTGGCTCTGGTCGGTGCGGCTGTGTTTGCTATTGGAAGGTTGTTGTCCGCGTTTTGTGCTCCGACAAAAATCACGCTCGCAAAAACTGCAAGCAAACAGGCGACAGCGAGCACGAGCACAATCCGACCAATGCGCGATGGGGGATGGAAATGTAAATTCATGTTTAGTAAGAGCTGTCTAAACTGCCGTCGAGTCTGAGGTTGGGAACCTAGGCTAACTGCGGCCCATTTTCCTTGCAGTCCGGCCCGAAAGTCAATCCTAGTTCTGATTTGCTGATCATCTAAAAACCACGACCGCATACCGGAAAAGCTGAAAGCAATTCGCTGGCAAGCTATTGCACGGAATTCCTTTCGGTGTAATCTGTGGATGGGTCTGCCATGTCAAAAGATAAAGAAGAACTCGATAAAATGATGCCCGCGATCTACGACGAGCTGCGACGCCAGGCCGCGCGGTATCTACGTCAAGAACGACCCGGACACACGCTGCAAACTACCGCTCTCATTCATGAGGCGTACGTGCGACTGGTGGATCAACGGAACGTGCAGTGGCAAAATCGAGCACACTTCTTCGGCATCGCGGCCCAGATGATGCGGCGCATACTCGTCGATCATGCGCGCACAAAGAAGCGCGCCAAGCGCGGCGGCTCCGGCATCAGAGTTTCACTCGCGGATGCGAATGTCGCGGTAGCGAGCCAGGATCTGGACGTCGTAGCCGTGGACGAAGCGCTGAATCGACTGGCAGAAATCGACGAGCAACAGAGCCGTGTAGTCGAGCTGCGTTTCTTCAGCGGCCTGACTGTCGAAGAAACCGCCGCCGTAATGGGAATCTCACCAGCCACGGTGAAGCGCGATTGGAGCATGGCCAAAGCCTGGCTGCATCGCGAGCTCAGTGGCGAGAAATAGAATGAGCAAGACTGATCCGCAACGCTGGCAACGCGTCAAGGAAATCTTTGAGGCTGCGCTCGAACGCCACGGC
>DATNFX010000027.1:0-6649 GCA_035606195.1 Pyrinomonadaceae bacterium
TGTGAAGGTGCGTTATTGATCGTGGATGCTTCTCAGGGTGTCGAAGCACAAACGCTCGCGAACACATATCTCGCAATCGAAAACAATCTCGAACTGATTCCCGTTATCAACAAGATCGATCTGCCCGGCGCTGAACCTGAAAAAGCTATCGAGCAAATCGAACATTTCATCGGACTCGAAACTCACAACGCGATTCTCACCAGCGCAAAAACCGGTGAGGGCGTCGGCGAGGTTCTCGAAGCGATCGTGCGCGACGTGCCGTCTCCGAAAGGCGATCCAAACGCACCGCTGAAGGCGCTCATTTTCGACTCCTGGTACGACTCCTATCGTGGTGTGATCGTGCTGTTTCGGGTTATCGATGGCGCCATTCGTCCGGGAATGAAGATCCGCTTCTTCAACGTGGGTCGTGATTATCAGGTTGAAACTCTCGGCGTAAATCGACCGACGCCAACCCCGATTAGCGAATTAGGTGTCGGCGAGGTCGGTTTTCTAACTGCTTCGATCAAGGCTGTCGCGGACGTGCAGATCGGCGATACCGTGACTGAAGCCGCGCGCCCGACGAAAGAGCCTTTTCCCGGTTACCAGGAAATCAAGCCGATGGTGTTTGCGGGCTTGTATCCGGTCGACACGGCGCAGTACGAAGAGTTGCGCGACGCACTGGACAAGCTGCGATTGAACGATGCGTCGTTCTTTTACGAACCTGAGTCGTCGACAGCGTTGGGATTCGGATTTCGTTGTGGGTTTCTCGGCTTGCTGCACATGGAGATCGTGCAGGAACGTTTGGAACGCGAGTTCAATCTTGATCTGATCACGACTGCTCCGGGCGTCCGTTACCGTGTGACTACGACCGACGGTGAGGTGATCGAGATTGATTCTCCGGCGAAGATGCCCGATCCGGGCCGGATCACGAGGATTGAAGAACCGGTGATTCGCGCCGTCATCCTGACGCCTGATGAACATCTCGGCGGCATTCTTCCGCTGCTTGAAGAGAAACGTGGGCTGCAAAAAGGTTTTGAGTACATCACTTCGAATCGCGTGATGCTCACTTACGAATTGCCGCTTAATGAGATCGTGCTCGACTTCTACGACAGACTCAAATCAGTTTCACGCGGCTATGCCTCGCTCGATTATAATCTCGCCGGATACTGGGAAAGCGATCTCGTAAAACTTGATGTGTTGGTGGCAGGCGAGCCGGTCGATGCGTTGTCGCTGATTCTGCATCGCGGCACTGCTCAACCAAAGGGACGCGCTCTCGCTGAGAAGATGAAGCAATTGATCCCGCGGCAATTGTTTGAAGTGCCGATCCAGGCCGCGATTGGAAATAAAGTGATCGCGCGCGAGACGGTCAAGGCGCTGGGGAAGAACGTTATTGCCAAGTGTTACGGCGGCGACATCACGCGTAAACGAAAGCTGCTCGAGAAACAAAAAGAAGGCAAGAAGCGGATGAAGAAAGTCGGGCGCGTCGAGATTCCCCAGGAAGCGTTCCTCGCCGTTTTGAAGGTCAATGAGTAATTTTTATCCGCGTAAATCCGCGGCTGAGTTACTGCTTTGCTGTGCGCGAAGAAATACGGGTGACATTGATTGTGAGTATTTGTTTCAGCTCGCGCGGCGACATTCGATCGTGCCGCTGATCTATGTTCAGCTTGAAAAACATGGTTCAGATCTCGTACCGCAGCAGTTTCTCAACAAACTCAAAAAGCATTACGTCGAAAACTCCGCCCGCAACACGTTACTCACTGCCGAGCTTTGCCGCTTAATCAATTCACTTCGTGATGAAGGCATCGAGGCGATTCCCTATAAAGGCCCAGTCCTCGGTCTATTCGCGTACGGCGACATCGCTTTGCGTCGTTTCGTCGATCTCGACGTGATCGTCAAAAAATCTGACGTCCTCAAAGCGCGCGAGATCCTGCTCGCCGAAGGTTACACTTCGTCGAAGTCGCTTTCACTAAACCAGCAGGAATTCTTGCTACGCACACAACACAACATGCAGTTCTCGCGCGACAATCACCGGTTGATAATCGAGCTCCATTGGGAAGTCGCTCCACATCTCTTCGCATCAACCGTAAACGGCGAACGACTGTGGCAGGATCTCATCACGGTCGATCTCAACGGGACGCCTGTCAAAACTTTCTCAGCTGAAGATTTGCTCTTCTCGTTGTGCGTGCACGGCTCTCGTCATCTTTGGGAACGCCTCGGTTGGATTTGTGATATTGCGGAACTGATCAAGAGACAACCACTCGACTGGACCGCGCTCCTGAAACGCTCCGCACTCGCCGACACGGAGCGCATGTTTCTGCTGGGCGTGCATCTCGCATATCGCCTCCTTGACGCGCCAGTACCCGCAGAAGTAAAGCAACGCTGTGATGCAGATCAACGCTTGTCGTCGCTGGCTGACACCATTATCGAACGCCTCTTCAACGGCAGCACACACGTGCCCGCCACCTCCAGCGAGATCTTCAAATACAACATCGGCGTGCGGAAAACTCTTGGCGCACGGGCGCGTTATATTCTTTTCATGATGCGACCCACCGACGGCGATCTCGGCGCGCATTCTCTGCCTCAGAGTTTGACCTTCGCTTACTACCTGTCACGCCCGTTTCGCCTGTTAAAACGTGGCTTTTTTGATACTAAAGTTTGACGGATTTGTTTGTCCGTGTTAGCTTTCAAACTCATCGACAGCGCGGTCAGTCGGCCCGAGCGAAACCGCTCAACACGCTAAGGACAAAGGCATTAAGTTTTGAAACGCACAGTTTTCTTTCACTATGCGAAGCGTACTACCTTGATCGCTTTGCTTTGTTTTGCGGCAATTTCGTTAGCCTTCGCGCAAAGACCTGCTGCGGAAACGGACACAAAGCAGGGTGCGAAAGAAACTAAACCAGGAAACGCGAAAAAGCCTGCGTTTGTGCTGACCGTCCAAAAGACTCCCCTCCTCAACATTTCACTCAAAGCCGATAAGGCGAAGATGTCCGATGTGTCACAGGCACTCTCCAAACAACTCAAGGTGCCGATATTCCTCGGGACGGAACGACAGAATGAATTTATAACGGTCGAGTTTAGTGAGTTGACTCTCGAGCCTGCGCTGCAGTTGATGTCGCCGTCAGTTTACGTTGATTACGAGATCGATACTGGTTCCGGTGAGCCGCCAAAACCTCTCGGCATTTTTCTTTACGATACCAATCAGAGTGAGCCACCGGCGACAGCAATAGTGACTGGAACAAACCAGTCGATGTTAATCGAAGGTAACACTGAAGACGGCGTCTCACCCGAAGAAGAAGAAGCAAAGAAGAAAGCCGAGGAGCATCCTCTTCGCATCACTTATGAGAATAAGCTGCTTTCGGTTAAGGCAAAAAAGCAGCCACTGTCTCTGGTGTTGTTAAAGATTGGCGAAGAGCTTGGTATTCCCGTTGATCTTCAGACGCAGAATCTCACGGAAGTCGACGCTGAGATCTCGAAACTCCCAGTAGAGGATGTAGTTCGGCAACTGTCCCCCCATATTCGGCTGTTCGTTCGAGCCGATCTTACACGAGCCGAAAAACGAGCTTTGCGGTTGGTTTATGCTGAGCCAATAAAAGTGGCTCAGTGAAACCGAAGTTGTAAGACAACTTGCATCGAAGCCTGGCCCAACTTTTATGTTGCCATGAATCGATCAAGACAATTATATTTAACTACAATGACTCGAGGAGGCGGCTAAACATTGGCTAAGCAAAACGAGATTATCAACGAAGAAATCGCTGGTTTGCACAATGAGGTAAAAGGGGGCGCCGAAATTAAGAAAGCGTTTGTCGAACCGACAATCTCTGTTCCTGTTGATGTCCTTGAAGCGACTACGTTCTTTCAATCAGCGACCAGCGGCGTGACCAACTAAGAATAGAATTTCCAGCTGCATGGAAGTTTTTCAGGTCTTTGACCGGCCGGCGTTCCAGGGTTTTTATTCGGTCGCCGGTCGGTTGTTATTTATTGAGAGCAACGATCAGAAACTACGTAATCTGATCGTAGATCTTTTTGCCGGATGGCAACTTACTCCCGTCCCAGAACCTCACCGATCGCCCGACATTCGGATTAATTTCTCCTCCGGTGAAACAGCGCGAGAAATCAATCGTGACCTGAACCACTTCGATGTTGCTGAAGGTGGCAAATGCTACACGGACGGCGCCGATTTCTACCTGCTGCTCGGCAATGCAGTGGTCCATCTGCAAAATGGTGCGCCGCTGACTATAGACGTTTCGCTCTCCGAACTGCCTCGTGCTGGAGATGCGATGTTTGCCAGGGCCACGTCGTTTGCAGTTTGCGCGGGGCTGCGGCGTTTTGGATTATTTGATTTGCACAGCGCCGGCGTTGTCGATCCACGCGACGGTAAAGGCGTGTTGATTGTGGGACCTTCGGGCAGTGGTAAATCGACTCTTGCGGTGCAGTTGGCGTCGGCTGGGTGGTCATATCTTTCCGATGACGACCTGCTATTGAGTTTCGACGAAGGAGCTGTTGAAGCGCGCGGTTTTCGCAGTTTTTTTGCGACGAGTACCGGGGATGCGCTCAAGCACTGCTTCGAGCCAGACACAGTCTTTGGCGTGCGGCGAACACCAAAGGTATTCCCCGGTCTCGTGCTCTTTACGAGTCTCAATAACGAGTCGGAATCCCGGCTGAGCAAACTGACGCAAACCGAAACGATGATGCGTTTGATCAGGGCGTGTCCGTGGGCCACTTACGACACGGCTATTGCAAGTGATAATCTGAGAGTCCTTTCGGCACTTGCACGACAAGCAATCGGCTTCGATCTCGCTGCTGGTCGCGACTTGCTCGTACCGGGTTTCGCGTCACACTTGTTATCACGTCAGAACTGATGGACAGGCTTTGCACAAAGAGTCGTGAATCCCGCCCACGGCAGTGGGCGGATTCGTTCAAGTCCTGTCTATATAAAACTCTTCTGATGAGTTTTGAATCCCGCCAACGGAAGTTGGCGGATCGTTCAAGTCCACACTATTTATGGAACAGGATGGCTTTGCCTCAAAAGTCTGAAGTCGTTCTTGGATCGGGTCAATACAGGGAGCGGTAGCGACCCTGGTCGGTGATTAGCATGCGATATTTTCTAATGATTCCTGACTTCTATTGTTTGACCAGGTCGCTACCGCTCCCTGTACTGACCCTATCCAATCGTGGAATTCGACTTTTGAGGCAAAGCGAACAGGATAAATAGTTAGGACTTGAAGTATCCGCTCACTGCCGTGGAGCGGGATTGCAATCGGTTTAAGAGATGCGTGTGTAGAAAGGACTTGAACGAATCCGCCCACTGCCGTGGGCGGGATTTCCGACTCCTTGTGCAAAGCCTGATGGATACCGAGACTTCTTTCGATGGCGATTATGGTCCACGACGTTTGAGCGTGGAGCTCGCCAATATTTGTAATCTCCATTGCAGTTACTGCTTTCGTTCTGACGAGAATCTTTACACCTCGCGCGCCGAATTCTTTCCGCTCGAACTTCTGCGCCGCGTGATCGACGAAGCACGGACAGCAGCAAATGTGACGCGTATCAACTTCACCGGGGGCGAGCCAACTCTTCATCCGCAGTTCGAGGAAACGCTGCAGACCATTTCTGACGCTGGTTTGACGGTCAGCTTTGTTACGAACGGCTGGCACTTCGAACGCGTCTGGCCCGGGCTCGAATCAAATCGCGCTGCGGTTTCATTCGTCGCGTTTAGCTTGGATGGTGTAACGCGTGAAGATCACGATCGCTGGCGTGGTAATGGATCTTTCGATCGGCTCGTGCGCGCGTTTACTCGTTGCTACATGTCGAAACTGCCGTTTGGAATCAAGATCGTGATACGTCGCGATCTGGTGGACCAAATCGAGCAGATCGCGATCTTTGCGGCGCGAATGGGTGCTGCGTCGCTGCACTTTGCACACGTGATGCCGACTTCAGACGCCGTCACTCATACCGCAGTGTTGACGCTCGACGAGCAGCGTGCAGTAGAAGAAGAGATCGCGATACTTGCGCGCATCTTCAAGATGAGTGTCCGTTTAGATGTCGGCTACTACAACATCGACGAAACACGTCCGCCGTGCGCTCCGCTTGCTGGCGTGAGTATGAACATCGATTTCCGTGGACGGTTGTCGCTGTGTTGTAACTTGTCGGGATTTCGAGGCGCCGCGGAAGAGAGCGACGTGATTGCGGATTTGAATGTGGAGTCGTTTGCTTCGGCTTACGAGAAGTTCACAGCACTGGCGTCAGGCCAATTGCAAAAGAGAATCGAGGCCCTCCGGGCGGCATCATCAAAGCCAGACATTTACACGGGATCGCCTTGCTTGTTTTGCTTGCAGAGCTTCGGGAAGATTCCCTGGCATCGATCGAGTTTAGCCGCGGATTCACGCGGATGAACGCGGATCTTAAAGGGATGTTACCGGTTGATGCGGTCGTGGTCGAGGGACGTCCGGGGCTGTGGTGGATGGATATGTCGGGCCTCAGTCTGACGGAGCCGTTCTTTCAACAAACAGTCGAGCGCGCGAAGACGGATGGTAATCGCCGTGAGCTATTCACGGAGTTCGATGTACTGCTGCAACTGGAGAAGCAACTCGACAGCGTGCCGCCAACTGGTTTTATCTTCCACTCCTCACGTTGTGGATCGACGCTTGTAGCCAACGCCTGTCGCGCCATCAAC
>DATNFX010000028.1:0-13139 GCA_035606195.1 Pyrinomonadaceae bacterium
ATGGTTTCGAGTTGTCGCCGCGACAGTCTGACAGCAGCGCGGAAACGTCTTCGTTCACGTTCGAGATCGGGCTCCGCAATCTCAGCTCGATAGACGTTGGGAGTGCCTTCCTGCAAACGCAGAACACGACCGATCACCATCCCATCCGAGACACCCAGGCCCTTGCAACGCAGTTCTTTTGTAGCTCGAGCAACCTGTTCGCCGCCGCCTTTGTCAGTCTCGTCGAAGTCACGCGAAAAGAGACCGACAACTGCGTCGAGCGCCTCCTGCTCGTCAACTCCATCGGCGATGATCTTTAAATCGGTGCCACGACTCGCGGCGAGCGTAAGGATACTGAGAATCGACTTCGCGTCTGCCTGAGCATTGCCGTCGAGACGTTTGATCGTGAGACTGCTTTGAAACTGGCTCGCCACGCGTACGAGGTTGGCTGCCGCGCGTGCGTGAAGACCGAGGCGACCGGTGACCTGTATTCTGCGCTCAGCCAAGTTCAATCAGCTCCGGATTTGGTTGGTGGCTCTGCCAGGAGGGCGCCCGCGAGGTAAATTCCCTGCCGGCCCTGATCGCGAATCTTGGGCGCAATCTCGCCGAGCGATTCTTCGGCGGTCGCGGTGGCGAGCTTGATCACCATCGGGAGGTTAACTCCCGTAATCACTTCGACGGAGCCTTCTTCCAAAAACATTGAAGCAATGTTTGTGGGCGTGCCGCCGAACATGTCAGTCAACAACAGAATGCCGCGACCCTGCGACACGCGCGTGATCGCTCGCTGCACTTCGTCGCGTGCAGCATCGACGTCGTCGTGCCATCCGATCGAGACAGCAGCGATGTGTGAGATTGGACCGACGATCATCTCGGCAGCAGCGAGTAGTTCACCTGCGAGGTGACCGTGAGTTACGATGACGCCTGCTACTTTTTTTGCTTCAGTCATTTTTTAGCCGCGGATTCACGCGGATTTCCGTACACGATTTTGCTTGCGCACGTCACGGTGTGATGCGTGCGCGTCAAAACCCGCTTTACGCAAACCACGCGCAAGCTCATTCGCGATCATCACCGAACGATGGCGGCCGCCAGTGCAGCCGATGCCGACCGTCACATACGATTTGCCTTCACGTTTGTAGAGCGGCAACAGGTAAGAAAGCAAATCCGTAAAGCGTCTCAACGTCTCTTTCACTTCGTCCTGCGAACGAAGAAATTTCACCACGCGGTTGTCGTGACCCGAAAGGCGTTTCAGTTCGGGAACGAAATGCGGGTTGGGCAAATGCCTGACGTCAAACAATAACTCCAAGTCGCCGGGGTTGCCATACTTATGACCAAAGCTCATCACCTGAACACGCATCGGCGCACCCTGGCGGTCGAGGCTGAATCGCTCGAGCAGGAAACTGCGGAGGCTGTGAACTGTGTGATCCGAAGTGTCGATGATCTGGTCGGCGTGGGCGCGAATGAGGGACATCGCCTGCCGCTCATCTCTGATGGCAGCGAGAAGTCCCTGGCCTTTTTCTGCCGGATGCGGGCGGCGTGTTTCGCTGAAGCGATACTGCAAGACGTCGTCAGAAGCCTCAAAGAAGAGAACGATCACCTTCAATCCGAGGCTACGCAACGCGTCGAGCTGTTTTTCAAAGTCGGCGAGAAAGCCACCTTCGCGGATATCGATCACGAGTGCAGCGCGCGTGATGCCCTTCTCGTCATCGTCTGAAACCAGGCGGCCAAACGTCGGCAGCATCGTGACCGGCAGATTGTCGACACAGAAGTACCCGAGATCCTGAAAGGCATTCGTCGCGGAAGACATTCCGGAGCCGCTCAATCCGGTAATGATTACTATATCGGGGGTCATCTTAGCCACAGATTAACACGGAAAAGGACGGATAAGGTTTGATCCGCCCTTATCCGTCCTTGAGATCCGTTTAATCCGAGGCTACGGTTCGATCAAGCCGTAATTGCCGTCGTTCCGTTTGTAAATCACTCCGAGACGCGACGTGTCGGCGTCGCGGAAAACTAAAAACTGCGCTGCTTCGCCGGAGAGTCGCATGGCGGCTTCCTCTGCCGTCATCGGTTTAACTGCGTAGCGACGCGCGGGAATAATCCGCGGCGGGCGCGGTGTTGCTTCGAGTTGTCCGTCGGGTTCTGGCGCAACGCGGCTCACAGATCTTCCACTCTGTTTCCGATCGATAATCTTTTTCTTCAGCTTGACTGCCTGCTTCTCGATCTTGGCCATCGCGCGCGTGAGCGCCATGTACATGTCGGCGTTTGTATCCTTGGCGGTCAGCGTATGCTCGCGCCAGGTAACGATGATTTCTCCAATCTGCCGATTTTTCTCGACATCGATAATTACGTGCGTGTTCAGCGTTGAGTCGCCATTGAAAATATGATCGAGCTTCTTGAAATGATCCTCGACATGACGGCGAATTGGCGGTGAAACCTCAACGTGTCTGCCAGTGTACTCAAATTTCATCAGCCTCTCCCTCCTCGAAAAGGGTAAAAAGATGGCAATACCCGGCCTGACCAATCGCGAGTCAGGCTTAAGGTAACAAAGTTATTACTAAACTTGATTCGCGGCGTGCTCGAGGGGCGTTAAACGACGGCACGGCGCTCGCGAGAACCGGGGATTTGCATTTGGTCGCGATACTTCGCAACTGTTCTGCGCGATAACTTGATTCCATCCTTCGCCAGTATTTTGACAACCTGATCATCGGTAATGGGATTATGAGAATCTTCTTCTTCTATTAGTTTCTTGATCTTCAATTTTATGATGCGCGTCGAGATCTCTTCGCCTTCTTCATTGAGCATGCCTTCGGTGAAAAACCGGCGCAGTTCGATGACGCCCTGCGGCGTGTGCGCATATTTGCGATTTACCACGCGCGAAACCGTCGACAGGTGCATGCCGATATCTTCGGCAATGTCTTTCAACATCATTGGCTTGATGTGTTGCACTCCGTGGTCCAGGAAATCTCTTTGGCGCGACACAATCGACTCGACGACTTTATAAATCGTTTGCCTGCGGTGTTCGATGTTTCGCAGCAGGTCGACCGCCGAACGCATCTTCTCGCGAATAAAACTCTTCGTCTCGTTGCTGACTCCCTGGCTCAGCATCTGTTGATACTGCTGGCTCACACGTAAACGCGGGCTGCCATCGTCGGCAAAATAGATCACATAGTCTTCGTCGTTCTCGTCGAGCTTCTCGATGTAGATCTCAGGACTGATCAGAATCGGTTCTTCTGACGAGTAGCGACGGCCCGGATAAGGATCGAGTGTGCGGATAAACTGCACTTCTTCGAGCAGCGTTTCGACGTCGATGCCGATCTGCTTCGAAAGATGAGGCAACTTGTGCTGTTGCAAGTCGGCGAAGTGTTCGCTGATCAATCTAGCAGCGAGGCGGTCGCTTTCACCGAGCACTTCGAGCTGGACCAGCAGACACTCTTTAACATCACGCGCACCGCAACCCACGGGATCGAGCCGCATGACTTCCTGTCGCGCACGCTCCATTACTTCTTCAGGAACCTTCTCCATCGCAGCCATCTCTTCGTTAGTCGCGTTGAGACGGCCGTCAGCATTGAGATTGCCGATCACGCAGATCGCCGCGTCACGAACATCGCTGTCCATGGAACTCATGTTGAGTTGCCACTCGAGATGTTCGGCGAGTGATGGTGGTCGTGTAAGAAACTGTTCGAAAGTAGGAGCGTCTTCTTTGTACTCGATCTCCTGCGTCTTGTAACCGGGATCGAGATAGTCCTGAAACTCGCGTCCGAAATCTATTTCTTCAAAAGCGTCGCGCTGAGCTTCGTCAGTAACGCCTTCTTCCCCGCTTCCCTCTTCGGCAGCCGCAATCGCTTCGCCGGCTTCGCCTTCACCGTCAGAGGCGGGCAAGCTCGCCAAAACTTCGGCGTCACCCGAGCCATTTGTCGACGGGGTTCCGGCTTCCGGCGCGGTCTCTTCGAAGGAATTTGAATCGGAACTGGCAAGATGATCGAGGACCTTCTCCGCGATCTCCTGTACCTCTTCCTGGCTCGGCACTTCTTCGAGTACTGGGTTTTCCAACAACTGTTGCTGAATGAGGTCGGTCAGTTCAAGCGACGTCATTTGCAGCATTTCAATTCGCTGGCGCAACTGCGGCGTCAGGACGAGTCGTTGGGAAAGGCTGGTAGTTAACTTAAGAGACATTCCTCAGATCGAGTGTCTTACTTCTACTTCATCTTTTCGGATTGTTGCGGCTTCTGACCGCACGGGAGGATTATAACCGATCAGCGTTCGCTATGGCAGATTCTCTGCCACAAAGAAGCATAGAAGACACAAAAGTGTAAACATTCACATACGAAATTTTTCGCCCAGGTACAATCTGCGAACTTCGGCGTCTTCAGTCAACTCGCGTGGTTGCCCGGAACGAAAAATCTTACCCTCGGCCATTATATACGCGCGGTCTGTTACGCCAAGAGTTTCGCGTACGTTGTGATCGGTGATGAGAATTCCGATACCACGATTTCGGAGATAGAGTATTACATTTTGAATATCGTCTACAGCTTTTGGATCGATGCCGGCGAAGGGTTCGTCGAGCAGGATGTACTGCGGCTCCGTTGCCAGGGCTCTTGCGATTTCCGTGCGCCGGCGTTCACCACCTGAGAGCGCATCGCCACGCGTGTTGCGGACGTGACTGATGCCAAACTCTTCGAGCAGTTCCTCAAGTCGCTTCAATTGTTCACGACGCCTGAGACCCGTCGTCTCTAAAACGGCAAGAATATTCTGGGCCGTGGTCATTTTGCGAAATACTGAAGGTTCCTGAGGCAAATAGCCGATGCCGAGGCGCGCGCGCAGGTACATTGGAAGTTTAGTGAGGTCCTGATCACCCAGGAGAACGTTGCCGCCATCGGGACGTTCGAGACCGACAATCATGTAAAACGTCGTCGTCTTGCCGGCGCCATTCGCCCCCAGCAATCCCACCACCTCGCCCTTCTCCACTACGAGGCTAACATCGTCAACGACACGACGGCGCCCGTAACTCTTCACTAATTTGGCGGCGCGCAGTGCGCTGTCGGACGAAGGATTCATTTAGCAGCTATCCACAGATTACGCAGATTAACAAAAATAATCTGCGCAATCTGTGGATACGCCTTCAAGGTTTTCGAATCTTGTGGGTTGAGCGCACGCGTCCCGGCGATTGTGGACCACGAGCATCGTCGGCGGTGACTTTACCTTCCTTCATCGAGAGCGTCAAACGATTGCCTTCCGTATTTCCCTGCTCGATGTCCTCAACACGCGCGGGATTTCCTTTCAGAATGGCGATCTCACTTGCCGAAGTGTATTCCACCCAGTCCCCAGTTCCCTTTCGATTCGGCTGTGTGAGCACGACGTTTCGCTGGGCCACAGTCTTCTCCATCTCATTTGTTTCTTTGGTGAGATAGACGTCGGCGACACCGCTCGTCATTCGATCGGTGCCCTGCTTGATATCGACATTCCCTTCGTAGTGAATCGTGTGATCCGGATCTGAATAGAACATCGAATCCGCGGCTGCGAATACCGGCACCGTCTGCTTGTTGTTTTCCACAGTCTTCTTCGCGTTGTAAATCGCCGTCTGGACGTGGCCCGTGGCTTCCATTCGTTTGTCGTTGACGTAGAGCACGAGTTTGTCGCCGCGCACGTAGTTGTCGTCCTGCCACGCGCGAGCATTGCCGTAATAAATCGCCTGCCCACTCTCGTGACGAAACTCTCCGCGGTCGCTCGCGATGTAGACCGGACTCTTGGTTTTTGAAAAAGGAGTCGCGCCGTTTGTTTGTTCCTGGCTGTAGTAAGTGGTCGTGGTTTTGCCGCGAGCATAAGAGACCTGGTTTCGCAGATCGCTATCCAGCTCGGTTGCTTTGGTACGTCCGCGCGAGTCCCAGACAGTCGGATCGCCATTGCGCAGCCGGACCGTCTCGTCCGCCGCGATATACGAAACGTTCGCGGCGACCCCATTGCGATCGTTCTCGTTGAACTTACCATCGCCTTGTGCATCGACACGCTCGATATCCTGAGTATCTTTCAGGAAGACGGTCGTCATATCTTGTGAAGTGAGCGTGCGCGTGCCGCGATCCTTGGAAGGCTGCATGGGATCGAGGACCGCTTTAGCACCGCCAGTTGCCTTGCACGTGCGCGCGAGGTTTCCGGCCTCGAAGAAGTCACAGTCAAACTGGTATGCATTCAGTTTTTTGCGTTCAGATCGAGCGCTGCTCACAACGGGATCGATTGACAACTCCGCGTCGCCATTTGCTTGTGCCTTTTCAAGGTCACGCCCCGTGACGCGCCAGATGAGTTTGACTTCATTCGCAGTCAAACGCTTGGTGGCTGCTCGTGGATCATTTGCCTTCGACTTGGGCGCGCTCATCGTGACCACTGGCCGGCCGCCGGCAACCATCTGTTTCAGCAGACTGCTGTCGCCCGCAGCCTGGAACGTAGCGTCGAGCGAATTACTGGCCGTGACTTCCACATCCGAATCGCCTTCGAGCGTTCGCGCTTTGATATCGTTTGAAGCCAAAGCCCGTTCGAGTCGCTGATCCTTGTCCATGAAGAAATCCATGTTGACGGCGTGGACTTCAGCAGCGCGACCGGGATCCATGACACGCATGTAAGAGTTGCCCCTGATCTCAGCTTTCTGCAATCGCTTTTGCTCGTTGAGAAATGCAGTCAGGTTGTCGCCACTCAGGATGTCCTTTTCCTGTTCGACGGTGACGCCACCTGAAAACGCGAGTTGCATCGATAGCTGTTCAAACGTGCCGTGCGCTGCCTTAATCGCTACCGGGCGCGTGCGCGACGATGCTTTAGCGCCTGGTCCAGGCTCGATCGTCAACTGGACATCTTTTTTAAGTTCGAGTCGTTTGGACTTCTGTTCCACAACGGCGCCCACCGACGTCCCGGAAACGTTCTCGCGCTCAAAAGAAACGGGCGAGTCAGTTTGTGCGATGCCGCTGTTCTGATCGAATGCAAGTGACTCAGTCGCGACTTTCAGTTTTTCCCTGGTTTCGATCTTGACGTTACCGACGAACGAAATAATCTCTGTCTTGGGCTGGTAGATCGCTCGGGACGCAGAGATTTGATCGGGTGTCTCGCCTTCGGGAGGATAAACCGCCATGTTGACGTTTTCGAGCTCGTGATGTTCGTCAGAAAAGGTGATATCGCGCGACGCTTTCACGAGCAGCCACAAACGATCGTTTTTCGTGATGCGCCGTTCGTAGCCTTCGATAACGCCCGTCACTTCCTTCGATAGTTCCGGGTCACCAGACGCCACCTTAAACCTGGAGGTATTACGCAGTTTGTAATAGGAGATACCAACGACGAGGAGTCCCGACACGAGCAGCGTAAACGCCGCAATCCGCGTGATCACGGGCACTCTGGCACGCAGACCGAGTGCGATGGCGCGTTTGCGATTGACCTCTTGCATCCCTTCTCATTGTTATCCACAGATTACGCAGATTTAACTCTTATCTGTGTAATCTGTGGATTAAGCCACCCTCAAATCCAAGACGTTCAACTGCATGCGAAAGTCACCGTTCCAGGGGCTAGTCTCCAGGGTATAGGCGAGTTCGATGCTGCCGTTCAACTGCGGAGTTTGCCCGGGACTCTCAATACAATTCCACCAAATAGCTTCGAGCGGCCGGTTCTGCGGACCCGCAAGCCTCAACTTCAAGTGGTGATCCTTCAACACTGCCGGCTCCGACAAACACCGGAGATTCTTCGTCACAAATATAGGACGCGGATTTCCTGCTCCAAAAGGCTCGAGTGCGTCCAGCTCTCGCGCCGTGGAAAACGTCACCGCGTCGGGCGACAGTTCCAGGTCAACGTCTATCGACGGCTCCAAATCGTCGCGGGTCAAACGCGACGCAGCATGTTCGTTCAGTCGCCTGCGAAACTCGTCGATGCGACTCGCTCGAATCGTGATTCCGGCAGCGTGCGAGTGACCTCCAAACTTCTCAAACAAATCCGAACACGCCGTCAGACCATCCAGCAGATGATAGGCCTGGATACTTCGTCCTGACCCGTGGGCCATCTCACCGTCAACCGACAACACCACGCACGGCCGGTTCAGACGCTCGGCTATCTTCGACGCCGCAATTCCGATCACGCCACGATGCCATCCATCGCCTGCAATCACCGCCGCATAACACTCTTCCGGGTCTGCAATCTCAGCGACAGCCAGATCGATGATCTGTTGTTGCACCGTCTTTCGCTCTTCGTTGCGAGCGTCGAGATGGTTCGCGAGATGGCGCGCCACATTCGAATCGCGCGTATCAAAGAGCTCGACCACGGCCTTGGCCGCGTCCATGCGTCCCGCAGCGTTTATACGTGGCCCAATCCGAAAGCCCAGGTCGTATGCTGTCATGCCCTTGCCGTCTCCGCAACCGGCGACATCGATCAACGCGCGCAAACCGGGGTTAGCAACGCGAGCGAGATCTTTCAGACCGATGGACACAATCGTGCGGTTTTCGCCGGTGAGTTTCGCGACGTCGGCCACGGTTCCGATTGCCACAACTTTCATGAACGCGGGGACTTGCGACTCACGGCCATATTCCCGAAACAGTGCGTGTACGAGTTTGAAAGCGACGCCAACCCCGGCAAGGCTTTTATCCGGGTATTCGCAACCAACCTGATTCGGATTAAGCACTGCGAAAGCCGGTGGCGCGCCTTCCTTCTCGTCCGGCAGGTGATGGTCGGTGATGATTACGTCGAGGCCCTTGTCGCGCGCCCAGTAAAGTGGCTCGTGAGCGCGGATGCCACAGTCGATACTGACGACGAGTTTGTAACCGTCTGCGAGTGCTTTCTCGAGTGCCGCCTGCTGGATGCCGTAGCCTTCCGTGAAGCGATGTGGAATGTGAAAACCGGCCGTGGCGCCGAGGAGTTTTAATGCACGCAAGAGAACGGCGGTGCCGGTTGTTCCGTCAACGTCGTAGTCGCCGTAGATCAGGATGGGCTCACGCGCTTCAACCGCATGCTTGAGACGAGCCACGGCCTCCTTCATGCCGAGCATGAGGTACGGCTCATGAAGTTGATCGTAAGTTGGAGACAGGAAGACGCGCGCCTCGCGCTCGCCGGCATATCCTCGCTTTATGAGAAGAGCAGCCAGGATTGGTGAGACACCCAGAACGCGTGCCAGTGAGGCGGCCCTTTCGGCATCATGCTCTCGCACGATCCAGCGTTTGGCTTTCATTTAACTTTCACTTACTCGGCAAACCATCCATTCGCATCGAGCAGTTTCACGCCGATGCGCCTGTTACCATCAATATCATCGATCCAGGAACCATTCACTTCGGCCGTTAGCTTACCACCAAACTGTGGCACGAGCTGCACGGTGGAACCAACCGGCACATCAACGTCGATGAGGAGCGTTGCGCCGCCGCGGCTGATCTTGGTGGCCTTGGCTGTGGCCTGAAAGGATTGTCCCGACGCGTCGGTTCCTTCAACATCCAGGGCGAACTCGACCGGTACTCGCGGACTTCGTGGTCGCTGGGAAGACTCACTCATAACGTCAGTGTACCACACTGCTGATCCGCGTTTATCGGCTTTAAAGATCCGTGTTATCCGTGGCTCAAATGCTTCCCGAGATGTACCCCATAGCCAACGCCACCAAAATCGCAATCCCGACAATCACACGATAGACAATGAAGATACTCGTCGAGTGCGTCCGCAGATATCGCAACAGGAACCAGATCGACGCATAGCCCACGACGCCTGAAACCACCGTCGCGACTGCTAACGATCCATAACTGCCCGGCGGTAACTTGGTAACGGCCTCTTTAAGCTCCAACAATCCACTCGCCGCGATCGCCGGAATCGAGAGCAGGAACGAAAACCGCGCGGCCGTCTCACGCGTCAGACCTGAGAACAGGCCGGCCATGATCGTCGAGCCCGAGCGGCTCGAGCCGGGAATGAGCGCGAGCACCTGTGCCGAGCCGACTGCGAGCGCGTCCGACACCCGCAACTGGTCCATACCGTGATCTCTTTTTCCAACCAGCTCGGCAATCATCAGCAACACTCCGACAACGATCATCATCGTCGCAATCACCCAGAGATTCTTCGTGAATGGACCTTCGATAATCTTCTTCAGAGCCAAACCCACCGTTCCGACCGGCAGTGATCCGATAATCACGAGCCAGCCAAGCCACGCGTCTTTTGAGAGTTTTGGCCGGCCTTCTTCGCTGCGTCCACGCAACAGCGCAAGATGATCGGTAATAAAGGCCCGCAGGATGTTGATGATGTCTCGCGCGAAGTAGATCAAAACTGCGAGTAGCGTTCCGAGTTGAATGACGGCGATGGTGGCGGTCGTCTGTTCTGCCTGCAACGTCTTGTCAACTCCGCCGTAGAGATTAAGAACACGAGCGGCGAAAACGAGATGTGCTGTTGAACTGACCGGGATAAATTCTGTGACGCCCTGAACCAGGCCGAGGACGATAGCTTGAAGAATGGTCATAGTTTTGATTTCCAATTGCCGATTGCCAATTTAATGAGCCTGAGACGCGACGAATTGGCAATCGGAAATCGGCGATTTGGCAATGCTTTTCATTCCCGAAACGAGTTTCTTTCCGCAATCCAATCGTACATCGCGGGCGGCATCAGCATGCTCGCGCGCACGATGGTTGCGAGTTGCCATGGAAAAGCGTAAATCGCCTTTTCCTTTTCGATCGCTGAAACAATCTTTTTCACACCCGTTTCGAGTTCCATCAGATACGGCATCTTCGCGCCGCGTCCCGACGTCAGGTCAGTCTTGATGAAACCCGGATGGACGATCGTGACGCCCACGCCCGTATGTCGCAGGTCGATCCGAAGACTCTCGAAGTAGGCAGTCAGTGCAGCCTTACTCGCACAATATGCGGCAGACTTGGCGAGACCTCGATAGGCGGCAAGACTCGAGATCGCGACGAGGCGGCCCTGAGCGCGTTCAACCATTTCCGGCAGAACGGCGGCCACGCTATTCACCGCTCCGAGAACATTTATACTGATGACATTCGCTGCGTGCTCAGGCGTCAGTCGGGTCGCGTGATCGGATGTGCCGATACCGGCATTCGCGATCAGGATATCGATTGGACCAAGCTCTTGCCGAAAACGGTCCGCGGCTTCCCGGACGGCTTTGACGTCACGCACATCCGCAGAGGCAGCAACTGCTTTTACGTTCCGTGCTCTCGCTTCGGTGACGATCTCGTTTAACAGGTCTTCACGTCTGGCCAACAAGCCCAGATGAGCGCCACGCGAGGCGATCTCGAGCGCCAGACCCCTCCCGATACCGGAAGAGGCGCCGGTGATCATCACTACTTTGCTGGACCAGTAAGCCACAGATGACACGGATTAAATAAGCACGATCACAGGCGTGATGACTGGCTTGGCGCCGGTTTGCTTCTGGATGAAGCGTTTCAACTCGACGCGCACGTGTTCCTTCAAAAGCGTTTCATCCAATAGTGTCTGCCGGGAGGCGCCGGCAACCGCCGCGGTGACAATTCGCTTCGCATCCGCCAGCAGATAGTTTCCAAAACCATTTCCAGTACTCAAGCCGCGCACGCCACGCGCCGCGATCCGCGGCTCGCCGTCAAGCTCACCCGTCTCCTGATCGACTGTAACAACAACCATCACTGTTCCCTCGTAAGCAAGCTGCTTCCGCTCGCGAACGGTCTCACTATCGATCTCCTTGAATCCGCTCTCGTCGATAAACGTCCGTCCGATTTCACGTTTATCGATCACCGCAGCACGTTCGCCGTCGAGCTCGAGCACGTCGCCGTTCTCGATCAAAATGATGTTCTCTTCCCTGTAGCCCAGATGGTTTTTGACAAACTCCTTGTGCCGAAACAGCATCCGGTACTCGCCGTGAATTGGAATCACAAACTTCGGACGCACGGCTTCAGTCATGATGCGAATATCTTCCTGCGAAGCATGACCGCTGACGTGAACCAACCGTCGCTTCTCTTCAATGATGTTGGCGCCACGCTTGTAGATGAAACCGATCATGCGCGAAATCAACCGTTCGTTGCCCGGAATGATGCGCGCGGAAAGCACGACCGTATCGCCTTCCTCGATCATCAGCCCTTTGTAACTCTGCGTCGCCATCTGTGAAAGCGCCGCCCGCGCCTCACCCTGCGAACCCGTCACGAGAAACACGATTTCATCGTCGCTCATCATCTTTGCCTGGTTCAGCGACACGATGAGGCCGTCAGGAATGTCGAGATAACCAAGCCGGTCCGCAACCTCGACGTTCTTCTGCATCGAGCGACCAAGCACGCAAACATGACGATTAAACTGCTGCGCCACGTCTAGCACGATCTGTAAACGATGAATCGACGAGGCAAATGCCGAAACAACAATCCGTCCCTTCGCTTCGGAAAAGATCTCTTCAAAGGCAGGAATCACCGCACGTTCCGACGGCGTGCGACCGGGAACCGTCGCATTCGTGGAGTCAGACAACAAAGCGAGAACGCCGTCCTGTCCGTATCGCCTGAACGATCGGAGATCTATCGGCTCGCCGATAACAGGCGTCTCGTCAACTTTGTAATCGCCTGTGTGAATGATCGTGCCGACGGGAGTCTTGATTCCCAGTGAGAAACAATCGACGAGCGAGTGGGAAACGCGAATGAACTCGACCTGAAACACTCCGATATCGACGATGTCTCTCGGCTCGACTCGATGCAGCAACACATCGCCGAGCAGATCGTGCTCTTCAAGTTTGCTTTCGGCTAAACCCGCCGTGAAATGTGAGCAATAGACAGGGACGTTGAATCGCTTGAGTAAGTAAGGCAGCGCGCCGAGGTGATCTTCGTGACCATGCGTAAGAACGATTGCGGTGATGTCGTCCTTGTATTCCTCGAGAAAACCAAAATTCGGAATTGAAACGTCGACGCCGTAAGCTGTTTCCTCGGGAAAGCCCATCCCGGCGTCGAGAATCAACATCTCGTCGCCGTAGCGCACCGCCATGCAATTCATTCCGAACTCGCCGATACCACCGAGCGGTATGATCTCAAGGACACTAGCCATAAATCGCAAGAGTATAGCATGTTACACAGATTCGCACGGGTGACATTCGTCCATTTTCCTCGGTATTATCCGGCTATGAACAAACTAATCCTGCTCCTGGCTATCCTTCTCCTTTCTTGTTTCACGGCGCTTGCGACGACGCCGACAATGCGTCTTGACTATTACCACAC